>CAZTIQ010000106.1:0-2545 GCA_964613735.1 uncultured Planctomycetia bacterium | reverse complement strand
ATCTGCGGCGTAAGAAAAAATAAAGATGGTGAATTGTATACACTTGTCTATGGTGATGTTATTGCTTCACATGTGGATCCAATTGAGAAAAAACCCATCTACCATTTTCTGCCAGGTTCGTATTCTTATTCAATAGCTACAATAGGGTGTAATTTCAAATGCAGTTTTTGTCAGAACTGGGAGATATCGCAGGTATCAAAAAGACAAAACACCCTTTCAGGTCATGAACTCATGCCTGAGGAAGTCGTGCGAGAGGCAAAGAAGAATGACTGTAAGAGCATCTCATATACCTACACTGAACCAACAATATTTTTCGAGTATGCGTATGAGACTGCAAAGCTCGCTAAGAAAGAAGGCCTCTATAATATCTTTGTAACAAATGGTTACATGACAAAAGAAACGCTTAATGTCATAAAGCCGTATCTTGACGCTGCAAATATCGACCTTAAATCTTTTCGAGAAGATTTCTATAAAGAGATGTGCGGCGCTCATCTAAAGCCCGTCCTTGATACTATAGAACTAATGAAAAAACTTGGCATATGGATAGAGATCACAACCCTGGTTGTAACTGGCAAAAATGATTCAGATAATGAATTTAAAGATATTGCAGAATTTATTGCAAACCTCGACCCTGACATCCCCTGGCATATATCTCGCTTCCACCCTGATTTTAAATATCTGGAGGGAAAACCAACGCCCATCGATGCTCTAAAAAGGGCGAGAGATATAGGAAAGAAAGCAGGTCTTAGAAATATACATTTAGGTAATGTAATAGAAGTCTAAAATAGATTTATAAAACCCTTTCCAAAATTCTATTGTTACCTTGTTAAATTAGGTAGTATAATAGTATTCGGACATTAAAGGAGAATATATGGATATATTGTCTAATTTAGGTGCGCTTTTGGGAGGTTCGTGGGCATCAGGGGTCAATCTTTATCTTACAATCGCAGTTCTGGGGATCCTGGATAAGATGAATGTGTTAAGCCTGCCAGGCGATTTAGAGGTTATATCCAATCCATTTATAATCGGGATAGCAATAGTAATGTACCTGATAGAATTTTTTGCTGACAAGATCCCGCTTGTGGATTCTGCCTGGGACTCCATACATACCTTTATAAGGCCAATAGGAGGCGCAGCGCTTTCGTACATGGCAATGGCTGACATGGGACCAGTCGCACAGATCCCTGCTGCGCTTTTAAGCGGCACTATTGCAATGGATTCGCATCTTACAAAGGCCACCACGCGCGCTGCAATAAATACTTCGCCTGAGCCATTTACTAATTCTGTTGCCAGCGTCTCAGAAGATGCCATGGTAGTAGGCGTGATATGGATGATCGTGAAGCACCCGATAATAGCCGGGATAGCTGTAATACTCTTTGTGCTTTTTTCAATATGGTTTTTAAAGATGATGTTCAAGTTTGTCAAAAAGATATTTAGCCGGGGGAAGAAAGATGAGACTGATAAGAAATAGGATCTGCAGGCGCAGATTCAAGATACAGTTTAGATTGAGAAGATGGGTATTTGGCAGAAAAAAGAAAAATCCAAAGCCTACCCTGGTAAATAAGTGATGATTGACCGGGGTTTTTATTTCTGCTATAATTGATATTGAAATTCAATTTCAATTATAGGGGGGCGCGATATGGCGAGTGCATTACAGGTCTTTGTCGACTACCTCAGAAAAAAACATCTTAAATTAACAGACCAGCGAAACACGATCTTGAATGTCTTTTTGAAGACAGAGCGCCACTTGAGCGTTGATGACCTTTATGATATTGTGAGAAAAAAGGATTCAAGCATTGGCCATGCAACTGTATTCAGGACATTAAAGCTTTTATCTGAGGCAGGTATTGCCAAAGAGGTAAATCTCGGAGATGGCAAGACCAGGTATGAGCATAAATATGGGCATGAGCATCATGATCATCTTGTCTGTCTTGAATGCGGCAGATTTATCGAGGCAGTGGATTCAAAGATAGAGAGACTTCAGGAAGAATTGTGTAAGAGGCATGGATTTGTAGCACAGCAACACAAAATGGAGATATTCGGGATCTGCAAGAAGTGTAGATAGGGGAAAGAATGGTAGTGGATTTGACTCAGATGAAGCCAGATGAGACTGGTATTATAAAGGAGCTATGCGGAGGGTGTGATTTTACAAAAAGAGTCCAGGGCATAGGTGTAAGGCCTGGCAAGAGGATAAGAAAGGTAAGTTCTCATTTCTGGCGAGGACCGCAGACTATTGAAGTAGATAAAATGCGCGTGGCTATTGGATGGGGCATGGCAAAGAAGATTTTTATAGAGGTAGATAGATGAATAAGATCTTATTAATGGGTAATCCAAACGTTGGAAAGAGCGCTATTTTTTCACGTCTTACAGGCGCCAGGATCATAGTCTCTAACTATCCGGGTACTACTGTTGAATTTACTCAAGGCCAGATGAAGATAGGAGAAGAAAGGCCTATAGTAATCGATGTGCCAGGGACTTATACATTAGAGCCGACTTCAAAGGCAGAAGAAGTGTCTGTCCGCATGCTATATGAAGGTGGTTTAGT
>CAZTIQ010000105.1:0-2609 GCA_964613735.1 uncultured Planctomycetia bacterium | reverse complement strand
AGCAAGAGATTTTATAATTGCTTAACAGATTGTTTGGCTGTATAATGCGTAGTAAGTTTTTGAATAATGGTGAACGTCCTATTTGGAGATACCCAGGGTTTTAAAAAAGGAGGGAAAGCATGGCAGAAGGTGAAAGCAAGCATGACAAGTTTAAGAGGCTGGCGGCGCAGAGGGTGACGAACGCGTTAAAGAAAATAGAACTCATAGGGAATCTATCTTCCCCGGGCTACGAATATACCCAGGAAGAAGTGGATAAGATATTTTTAGCCCTTCAGCAGACTATTGATAGCGCCAGGGCCGGATTTTCGAAATCCAAGAAAGAAGAAACAGGAAATTTCGAGCTGTAAATAAGCTTTTCAGATTCAGGAAGGACAACGATGAAACTAAAGCATGCTGTAGTAATATTCGATCTCGAGGCTACCGGCCTCTGGATCGAGAAAGATAAAATAGTCGAGATCGGCATGATCAAACTTCTGCCCGACGGCTCAAGGCAGGATTATCTAAAGCGCGTCAATCCCGGCATGCCCATCCCGCCCGAAGTCAGCCGCATCATCAATATAAAGGATGAGGACGTTAAAGACGCGCCTCGATTTAAGGAGATAGCTAAAGAGGTGCTGGAGTTTATAGGCGATTCTGACATGGGCGGATTCAATATCGTGAGGTTTGACCTGCCTGTGCTCGAGCGTGAGTTTTTTAGCGCAGGCGTTAGTTTTTATTGGCGTGAGCGCGCTATATATGACGCGCAAAAGGTCTATCATATACACGAAAAAAGAGACCTGACAGCCGCCTACCAGCTTTACTGCGGCAAAGAACTCATCAACGCCCATTCCGCGCTCGGTGACGCCGAAGCAACAGCAGAGATATTTGACGCGCAGATCAAAAAGTACGGAGCTGTGGATCAAGGCATAGAGTCATTGAAAGGGTTTGACTATGAACGTTCCAGCGCTTACTTTGATAAAGAAGGGAAGTTTTCCTGGTGGAACGGGGAGCTATATCCCAACTTTGGTAAATACAGAAGAAGAAAACATATAAAAGATATATTTAATAACGACCGTCCGTATTTAGAGTGGATACTTAAAGGGGATTTCAGCGAGGAGATCAAAGCAATGATAAAAAAGGTCTTCGACGGAGAATTCCCGCAAGCCACGCGCTGATCTATGAAAAAATGCCCCTATTGCGCTGAAGAAATCCAGGATGACGCCCTTAAGTGCAGATTCTGCGGAGAGTTTTTGGAGAAAAAAGTAAAGGCCAGATGGATTTACAGGAACTCCTCGCTTATAATCTTATTCTTGTGCATCGGCCCGCTGGTCTTACCTCTGGTATGGTCAAATCCGAGTTTTAACCGCAACACCAAACTCATTATATCCCTCATAATAGCCCTTATAACTTATTTTGTATGGGTCGCCACAGCCAGGGCGTTTAAAAACATAAGCTCTTACTACGGCCTGGCGTTTTATTAAAAAGGGCGATCATATGCAAAATAATTACGAAGCTGATATATCCGGCATGGCTTACGGCGGCATGGGTATCGCCAGGGTCGATGGAAAAGTTTACTTTGTGGAAGGCGCTTTGCCGGAAGAGAAGGTCGTATTTACCAAAACGAGCGAGAAGAAGAGATTCGGGCTCGGCAGGGTCGTGGAGGTCCTTAAGCCGTCGATCTCTCGCGTGGAGCCGGCATGCCCTTATTATAATAAATGCGGGGGGTGTCAGTATCAGCACCTGGATTATGAAAAAGAGGTATTTTATAAAGCTGAGCAGGTTAAAGAAAACCTTAGCCGTATCGGGTCTTTCAGAGAATATAGCTTTGATGGGATAACGCCCTCATTGCTTAACTACGGCTACCGCTCATCGATCACGCTTCACAGGTCTGATGCAGGATACGGTTATTTTGCCGGGGATGATAAGACTATTATTCCCATAAAGCAATGCCCCCTGGCAAAAGACACGATAAATAGCGCCATAAAAAACCTTAACGCTCTATACACTAAGCGCGATATTACTTTGAAGAGTGACCATAAAGGCAATGTCTGGATAAGCCCTCATCCAGAACATCTGTTTTTCAAAGACTCTTATTCAGGGACAGAGCTTACTTTTTCTCCCAGGGCGTTTTCACAGGCCAACCAACAGGTCGCCGGAAGCATGGTAGAAAAAGTCCGCGGATCAATGCAAAATAAAACAAACGAGACACTCTTTGACCTCTATTGCGGAACAGGGTTTTTCAGCATTCTTTTGCGTGATATGTTTGCATCAATAGTGGGCATTGATGAGAGTCGTATAGCCATTACCTGCGCTAATGCCTCTAAGAAAGACCTGGGAATAGACAATGCAAGATTTTATTGCGGGGAAGCCGAAGAAACATACCCTGCTTACTACGAAAAATTACACGGAAAGAAAAACACCATTATCATAGACCCGCCGCGCTCAGGGATAAGTAAGAAGATAGCTATGTGGCTCTCCGGCCTAAAGCATGCAGAGAGCCTTTATTACATATCCTGCGATTCAGCCACGCTTGCGCGTGACGCCAAGATCCTCACACAGAACGATCACTGGAAACTCACGAACGTTTCCTGCTTTGACATGTTCCCCCGCACAAAACACATAGAATCCAT
>CAZTIQ010000104.1:0-2610 GCA_964613735.1 uncultured Planctomycetia bacterium | reverse complement strand
AAGGCGTAATTCATCAAAATAACGCATCTCGCAAAAAATCCCGCCTGGCAAAGAAACTTAAGTCTGCGAGCACATCTTAACGATCAATTTCTCCATAACCAGTTTTGGAGGCATACCTGTCTTAATGTCAAGGTCTGCCTTTACTATCCCGTCTAACAGGTTTAATATCTGAGAGGTCTTAAAGCCAGACGCCTGCTTAGAGATCCTCTCAAACGAACGCGGATTCAGCCCAATATCCCTACGCATATCTGAAGCATTCTTGACATTTGAGAGCTCTTTTGTCCTCAAGAGCATCCTTATATTCCACGACAAAAGACCCAGAAGCTCTGTCTCTCTCTTCTTGTCCCTCTTCAGGCTCGAAAATATCCGCAGCGCCTTTTTAGCGTCCCTGTTTTCTATGCTGTCTATAAGGTCAAATGCCGTATGCGACGGGCTTATCCCGATCACCTTTTCTACGTCCTGCCTTGTTATGAGCTGTCTGTCGCCAGTATATAAAATAATATTCTCAAGGTTTGAAGATAGCATCCTCAGATCATTTGGAAGGTCTTCCTTTAGCATCTTTATGGCATCATAGGAGATCTTTTTCCTGGCCTGGGCTGCCTTTTTAGTCAACCACGCGCCAATGCTGGCGTCTGTCAGCCTCCTGAAATAATAAAGCTTGGCCAGTTTTGAGGCCTGCAATAAAAAATCCCCTTTTATAACGCTGGATGAACTTTCAATTATCAGGATCGTGCTCTCTTTTGGAGCGCGCAAATAAAGGACAACAGACTCTTTTGCCGGCTTAGGCAGATCATCCGCCTGCTTTAAGATAACCAGCCTTTTTTTAGAGAGAAAAGGCATGGTGTTCAGGGCATCAAACAATGACTTGAGCTCAAAGCCTTTGTCCTTGGCATAAAAAATACTATAGTTAAGCTCCTTGGTCGAACTATCAAGGAACTTGGACTTAAGATTTTCTATTGCCTCATCCTTTAAAAATTGTTCTTCGCCCAGGAAAAGATGTGCGGGGGTGTTTGGGGTGGGCATTGTTCACCAGTTTTCCACGATCCTATTAATAATCCTTCTTGCTGCATCGCGCATTGCATCAGTCAAGGCGCTGGTCTCGGTCTCCTGCAATGTCCCTGTGGTAAAATATGTCTTGTCTCCTGTAATAGCCTCTGCATCTATCAGTATCTCTGAATCCCTGACCCTGGTCATAGTCACATCACACACTATGCTTATCCTGTATTCAGTCACATCCTCATCCTGATATCTCAGAGGATCTTTCCTGTACTGCAGGATCTCGCCCTCTAATATGGCATCAGCGCTATCCCTGGATGAGACCTTATAATTCCCGTCCAAGAAGAGCCTCTCCACTATCGCGTCTCGTAAGTCCACTTCAAGGCCAGGCCTGTAGGCCTCGTACTTATCCTTTGCGCTCACTTCTTTTGTGATATCAATGCTGTTTTTGAATATCTCCACATGTATAGTCTTAACATCCTCCAGAAGCGCTGCCTGAGTAGTGTAACCACAGCCACTAAGAGCGCACAAGCAACAAGCGACAAGCAACAAGCAAATACTATTTTTTCGTGATCTCATTTAATCTCTCCTGCGCTTTCTTGGCCCATTCAGTATCAGGGTAATTATCAATTACATCCTCGTAATACACGATCGCGCTGTCTTTCTTTCTGCGCGACTCATAAAACTGGCCTGTATTATACGCGCCCTCAGCCTCTTTATATTTAAGCTTGTACACGATCTCTCTGGCCTCATCGCTCAGATCATCATCAGGGTTCTTTTCTATAAAATCCTCGAATTCCTTACGGGCGACCTCAGTCGGAGTCTGATCATAGTCAGCCTTCAGAGACATGAGCTTTGAACACTCTGCGAGCTGATACCGCGCCTGATTCAAAAAACTTCCATTGGGGTATTTGTCTATGATATCCTTGAACATCAATATTGCGTTATTATAGTCAGCAATATCCTTATACGCAAGCCCTGACTTGAATATAGCTGGCTCTGCAAATTTACCATACGGCGCATTCTCTGCGACAGTCTTCAATATCTCCACTGCCTTGTCTTTTGCCGGCACTGCCAATGGCCCTAGGATCTTAAACTTCTTGCCTTCAAAAAAGCTCACGCCTATCTTATATTCCCTCTCTATGACCTCGTCCACAAGATCTGTATAGGGATAGAGGTCTATGACCTTCTGGTATGCCTTATATGCCTCATATGTCTTGTCAAGGTCCTGCATGATCCTTCCTATATAATACTGCGCAGTCGGCGCCTGTTTAGACAATGGGTAATATTTGATTAATTTCTTAAACTCCCTGAGCCCGAACTTATAATTCTTCTTCTCATAAAATGAAACAGCTTGCTCCAGCTGCTCCTCAGGCGTGTCCTTGGCAGCATGCTTAGGATTCTCCCACTTCCCGCTCTCAGCCGTCCATATCCAGTATGCATGCACAGGAACGGCCATACTCAACATCATATATACAAGCAATATAATATATACTCTACGCATCATGTGTAAAATCATAGCATACCTGCATGCTTATGTCAACTTTACACTTCGTGACTGTAACTAACATGTCAAGATGTCCGCTGTTTCTAACAAGTGATGTGTCCGCTTTT
>CAZTIQ010000103.1:0-2727 GCA_964613735.1 uncultured Planctomycetia bacterium | reverse complement strand
GGTGAATTAGTCACAATAATGATCTCTTCGAACATCTCCTTTAATATATTTACTGTCCCTTGGATAATAGGACTACCCTGTATCTCAATAAAGGATTTATTTACTCCTCCCATTCTCTTATTTTTGCCACCTGCCAGAATAGCCCCTGAAATATTTTCCATCTTATTTCCTTAGCTTTTTTATTTGAACCGCGCAGACCTTGGTCTCAGGGATCTTAGCTACCGGGTCCATGGCTGAATTTGTTATAATATTTGTCGGGCTTTCAGCGAAATGAAAGGTCATGGATACTACGCCTGGCGTACAAATATCTGTCAGTTTTGTCCTGACCTTGACCTTGCCCCGGCGAGAAATGACCTGGACCATTTCTCCATCGTTAATCCCAAGCTCAGCTGCATCGTTAGGATTGATATTCAATAATTCCTGGCTATTTAGCTTATCCAGACCTTTTACCCTCCGCGTCATAGTGCTTGTATGAAAAAGATAAAGACTGCGGTCAGTCGTAAGAATAAAAGGATATCTATTGTTCGGCAGCTCAGCAGGCGGTTTATATTCTAAAGGCATGAATCTAGCCTTTCCGCTCTTGGTAGCAAATTTGTTGGCATGAAGGAATTGTGTACCAGGATGCTTTGATGAAGTACAAGGCCACTGTAAGCCAATATCTTCTATGCGGGCATAAGATATGCCTTGATAGCTTGGAGTAACTGAAGTAATCTCATCCATAACCTGACTGGGGTGCGTAAAATCAAAACCCCTAGCCTTGAGTCTTTTGGCAATTTCACATATTATCCACCAGTCTGGCCTTGCTTCAGCAATTGGTTCAATTGCCTTGCGCACCCGCTGGATGCGTCTCTCAGTATTGGTATAGGTGCCGTCTTTTTCTGCAAAGCTTGCAGCAGGCAAGACTACATCAGCAAATTTTGCTGTCTCTGACAAAAATATATCCTGAGCTACAAAAAATTCGAGCTTCTTGAGCGCAGCCTTGACATGTTTGGCATTTGCCTCACTTAAAACAGGGTTCTCGCCCATAAGATAAAGTATCTTTATCTTTTTATTATATATAGCGTCGAATATCTCAAGATGCGTCAGTCCTGCTTTATCTGACAAACTACATCCCCAGGCTGATTCGAATTTCTTTTTTACATCCAGGTTATCTACTTTCTGATATCCAGGATATACATTAGGTAAGGCTCCCAGATCACAGGCACCCTGAACATTGTTCTGTCCCCTTAATGGATTGACCCCAGTGGAAGGCTTTCCAATATTGCCTGTAAGAAGTGCCAGATTACTGGTTGCAAGTACATTATCAGTACCATGAGTATGTTGTGTAATACCCATGGCATAAAAAATAGCACTAGGCTTTTTAGTGGCATAGATTTGGGCTGCTTTGATTATCTTTTCTTTGGGAACACCTGTAGTTTTCTGGACAAAGCCTAGGTCAAAATTATTGAGTGATTCCTTGAAAGCCTGAAAATTTTCGCAGCGTTTTTCTATAAAGGCCTCTTCAAGCAGTCCTTCATCAACAATGACACGCATCATACCCATGAGCAATGCTACGTCACTGCCTGGTTGATGCTGCAAAAAGATATCAGCATGCCTACACAGATCAATCTCTTTAGGATTAGCCACAATAAGAGTAGCGCCTTTTTCTTTTGCCTCTTTTATCTTAAGGGCAATCACTGGATGGGCAGCTGTAGTATTTGTGCCTATAGCTAGAATGCATGCTGCACGACTGATCTCACTGATAGAGTTTGTCATTGCGCCGCTTCCAAAACTCTGTACCAGGCCAGCAACAGTAGGTGCATGACAAAGCCTTGCACAATGGTCAATATTATTCGTAGCCATTACTGTCCTAGTGAACTTCTGAAGAAGATAATTCTCTTCGTTTGTACATTTGGCTGAGGAAAGCGTGGCAAAGTTTTCTCCCTTGCAATGAGAAAATTTCTCTGCAATCAGATCCAGGGCCTCTTCCCAGCTAACCTTTACAAATTTATTGTTTTTCTTGATAAGCGGTGAGGTGAGGCGTTCTGGATGATGAATAAAATCATAGCCAAACCTGCCTTTTACACAAAGTACACCTTTATTAACAGGATTATCCCGGTCGCCGCGGATACCAATGATTTTATTATTGCAAACTCCCAGATAAATACCGCAGCCAACCCCACAATAAACACAGGTAGTCTTTACTTCACGTTCAGGAGTCTCAAATTTCTTCGGCCTTAATGCATTTGTCGGGCACCTCACAAGACATTCTCCGCAAGACTCGCATGTAGATTCTTTTAAAGGCCTGTTTGCAAAGGTCCCGATTGTGGTGTCGTATCCCCTGTGTATAAAATCAATGGCACCAAGTCTCTCTATTTCTTCACAGGTGCGGACGCAAATCCCGCATAGCACGCATTTATTGAGGTCTCTATCAAAAAAGGGATTTGAAGTATCTATGTCGATCTTCCTATCGGGCTTTCTGAAAGGCATAAGGTCTTTCTTTTTAATTCCCAGATAAGCAGCTATCTTAACGAGTTTATTTTTTTCATCTTTATTAGAACGAGAACTGTCAGGGAGATGATTTACAATAAGTAATTCCGCAATTTTCTTGCGCACCTTATCTACCTCAGGGCTATGCGTCCTGACAATCATATCCTGTTCAACAGGTGCCTGACAGGAAATAGTCAACCCTTTTCCTTCAACATCAACCATGCACAATCGACATACACTAACTGGCTTTAAGTCAGG
>CAZTIQ010000102.1:0-2733 GCA_964613735.1 uncultured Planctomycetia bacterium | reverse complement strand
TTGCCTCTTCTCTTTAGCGTATCCTCGTTACTGATCGGCTCGACTTTTTTCTTTTCGGCTTTATAAACGGAAACTACTTTTAAACCTTTAAAATAATTTTCTATTTCCTCTAATTCAATTCTGGATAAAGGTTTTACACCGCAAGGTCTTAAGGGAGTATTTATTTGCACTTCATCAGGCTTGATTTCTTTTATAAGTCTTGCCATTCCCTCTGCATATTTTTTGTTTTCGGCAATAAACATAATCTGTAGAGCCAGCTTTCCTTTATAAATGCCTCTAAAATCCTTTATCCCTTCTACGATACTATCGAATTTTATTGTATCCATCGGCTTATCGACTATATCTAAAACTTTTTGAGAACCGGCATCAAGCTTGGCCACAACAAAATCTGCAGGTAATAAATCTTCCTGAACGTCTTTCCTCTTTAATAACGATGAATTGGTCAATATAGCTATCTTTTCTTTCCTTATCCTTTTTATTGCCTTTATCATCCTGCCTAAATTTCCTGCCAGTGTAGGTTCGCCCCTGCCTGAAAAGGTAATATAATCAATATGTACAGGTGGCAATAGATCAAGTTCTTCGATAATTTTAGTAACAGGAATAAATGTTTCTCTTCTGTCGGTAAAATTTTCTGTTTTTCCAAGCTGGCAATAGACACAATCAAATGTGCAAATCTTTTCCCTTTGGGAAATAGGGTCTATGCCTAAAGAACTCCCCAATCTCCACGAAGGTACAGGGCCATAGATATACTTAAAATCCTTTGTTTTCATTTTAAATTCTCATCAATTGAATCAACCTCTAACCATCTTTGCGCCGCATTTGGGACAATTCATGTCATAGCAGGGAACACCCACTTTATGCGGTACGGATAAATTACAACTAGGGCATAGACAAGCTCCTCCGGGACCTGCGCCCGGACGATTACCGCCCATTCTGCCTCGTCCTCCGCCTCTTCCTGTTCCGGGTCCCTGACCCAATGGACCTGTTCCATCTCCACCTGGCATCTTGTACCTCCTTATCTTGGAAGCGATATCGCTTCATTCGGGCACTCATTTATACAAGCACCGCATTCTACGCATTCTTTATCATCTATAAGCGCCTTTTTATCTTCTATCTTTACGGCATTCGCAGGACATATCTCCACACATGCACCGCAACCCGTACATTTATTATTATCTACTTTCGCAGCCATCAATCTCCTACTTTGAAGCAAAAAACAGATGTCGGAGAATAAGCTTTTTAGTTTCCCAACGTGTGTGAATATTAAATTTCTCTATCTCCCGGCATCTGCTTTTATCTTCTAAAAACTATTTACTTTTTCTTCTCGGACTTTGCCGCAGATTCCAACTCTTTTATGCGCTCATTTATAGAGCTGATATCTTCCTGCATGGCTTTGGCTTGATCCTTAAGCATGTCCGCTTCCTGCTTAGAAGTCATCTGCGGATTATACGGACTCCCGTACGGTGCTTCATAATAAGCTCCTGCGTTAGGCGTTCCGTAATAAGCTGCGCCATATGAATATGCTCCTCGGCCCCAACCACGGCCACCCCAGCCAAATCCTCTGCCACGGCCCCAGCCACGACCTCTACCCCATCCACGGCCATAACCAAATCCACCCCCTCTTCCTCCCGGGATCGAATTCATATAACCTGGCTCAGGGTAACTGGCACAATAACCTGCAGCACGACCTGTCATAGGTCCCATTCCTGCTGGACCTGTTCCGTCTCCACCTGGCATTTTAATCACCCCCTCTTCTAATATTAATGAGAATTATTCTCATTAAATGCGAAAAAAATATACCTATCCCCTAATCTCTGTTTTTGCATTTATTACATAAACCAAAAAAATCTATGCAATGATTTTCGATCTTAAAATTATATCTTCTCGAAAGATTCTTTTCTCTTTCTTTTAGAAAATCTCTCTCATTATCTATGGATTCGGAATAATCTATGACGCTATTACACTTTTTACATATCAAATGATGGTGATGAGTTTCTCCAAAGCGCTGGGCTATTTCATATCTAGCCTTATCATCTCCTACATCGAATTTCCAGACCAAACCGATACGGACCAATAATTCAAGATTACGATATACAGTGGCTAATCCCAAGGCAGGATATATTTTAGATCCTTCTTTGTAAATTTGTTCGGCATCTAAATGTGTATCCACTTGGTCTAAAACATCCAAAATAGCCTGACGGGGTTTGGTTAATCTACCGCAGTAATTATTTAATCTTTCATAATGCCGATTTAATTTTGAAGTCACCCGTTCTGACATAACTATCCCCTATTGAGAATTATTCTCATTACTACTAATAGTCTATCACTTCGGTTTTTACTTGTCAAACGGATTATTATAACGAAATAAGGTAGATTTAAACTTTCCTAACCAAGCGCATTCCAGTGCATCTTTATATCAAGAACCGGCGTATCGTTAACGGCATCTAATCCTTCAACGAAAATCGTTATTCCTTCTACTTTTAATAGCTTTACATCCTGCATTGCAATTCTGGATAATCTATATGGAGTGCGTGAAGCAAAAACCCCTACTTCTTTTCCGTCTAAACCTCGCTTAAAAACAGACTTTATTGATTCTGTCTCATGCAGGTAATATACAACTGTAATATAGTCTTCTTCCTCCAATTTATACAGAAAGGGTTTCTGGGATTCGATTAATTCTATGCGGGATATATCTTCCTTACCTATAGTCCCGAATCCTTCTTCAGCGCGTTT
>CAZTIQ010000101.1:0-2758 GCA_964613735.1 uncultured Planctomycetia bacterium | reverse complement strand
AACAACACTCTCTGGAAATTTTTGGACGACACCGGGACCTTTGTGGCAGGGAACCCGCATAAGTTAAGCAGGCTCTACTTCCCCCTTGCCAATAATAATATACTCTCCTCTATCACCCCGACACTGCACGGTGATATAAAAACAGGCCTTCATTCATTCCTGACGCCCCCAGCTACTACTGAGGACCTGCATGACTCAAGATACAACAGAAACTTCTGGCTATACATCAAAGGGATTGGCGCATGGTCAGCTTCATCAGGCCAGGTTGATGAATCACTCGTAGAAGCTGGCATGCTCTGGCATAAGGTCATAAGGGTAAATAAACGCCTGGGCATAAAAGCGCAATTTACAAACTTTATCCCTGTAACCTGCGACCCTGTTGAAATAATGACTGTTGAATTTACCAATCTGGGAAGGCACAGGCTAAATATCACACCTACTGCTGCAATACCAATATATGGCCGCTCTCAAGACCGACTCCGCGACCATAGGCACGTAAGCTCTCTCCTTAATCGCATAAAGATAGATAAACATGGCGTGATAGTGACGCCTACTATGAGTTTTGATGAAAGAGGGCATAAGATAAACTCTACTTCATATTTTGTATTAGGCTATGATGGCCGCGCTAATGCGCCGAAAGGATATTTCCCAACGCTTCTTGAATTCTCTGGCGAAGGTGGAAACCTTGACAGACCTGAAGCAATCCTGAAAAACTTAAACCCTAAAAGAAAAACTGAGTTTACAAGGCAAGGAAAAGAAGCAATGGGAGGCTTAAGATTTAAATCATTGAATTTAGCGCCTGGCGGATCAGTTAAATATGTGATCATAATGGGGATAACTAATGTAAAAAAACCTCTTAAGATATTCAAAAAATTCAACTCACAGAAAAAAATAGATCATGCATTGAAACTAAATCAGGAATTCTGGACAGAAAAGACCTCATCCATCAGTCTGTCTACCCACAATAAAGATTTTGACAGATGGGTAAGATGGGTCACGCTCCAACCAACTCTACGTAAGGTCTTTGGGTGTTCGTTCCTGCCTGATTTTGACTATGGTCGCGGAGGAAGGGGCTGGCGGGATCTGTGGCAGGACTGCCTGACTCTACTCTTAATAAACCCTAAAGAAGTGCGTCATACCCTGATAAATAATTTTGGCGGAGTGCGGCCAAATGGCTCCAATGCCACGATAATAGGAAAGAAAGAAGGGGAATTCATATCTGATAGAAATAATATCCAAAGGATATGGATGGACCATGGATTATGGCCATTCATAGCATTGAATCTCTACATAAATCAAACAGGCGATAAAGATATACTCTTTGAAAAAGCGCCTTATTTCGAAAGTAAAAACAAGGACACCATCCTCAAGCATATACTCCTTCAGCATGAAAGGCCATTTACGAAAATCGGGAAACATGGAAACTTTCTTCTGGAAGGCGGGGACTGGAACGACGGCCTGGACATGGCAAGAGAAAAAGGCGAAAGCGTGGCCTTCACTGCTGCTTATGCAGGCAATCTCATCGAGCTTGCTGATCTTCTGGAAAAAATAAACTATAAAAAACAGACTATAAATGCTCTACGGAAAAAAGCCAAAAACCTTACAGAACATATACGTAAAGATGAATGGATCAAGACAAAATCAGGTTATAGTTTTTTCAATGGCTACTATGATAACCGCGGGAGACGCGTTGAAGGCTCCCACAAAAATGGCATGCGCATGACACTGACAGGCCAGGTCTTTCCCATAATGAGTGGCGTGGCAACGGACAATCAGATTAAAAAAATCTATAAAAGTGCCAAAAAGTTTCTCTGGGACAAAGCTCTTTTTGGATTCAGATTAAATACTGACTTTGGAGAAGTCCATCCTGAGCTGGGCAGGGCATTTGGTTTTGCCTATGGTGAAAAAGAGAATGGTTCGTTCTTCAGTCACATGAATGTAATGTTTGCCAATGCGCTTTATAAGCGCGATTTTGCAAAAGAAGGCTACGAGGTGTTAGATTCTATATATAAAATGTCCACAAATACGAATCTCAGTAAGATATACCCTGGGCTGCCTGAATACTTTAATTCTGATGGCAGGGGTATGTATCACTATCTAACTGGCTCTGCAAGCTGGCTTGTACTTACAATGCTGACCCAGGTCTTTGGAATACGCGGGGACATGGGTGATCTCCTTATAGAACCTAAGCTAGTAAAAGAACAATTTAAAAGATCCAGTAAGATCTCAGTAGATACACACTTTGCAGGCCGTAAGATAAAAGTGAATTACTTTAATCCTGGTAAGCTAGCTTATGGGAAATATAAAGTCGGCAGGATCAGTATTAATGGTAAGATTGTTCGAGAAATGCCTATAAAAAGAACCATTTTCCTCAAACTCACCTCAAGATCTTCTAATAATACTATAGATATACGCCTATCCTCTCGCTAACTTTACACTTGAGCATTGCAATAGTGTAAAGTTATATAGGTTCTTTGTTGTATCTTCTTATCTTAGCTAAAGGCTTTCTTATCTGTTCCCTCTCTTCTTCATTCTCAGGATAACCCATGCTGATTATTATATCTATCTTCTTTCTCTTCGGGATCTTCAGGATCTTCTTAACCTTGCTTTCATTAAACCATCCCAGCCAGCAGGTGCCAATGCCCTCTTCTTCTGCCTGCAGGATCAGATGCTCGCACGCAATAGCTACATCTACAAGAGCAAAGTGTATGCCCCTAAAAAAACCCGCGACTCGTGTAATATACTTGGTGCGCTCAGT
>CAZTIQ010000100.1:0-2761 GCA_964613735.1 uncultured Planctomycetia bacterium | reverse complement strand
AGATAAAAAAAGAAGAGATCCTTGCGCCTCCTAAACCTGTGGCAAAAAACCCAAAAAAAGTCAGGAAAACTGTCAGCCAGACGACTGCTCCTAATGCAGTCAATGAAAAGATGTTCGAGAAGGTGATCGAAGAAGAAAAGGATTCTGCTAAAAAGGCCGCGTATATCAGTTATTATAAAGCAGTCAGGGAAAAGATAAAAAACCAGGCTGACAAGAATTACCCCAGGACAAGGCACCTGGGTAAGGGCGAGGTATTTTTATCCTTTGTCGTGACCTCAAGCGGCGAACTTCTTCAGGTCAAGGTAGTTGATAATAAATCAGCAAGAAATGCTATACTCAGAGAGATCGCTATAAACAGCCTTAGAGACGCCAGTCCATTCCCGTCCTTTCCCAAGGGCATGAGCCAATACCGGATCACCTTTAATATAATCATCTCCTTCGAGAGCAGCAGATAACTTTACACCCGCCTTAGGCGGGAGTGTAAAGTTAAGAAAGTGCTTGACAAATATTAGTGGGTCTATTACTATATTGACTTATCGCTGGCACTCCTCATCCGGGAGTGCTGATAAACAAACCAATAGGGAGGTGTAGGTATGGCGATTCAACCATTAGGCGACAGGGTATTAGTAAAGCGCCTGGAAGCAGAGGAAAAGACAAAGGGCGGCATAGTTTTGCCTGATAGTGCCAAGGAAAAACCCCAAAAGGGCGAGATAGTCGCAGTGGGAAAAGGCAGGTTATTAGAGAGCGGCAAGGTAGAACCTTTGGAAGTAAAAGAGGGTGACAAGGTATTGTTCGGCAAATACGCAGGAAACGAGATCACCTATAAGGAAGATGAATATCTAATCCTTAAGGAAGAGGACATTTTAGCAATAATAAAATAACCAAGGAGGAAGTAGACATGGCAAAGCAATTAATATTCAGGGAAGATGCCAGGGCTGCTATTGCAAGAGGCATTGATCAGCTTGCAGAGGCAGTAAAGGCGACTCTTGGTCCAAAGGGACGAAACATAGTATTGGACAAGAAATTCGGCTCACCCACGATCACAAAGGACGGGGTAACTGTAGCAAAGGAAATAGAGCTAAAAGACCCTTTTGAAAACATGGGAGCCCAGCTTGTAAAAGAGGTAGCTGAAAAGACAAGCGACATAGCAGGAGACGGCACAACAACAGCTACTGTGCTTGCCCAGGCAATATATAAGGAAGGCCTGAAGAACGTGACATCTGGCGCAAACCCGACTGCATTGAAGCGTGGCATTGACAAGGCAGTAGTGGCTGTAGTTGAAAGTTTGAAAAAAATGTCAAAGCCAATAAAGGACAAGAAAGAGATCGCGCAGGTCGCCTCTATTGCGGCAAACAATGATTCGGCCATAGGAGATCTGATAGCAGAGGCAATGGAAAAGGTCGGCAAAGACGGCGTTATTACAGTCGAAGAGGCAAAGTCAATGACGACAAGCCTGGATGTAGTGGAAGGCATGCAGTTTGACCAGGGATATCTTTCCCCGTATTTTGCGACTGATATGGAGAGGATGGAGGCAGTAATAGAGGATCCTTTTATTCTGATACACGAGAAGAAGATCTCCGTGATGAAGGATATGGTTCCGTTACTTGAGAAGATCGCCAGGGCAGGCAGGCCCCTTCTCATAATCGCCGAGGATGTAGAGGGCGAGGCGCTTGCAACATTAGTCGTGAATAAGCTTAGAGGGACGCTTAATTGCTGCGCAGTAAAGGCGCCTGGTTATGGTGACAGGCGAAAGGCGATGCTGGAAGACATAGCAGCGCTCACAGGCGGCAAGGCAATCACAGAAGAGCTCGGCATAAAGCTGGAAAATATAACCCTTGACGATCTGGGACGCACAAAGAGGGCGACTGTTGGAAAAGAAGAGACTACTATTGTGGAAGGCGCTGGCAAGGCCAGTGACATCAATGGAAGGATCGCGCAGTTAAGGAGACAGGTAGAGGAAACAGATTCAGATTATGACAAAGAAAAGCTGCAGGAAAGGCTTGCAAAGCTTTCAGGCGGAGTAGCAGTGATAAATGTAGGCGCTGCAACAGAGACTGAGATGAAAGAAAAAAAGGCGCGAGTAGAAGATGCGTTGCATGCTACAAGAGCTGCTGTTGAAGAAGGCATAGTGCCTGGCGGCGGAGTAGCTTTCTTGCGCACCGTAGCTAAGCTGGATGAGACAAAGCTAGTGGGTGAAGAAAAGATAGGCGCAGCCATCGTTAAACGCGCATTAGAAGAACCTATCCGGCAGATAGTAAGAAATGCTGGATTAGAGGATTCTATAGTGGTGCATAAAGTCAAAGGCGAAAAACAAAATGTAGGATTTAATGCTGAAACAGGCGAGTATGTGGACATGATAGCAGCTGGCATTATAGACCCTACAAAGGTATCAAGGAGCGCGCTTGAAAACGCAGCCAGCGTAACAGGATTGCTCCTGATGACTGAGGCCTTGATAGCAGATCTTCCTGAGCCAGAAAAATCAGGACCAGGCATGCCCCCAGGCGGCGGAATGCCAGGCGGCATGGGAGGGATGTACTAAAGCAAAAAGTGAAAAGCGAAAAGTGAAAAGCGGGCCATGCCCCGTTCCGAATTCTATCGATTAGAATTTGGAACGGGGTTTTTTTTTGACAATAGCTTCCCATTGTGCTATATTTATGACATATAAATAAAAGAAAGGGGTTATATGTCTGGTCTTCATGATGTTGTTCAGAAATTAATCGATAATATCTCCAAGGTCATTGTAGGAAAAAAAGAAGTGATC
>CAZTIQ010000099.1:0-2785 GCA_964613735.1 uncultured Planctomycetia bacterium | reverse complement strand
TAAAGGTTATAGATTAAAGGCTCTAGCATAAGTTAGAGCCTTTAATCTTGAGCCTTGAGCTCGTAGTGTTCTTTGACAATTGAATAAGAAATAAGAAAACGAAGAGAAAGAAGAATCAGTAATACCGAGTGAAGTTAGACTACTAAATTAATATGTGGTCAAGCTACAAAGGGCTTTTGATGGATGACTAGGCACTAGAAGGCGAAGAAGGACGTGGTAAGCTGCGATAAGCTTCGGGGAGTCGCAAACTGGCTTTGATCCGGAGATGTCCGAATGGGGAAACCCAGTGCGGGTTATACCGCACTATCTTTATCTGAATACATAGGGTAAAGATGCGATACTAGGGGAAGTGAAACATCTCAGTACCCTGAGGAAAAGAAAGAGAAATCTATTTCCAGAGTAGTGGCGAGCGAAATGGAAACAGCCTAAATTTCTTGAGCGTGATAGCCTGTATGCGTTGCTCAAGAAAGGTCATGGGACTAAGTTGGACTGGTGTACAGACCGGTCGGTTTTGGTATTCTTTATAGTTGAATTGCCTGGAAAGGTAAGCCAAAGAGGGTGATAGCCCCGTAAATAAAATAAAGGTATTGAAACTGGATTTAGTTCCCAAGTACTACGGGACACGTGAAACCCTGTGGGAATTCGGCCCGACCATGGGCCAAGGCTAAATACTCTCTAGTGACCGATAGCGCACAAGTAATGTGAATGAAAGTTGAAAAGTCCCCCTTCAAGGGGAGTGAAATAGTACCTGAAATCATCAGCCTACAAGCGGTAGGAGGGCTATGTCCCGCCTTCGGTGGGAAATGCCTGACTGCGTGCCTATTGAATAATGATCCGGCGAGTTATTTGGAGTAGCAAGGTTAATCCCTTCTGGGGAGAAGCCGTAGCGAAAGCGAGTCTGAATAGGGCGATAAGTTACTTTAAATAGACCCGAAGCTGAGCGATCTACCCATGGCCAGGATGAAGCGCGAGTAAAATCGCGTGGAGGTCCGAACAGGTTTACGTTGAAAAGTGATCTGATGAGCTGTGGGTCGGAGTGAAAGGCTAATCAAGCTCAGTGATAGCTGGTTCTCCTCGAAATAGCTTTAGGGCTAGCCTTGCAAATTAGAGTTTGGGGGTAGAGTACTGAATGGGCTAGGGGACCTACCAGTCTTCCGAACCCAATCCAACTCCGAATACCGAACTTTTTTATTGCAGGAGTCAGACTACGGGGGATAAGCTCCGTGGTCAAAAGGGAAACAGCCCAGACCGTCAGCTAAGGTCCCAAAATATATGCTAAGTGGTAAAGGATGTGAAATCACTCAGACAACCAGGATGTTGGCTTAGAGGCAGCCATCATTTAAAGAGTGCGTAATAGCTCACTGGTCAAGTGGTTTTGCGCCGACAATGATCGGGGCTAAGCATATTACCGAAGCTACGGATTGTAGATGCCTGCGGGCAACTACAGTGGTAGAGGAGCGTTCTATGTTAGATTGAAGGCAGACCGTAAGGACTGCTGGACGAGATAGAAGTGATTATGCCGGAATAAGTAGCGAAAATCACGGTGGAAAACCGTGACGCCGTAAATCCAAGGTTTCCTGGGGAAGGTTAATCCGCCCAGGGTTAGTCGATCCTAAGCCGAGGCCGAAAGGCGTAGGCGATGGACAATCTGTTAATATTCAGATACTGCTAGGTCTGCGTTTTAAAAGATCAAGGTGACGCAGGAAGATAAACCATCGGCCGGTTGGATGTGGCCGTATAAGCCTGTAGTCCGCCGCAAGGCGTGATAAAGGGTGATGTGGAGTCCAATCTACGGAGCGGACGAACTGGTTGATTCTACGCTGCCAAGAAATAGCCATGGTCTCAGTTGGCCAAGTATTCGTACCTAAACCGACACAGGTGGATGAGGAGAATATCCTAAGGCGCTCGATAGTACTCTCGTTAAGGAACTCGGCAAAATTGCCCCGTAACTTCGGAAGAAGGGGCGCCCCGCTTCGGCGGGGTCTCAGTAAAGAGGCTCTTGCGACTGTTTAGCAAAAACACATGTCTCTGCAAAGTCGCACAAGACGACGTATAGGGACTGACACCTGCCCGGTGCTGGAAGGTTAAGGGGAGAGGTTAATCCGCCTTTGGCGGATGAAGCTTTGAACCGAAGCCCCAGTAAACGGCGGCCGTAACTATAACGGTCCTAAGGTAGCGAAATTCCTTGTCGGGTAAGTTCCGACCCGCACGAATGGTGTAACGACAAGAGCGCTGTCTCAACGAGAGGCTCGGTGAAATTGTAGTAGCGGTGAAGATGCCGCTTACATGTAACGGGACGAAAAGACCCCGGAACCTTTACTGTACTTTGGTATTGAATTTTGATCCAATTTGTGTAGCATAGTCGGGAGACTTTGAAGCATGGGCGTTAGCCTGTGTGGAGTCGTCAGTGAAATACCGACCTTATTATATTAGGATTCTAACCTACAGCTGTCATCCAGCTGAGGAACAGTGCCAGACGGGCAGTTTGACTGGGGCGGTGGCCTCCAAAAGAGTAACGGAGGCGTTCAAAGGTTCTCTCAGCGCGGTTGGCAATCGCGCATTGAGCGTAATGGTATAAGAGAGCTTAACTGCAAGACCAACAAGTCGAGCAGATACGAAAGTAGGACATAGTGATCCGGCGGTGGAGTATGGAATCGCCGTCGCTCAACGGATAAAAGGTACTCCGGGGATAACAGGCTTATCTTGCCCGAGAGTTCATATCGACGGCAAGGTTTGGCACCTCGATGTCGGCTCATCACATCCTGGGGGTGGAGAAGCTCCCAAG
>CAZTIQ010000098.1:0-2793 GCA_964613735.1 uncultured Planctomycetia bacterium | reverse complement strand
ATAAGCCTTGGCTGTCCACGAAACTTGGTAGATTCAGAACATATTATTTCTGAATACAGCAGGAAGGGGTATGTATTCAAGGATGGCGCAGACAGAGCCGATACAGTAATTATAAATACCTGCGGTTTTATAGAGGACGCAAAAAAAGAGTCGATCGACGTTATACTCAAAGTCATTGATGCAAAAAAGGCCGGGGATATAAAGAAGATAGTAGTGGCAGGCTGTCTTTCAGAGAGATACAGCAAGGAATTAGAAAAAGAATTTAAAGATGTAGATGAATTTAGAGGGGTATTGGATCCCAAGACCTGGTTTTATAATAAAAGCCAGGTCTTGAAATTAACGCCCAGGCATTTTGCATATCTTAAGATATCAGAAGGCTGCAGGAATAGATGCACATATTGCATAATCCCTCACATCAAGGGGCCGTACCGGAGCAGGGACATTGAATCCATAATAAAGGAGGCAAAGGCGCTTTTAAATAAAGGCGTTAAGGAAATAGTCTTAGTCGGACAGGACAATTCTTTGTATGGCGTGGATCTGTATGGCAGGAAGAGGCTGGTTGAATTATTGAAAAAGCTTGGCAGGATCTCAAAGGACAAATGGATAAGATTATTATATTGTCACCCTGCTAATATAGAGAAGGATGTGATAAAGGCTATCCGGGACAGTAAGGACATCTGTAAATATATAGATCTACCTATTGAACATATAAGCGATGGTATATTGAAGAGTATGGGTAGGCGTATTAAAAGGCCTGATATCGTGGATCTGATAGCATGTATTCGTAAGGAGATCCCAAACGTTGCGATAAGGACGTCTTTGATAGTAGGCTTTCCTGGCGAGAAAGATAAGGATTTTCAGGAGCTCTTAGATCTTATTAAAGAAACTAAATTTGAAAGATTAGGGATATTCAGGTATTCTAGGGAAGAAGGGACGCCTGCTTATAAGTACAAAGGCCATATCTCTGAAAAAGAAAAAGAGCGGCGTTTTAACGAGGCGATGTTATTACAGCAGTCCATATCCAGGGATATAAATGAAAGGTTTAAAGGCAGTATCTTAAAAGTTTTAATTGACGAAAAAAGCGAAGATGGCTATATTGGCCGTAGTGAATATGACGCGCCAGAGGTCGATGGAGTCGTCTATGTCAAGGGTAAGGATCTAGTAGTAGGCGATTTTTACAATGTGAAGATAATAGATACGTACGAATATGACTTAGTGGGTGTTACCGATGTTAACCGCGTAGGTTGCCAGAATGGCAACCTACGCGGTTGAGAAGGTTTATATCATGAATCTAGCAAATAAATTAACAATCTCCCGAATAGTCCTCGCAGCCATCTTTATACTGTTTCTTTTTATAGAGGGTGTTTCCGCAAAATTTGCAGCTTTAGGATTGTTCCTGCTGGCATGCCTTACAGATTATTACGATGGGATGATTGCCAGGAAGACAAATAGCTCCACTGATTTCGGAAAACTCATGGATCCCATTGCAGACAAGATACTTATCCTGGGCGCATTCCTGGCATTTGTAGAGATGAAGATAATACCTGCATGGATGGTCATGGTAATCATTGCAAGAGAATTGATCATAACAGGGATAAGGGTGCTTGCATTGTCAAAAAAGAAGGTACTTTCCGCTGATATCGCAGGTAAACACAAGACTATCTCGCAGATGGTTGCAGTAATTTCCATACTGATATTTCTAATAATGCGAGATTCAGGTTTTATATTTAAATATATGCGCCATTATACTAAAGGCGTGCACATATTAATGCTTATTACTGTGATAATGACGCTCATATCAGGCATTTCTTATATGTTTAGAAATAAGGGCGTCTTTATGGGGGATGGGAATGGATAAGTTCTGCAGGTTGGTCTCCAGTGTTTTTTATATTGGTTATCTTCCAGTTGCGCCTGGAAGCATGGGAAGTTTTGCAGCGCTTTTCTTATATTATTTTTTAAAAGACAACCCGCTACTTATGGGGATTGCTATAGTTATATGTCTCTTGCTGGGATTTTTGACTGCAGGCAGGGCAGAAGATCTTTTTGGTGGTAAGGACGCAAGCGAGATCATAATAGACGAATTTACAGGCATGCTGGTTGCCCTGTATCTTTTACCCGCGACCATGGGCTACGTAGTCTCAGCATTTTTACTATTCAGGTTCTTCGACATAGTCAAGCCCAATCCTATCAATAGGTTAGAGAAACTCGAAGGCGGCCTAGGCGTCATGTCCGACGACCTCCTGGCCGGGGTTTATACTAACCTGATCCTCCAAGCCTTCCGCTTGATATTCTGACCTGACATCAGAAAAGGCTTTTTAAAGATATTTAGCTGGAATAACTTTACACCCGCCTTAGGCGGGAGTGTAAAGTTATTTTTTTGTAGATCGCGCCTTTTGGGGTTAGGGTGCTTTGGAATAGGATCAGTTTGTTGATTTTGATTGCGGATTCTGATTGGAAACTCACTTCGGTCAGGAGTTTTGTCAGGTTTTGGAGGTTTTTTGGGGATCTGACGCGGCCGAGGGTGAGGTGGGATTTGAAGTCGCGGGTTTCTTTTGGGAAACCTAGTTTTTCTAGCTCGGTTTCTATTTGACCTGCCAGGAGTTTTAGTTTGTTCTTACCTTTATTTACGCCTATCCATATCACTCTGGGTCGTTTTGCATTAGGAAAAGTACCTATATTAGATAATGTGATGGTGAATTCTCTGGTGCTATTTGCGATTGATGTAAGAGCGTCAGAGATTTCCTGAACTTTGGTTTCCTCAATATTTCCGAGAAATTTTAGTGTGAGGTGCAT
>CAZTIQ010000097.1:0-2855 GCA_964613735.1 uncultured Planctomycetia bacterium | reverse complement strand
AAGGGTAAGGGCAGGGTAAGCCCTAATCCTATGGTAGGCGCTGTGGTTGTGAAGAACAGTAGAATCGTATCTTCTGCCTATCACAAAAGAGTCGGGGGCTTGCACGCCGAGGCCCTGGCGCTGGACTCGGCAGGGAAAAAAGCAAGAGGCGCTGCGCTTTATGTGAATCTCGAGCCTTGTGCTCATATAGGAAGGACGCCAGCCTGCACAGACGCTATTGTAAAAAGTAAGATAAAGAAGGTCTTTTGCTCGATGAAAGACCCGAATCCTGTGAACAATGGCCGCGGTATAGATTTTCTAAAGAAAAACAAGATCGATGTGTCAGTGGGGTTATTGAAGGAAGAAGCTCGGGAGCTAAACAGGGTATTTATAAAATATATCAACAAAAACATGCCATTTGTTACCCTGAAGATCGCAGAGTCTCTGGATGGAAAGATCGCGACCAGGTCAAACGATTCAAAATGGATAACTTCAGAAGAATCCAGGTCATTTGCCCATAAGTTACGAAGTGAAGTAGACGCAATATTAGTAGGAGTAAATACAATTATAAAAGATGACCCAATTTTAACATCCAGGATGTCCAGAACTCCTATAAAAGTGATACTTGATCCTTATCTGAATGTCCCGGAGAGGGCAAATATTTTTTCTAAAAAATCTCCGGCATTAAATATTATAGCCATTCTCAAAAAATCTCTGGATAAAAAGCCTACCATACAGAAGATCAGGCGCCTGAATAAAAAAGGCGTCCTTGTTATAAGCTGTCCTGGGAAATACGGCAGGATGGATCTCGAATGCCTTTTAAGAGAGCTGGCAGAGCTTGAGATAGCCCATCTTTTAGTAGAGGGCGGTGGAGATACGCTGGCTGGTTTTATTGAAAATGGCCTTGCAGACAGGATATTCTTTTTCATAGCGCCAAAGATAATCGGCGGAAGAGATGCGATCACATCAGTGGAAGGCAGAGGCGTTGACAAGGTTAAAAACGCATTAGAACTGAAAGATGTTAAAGTCAAAAAAATAGGCGAGGACATACTGATAGAGGCGGATATACCGAGATAACTTTACACCCGCCTTAGGCGGGAGTGTAAAGTTAAATAACTATGTTTACTGGCATAATCGAGGAAATAGGGATTGTAAAGGCAATAAACAGGACGCGTTCAGGGGTCTTATTGTGCGTAAAGACGCAGGGTATACACAGGGACGCAAGTATAGGGGATAGTATAGCTATCAATGGCGCGTGCCTGAGCGTGACAGATATAGATAAAGATATTCTTAGTTTTGATGTCATACAGGAGAGCCTTGCAAGGACTACGCTTGGAGAGCTGAAAGTAAACGATGGCGTTAACCTGGAAAGCAGCTTGAGGATGGGCTCGAAGTTAGGCGGGCATTTTGTGACAGGCCATATAGATCATAAGGCAAAGATAGTCAGCTTATTAAAAGGTTCAGAAGGCGCTGGGTTTAGAATATCAGCGCCTGAAGAGTCCTTGAGGTATATAGTTGAAAAAGGATCCATAGCCATAGACGGCGTCAGCCTCACAGTAGCTATAGTCACAAAGAAAGATTTCACTGTTTATCTGATCCCGCATACCTTGAAGGCCACGATACTTGAAAAAAAGAAGAAAAATGACACGGTAAACATAGAGACAGATCTGCTGGCAAAATATATTTCCAAACAAAGCCAAAAGACCGACTTGCAGAAGGCCCTGAAGAAGTACGAGTATATTTAACTTCCCAAATCCCATATACTTTTGTATAATATAATGGTCAAATATTAACGGGAGGGGTGTATCTATGATAGTAATAACAGTAAGTCTTATATGGGTCGTAATATTTATTGCTACTGTTTTATTTTTAACAAGAAGGAGCAATGATTCTATTTCAAAACAAGGCGAAGATAAGATCAATGCGCTTCGGTCTGAGTGGAGTGAGACACTCTCGAAGAACACGGATCTTATATTAAATCAATTAAACAACATGAACAATTCTGTCGGGTCCCAGCTCAGCAATACTGCAAAGGTATTCGGCGAGGTCAGGGAGAGCATAGGTTCTCTGGATCAGAAGACCAAGCAGATCTACGAGGTAGGAAAGGATATATCAAGCCTGCATGAAATTTTAAGGGCGCCCAAGATGAGGGGCGGGCTTGGAGAATTATTCCTGGAGAATCTTCTGGAGCAAGTAATGCCGCGCAAGGATTTTTATACGCTGCAGCATTCATTTAAAAGCGGAGAAAGAGTGGATGCGGTGATAAGGATCGGAAAGAAGCTAGTGCCTGTGGATTCAAAGTTTCCCATGGAGAGTTTTACCCGTTTTATACAGGCCGAGAACGACGAGGATAAAAAACGCGCTAAAAAGGAATTCGTAAAGGCGATCAGGGAACATATAAACTCTATTGCGGATAAATATATCCTGCCGGACGAAGATACCTATGATTTTGCGCTTATGTATATACCTGCTGAAAATGTATATTATGAGGCTATTATAAAGGACGAGGATTTCGGAGAGCAGAAATCAATATTCTCTCACGCCATTGCAAGAAAGGTCATCCCTGTTTCACCTAATAGTTTCTACGCCTACCTGCAGGTAATCATACTCGGCCTGAGAGGCATGGGCATAGAAGAGAAGACGCAGGAGGTAATAAAGAAATTGATAACGCTTAGAGGGTCTCTTGAGAGATTTAAGATAGATTTTGATAAGATGGGCACTCATATAGAGAACATCAAATCCAGTTACGACAGGGCAGAGGACCGTCTTGAGAAGTTTGGGAATAAGATCTCAAGCATAGATTCCCTGAATGGGAAGAAACAGATAGAGAAAAAGGATTAAAATAATCTAACCTGCCGAATCTAACCAGGTTAGAT
>CAZTIQ010000096.1:0-2931 GCA_964613735.1 uncultured Planctomycetia bacterium | reverse complement strand
AGAAAATGGACTATGTTTGGCAGTTCAAGCAAGGTTGATAGGGAACAGGCTTTAGATAATTCCAAAAGTCTTATCGAACAGGCAGTAAAAAGGATGCGCTTAAAACGGACAATTCCTAAGGTTGCCGTAAAAGTCGAACAGTCGGTTTTGGTTATTGGAGGAGGAGTAGCCGGGCTGGAAGCATCGTTAGATTTAGCAGATAAGGGATATAAGGTATATCTTGTAGAGCGGTTGCCGACCATCGGAGGGAAGATGGCATTACTTTATAAGGTTTTTCCCACAAATGACTGCGCTCCCTGCATATTAGCTCCCAAGACCGCATATGCCAATATCCATCCGAATATAGATTTATTGACTAATTCAGAAGTTGCAAATGTAGAAGGTTACATAGGTAATTTCAGCGTTGTGATTAATAAAAACCCCAGATACGTTGATGAAAAAAAATGTACAGGCTGCGGGTTATGCATTGAAAAATGCCCTATAAAGGTGGTTGACAATGAATATTCAAGGGGTATGGGTGAGCGTAAGGCAATATATATACCTTACGATCAGGCAATACCCAGGAAAGCGGTTATAGATGCCGGAAATTGTATTTATTTTCAGAAGGGTTCTTGCGGGCTATGCAAGGAAGTTTGTCCTGTTCAAGCAATAGATTTTAAAGAGCAGCCTAAGGCAATAGAGTTAAAAGTAGGCGCCATTATTGTGGCTACGGGTTTTGATGAATATAATCCTGTCCGGAAGACCGAATACGGATATGGCCGATACGGTAATGTTATTACTCAGTTCCAACTGGCAAGGCTTTTGGATATAGACGGCCCTACAAGGGGCAAGCTTTTAAGGCCTACGGATAAAAAGGAACCGTGCAGTATTGCAATGATTCAATGTGTGGGCTCACGGGATGAGAATGCAAACGGATATTGTTCTTCTGTTTGTTGCATGTATGCGTTAAAGCATGCCCAGATAATAAAAGAAATGGTTTTGCCCGATACGCAAGTTTACATCTCTTATATAGATATTCGTACTACAGGCAAGGGATTCGAAGAATATTATAAACGCACAAGGGAGATTGGCGTTAATTTCGTTCATGGCAGGCCTTCCGAGGTTATAGAGGACAACAGGACAAAAAACCTTATTTTGAAGGTCGAGGATTCTGATGTAGGCGAACTTCTTAGGCTGGAAGTGGATTTGGTTATACTGTCTTGCGCAACTGTGTCGTCTAAAGGCACAAAAGAGCTTTCAAAGCTTTTAGGCATAAATTTAGACGAAAATAGTTTTTTTAAGGAAGTTCATCCTAAGCTTCGGCCTGTTGAAACGAGTGTCAGAGGTATTTATATCTGCGGTACGGCGCAGGGACCGAAGGATATCCCCGATTCAATCGTTCAGGCAAAAGCAGCTGCTTCCTGCGCGGACAGTGAATTAAGAAAGGGTGAAATACAGCTCCCCGAAGTCGTTGTAAAAGCAGGCAAAATAGATTAAGGAGGTGTTAATTATGGCAGGACTTTATATAGAAGATTTTATGTCTCCCGGCTGTGTCGGTTGTCCTGTAGTAAAGGAGATGCTTAAAAGTTTATCCGAAGAATTAAGCGGTGAGATAACGGTAGAAGAGGTGGATATTACCGTTGATAGTGCAAGGGCCGCTCAATACGGAATTATGTCAGTCCCTGCCATAGCTATTAATGGTGAGCTTAAATTTATGGGAGTGCCAAAAAAAGAAGAATTAAAAAAAGTGCTTATGGAGGAATTAAATAAGGATGAATAAAGGGAAACACACATTTGAATTTAAAAAACCGGTTTCTACGTCAGAATTCGACCCCAATTTTAAATCCGAGGTCTTGGCATATCCCGACGCGCAAGGTTTAAATGCCTGTTTTAGCTGCGGGAGTTGTTCTGCGGGATGTCCCATTCATGAAGTATTTCCGGAATATAATCCGAAGAAATTAGCCAAGATGGTGAGATTAGGGATGAGAAAAGAGATTTTAAGCAGTCCTTATATCTGGTATTGTGCTACCTGTCGTAATTGTGTCGAGCGGTGCCCTCAAAATGTTAAGTTTTTTAATGTTTTGAATGTCTTAAAGAATATGGCAGCCAGGGAAGGTTACGCGCCGTTAGCATGGGTTCAGCAGGCAAAACAAGTTATGGCAACAGGCATAGTTTTTGCTAGTGAAGAGGAATGGCTTAAGAAAAGGGAAAAACTAGCCTTGCCTTCTTTAAAAGAAGGACAGCAGAGATTTAAGAAGATAATTGAACAAACAGGTATTGATAAAATTAAACCCAGAATTGACACGGAATGAATAAATACGCTCTATTTTTAGGTTGCACTACCCCGACGAAGGTCCCTCAGTATGAACTTGCTTCGAGGTGGGTTTGTAAATATTTTGGGATTGAGTTGATGGATATTGAGGATTTTGTTTGTTGCGGAATCAATCAGGTTAATTTGAGCATAGAGGCAGGGCTTTTGATGGCAGCAATGAATCTGGCTTTAGCAGAAGCTAAAGAGCTGGATATTCTTACTCTTTGTGCCGCTTGTACAGGTGCTTTAGCAGAAGCAATAGAAAGATTAAAAGATGATACAATAAAAGATAGAGTAAATGAAAAATTGCGAGATGTCGGTTTAGAATATAAAGGCAAGATCAAGGTAAAACATATCTCAAGGGTTCTTTATGAAGATATAGGCGTGGAAAAAATAAAAAAAGAAGTAAAAAAAGATTTATCCGATTTTCGTGTAGCTCCTCATTATGGTTGTCATTATTTAAGGCCGATGTCTGCTTTTGAAGGATTTGAAGAGCCTGATAATCCGAAGAGCTTGCATAAGCTTATTTCTGCTACAGGAGCCCAGCCTGTCGGGTATGAAACTCTTAATCTTTGCTGCGGAGGGAAGAGTTTTCCTGTTTCCGAAGATTTGGCTCGTTTGTTGGTACAAAAGAAACTTGA
>CAZTIQ010000095.1:0-3007 GCA_964613735.1 uncultured Planctomycetia bacterium | reverse complement strand
ACTGTAAAACCCTTCCTCAGCATCTTATTCCTTTTTCTAATTATGATGGGATTTTTAGCGGCATATTATTTTATTCGGCCCGATCCAAAATAAGTAATGCAATTTTTCTTGCATTTCGAAGGCATTGTGATAAGATTTTAAAAAATGGCAAATACAAAAAAGTTACGCAAAAAATCACCGCATATTGAACGCAGGCAATATATCAGGCTGGATGTCGTATTCCCTGTAGAATTCCAGTTCTTAGACCCTGAGACAAGAGGGTCTGTTAGTGATATAAAGCAAGGCTTTACAAGAGATATAGGTAAAGGCGGCCTGTGCTTAGAGGTCAATAATATTGAAGATGACTTTGAAGGCATCCTAAAGGCAAAAAACGTTCACCTCGATTTACGGATCCATATCCCATTAAGCCACAGAGAGACAAAGGCCATAGCCAGTATTGCCTGGTATAAAAAGGTAAAGAGCGGCTATCCCAACAAGTATCTTATAGGGCTTTCATTTATTGATATTGATAAGAGAGAGAGCTCCAGGATTTATTTTCATGCCAGGCGCATCTCTTTGACCCCAAAGATCGTCCCTGTCATCATCTTATTTTTAATAGCAGGCCTTGTATTTTTCTACACATCAGATTATAAATCAAGACTGGAGAATAAGAAATTAATAGAGAAAATTGTCAGCATCTCAGGGAAAAGGTCCATACTGGAAAAAGATATATTGGACTATGATGTTGAGTCCAGAGAGATAGAAGAAACACTGTTATCTAAACAGGAGGACATAGAGGCGTACCATGTAGAGCTCGAAGAGCTAAAAGAACTTAGCCTGGATCTTGAGAAGAAAACTAAATTACTTGAGCATTCTGAAGAGGTCAGGTTAAAAGCGGAGCAGGGCCTCAAGGAGGTCCTTTCTGAAAAAGAAATACTTACAGGAAAGGTCTCGAGCCTCGCAGAGGAAGTTACATATCTTGAGCAGAGGATCTCACAGCTTTCAAAAAACAGGATTTCAGTAGGGGATAGCTTGAAAGAACTCCTGGCCTCTTTTGTGGATGTAGAGGAGAAAGGCGTCTCAAGTATGTATAGCTGGGTAAAGAACCACCAGAATAATTTTACCGGACTTGTAGTAAGTTACGAAGGGGACAAGGGCGTGGAAGACTGGGCTTTTACATATGACCAGTCTCTTGCATGTCAGTGTTTTATTTTAATGGGCGACAAAGACAATGCCAGGATGGTCCTTGATTTTTATAAGCACAAGGCTGAAAAGATATATGGTGGTTTTGCAAATGCCTATGATGCATGTACGGGCAGCGTGACAGAATATACTGTGCACGCAGGCCCTAATATATGGCTCGGTATCGCGATGATGAGATATATGGAGAGATTTCAAGACGAGGAATACCTGCGCATTGCGCAACAGATAGGCGAATGGCTTATAGAGCTGCAAAGAGAAGATAAAGAGTCTGGCATAAGAGGCGGGCCGCAGTTCAGATGGTTTAGCACAGAGCATAATCTGGATGCCTACGCATTTTTTAACATGCTTTACAGGCTTACCGGGGACCAAAAATATCTGGATTCAAAAGACCTGGTTTTTAAGTGGATAGAGAAGAATGCCTTTTCAATGCGCGAAGGCAGGCTCAATAGAGGCAAAGGAGATGCCACAATAGCAACAGATACGTTTGCGTGGGCTATTGCAGCTATAGGTCCCGAGCTTTTAAAGGATTCAGGTATGGACCCTGATCAGATCATAGATTTTGCAGAGACAAATTGCATGGTGACCACTGATTATAAGAGGCCAGGCAATGAGGTCTTAAAGGTGACAGGTTTTGATTTCGGAAAATATGAGCATCTTCCAAGGGGCGGTATTATCTCAACAGAGTGGACCGCTCAGATGATAGTGACCTTAAAGATAATGGCCAGATATCATGAGGATGACAATAGTTTTTTAAAGGCTGCTTATTATAAAAACAAGGCAGATTTTTACCTTTCAGAGCTGCAGAAGATGATGATCGTCAGTCCGTCTAAGATGGGACAGGGGGAAGGATGCCTGCCCTATGCAAGCCAGGATAATGTTGATACTGGTCATGGATGGAGGGCGCCTGATGGGTCAAGGACAGGATCAGCCTCCGGTACGATATACACGATATTTGCCAAAGAGAACTATAATCCATTAGGCCCTGATTAGTATGACTAGAAAAAAGGCTCGCATTATTGCGATCGTTGTCATCGGTATTTTAGCGCTCTATGCTGGATTTTTTAATCAGACACCGAGCTCTGCATTATCTGTAAGGCGTGTTATCGACGGTGATACTGTAGTGCTTTCAAACGGCGAGACAGTGAGATATATTGGCATAGACACGCCTGAATTGAAACAAAAAAACGGGGATGTATGGATTTCTGATCCCAGGCCATATGCAGAAGAGGCAAGGGATTTCAATAGAAGTCTTATTGCCGGCAGAACGGTGCGCCTCGAGCTTGATGTGCAAAAAAGGGATAAGTATGGCCGGCTCCTTGCCTATGTCTATAACGGGGATAAGATGATAAACCTTGAGATGGTCAAAGAGGGGTATGCAATGGTATATACATATCCGCCCAATATAAAACACGTAAATGAATTTTTAAGTGCGCAGAGAAAGGCCAGACAGACGAGTAAAGGGTTGTGGTGGGATATGGAAAGGAATGTTATTTCTGCGGATGTTGCTGAAGACAATATTGGCTTGATCAGGATAGTAGAGACAGAGGTGCTCAGCACTTTTCTTACAGAAAAGGTCTTGATGTTAAATTGTAACAGTAACTTCAAGGTGGTTATATTTAAGAGCAATCTTATGAGCTTTCCCAAAGAGGCAACTCGCTCTCCTGATGCATATTTCAAAGACAAGGCCGTCAGGGTGTATGGCCTGATCAAGTCTTATAAGGGTTCCAGCCAGATAGTTCTTCACGACCCATCCCAGATAGAGTTGATCTGACCTTCGCCAAAAAACTTGACTATCTCCTATCCAGCCAGTATAATTCAGATAAAC
>CAZTIQ010000094.1:1159-3083 GCA_964613735.1 uncultured Planctomycetia bacterium | reverse complement strand
AGGCCTGAGATCTTGTCTATTATGAGCTCTATGCCATTGCCTTTCAATGCAGAGACTGATACTGTATTATTAAACTTCTTTTCAAGGCGTTTCAGATATTGAGCATTATCCATTAAGTCGATCTTATTAAGCACGGTAATAATAGTCTTTTTCTCTGCCTCTAATTCCTTTAATACCTCATATACCGCGTCATTATACTCGTCTATTTTTGGATTTGACGCATCAAGCACATGTATAAGTAAGTCTGCCTCTTTTACTTCTTCGAGGGTCGCCTTGAATGACTCTATGAGAAAATGCGGCAGGTTATGTAAAAATCCCACTGTATCGTTAAAAAGGACCTTCAGGTTATTTGGCAGACTATAGGTCCTGGCAATCGGATCAAGCGTGCTAAAAAGCTTGTCAGCTACTAATTTTTTGCTATTCGTGAACCTGTTTAAAAGAGTGGTCTTGCCTGCGTTTGTATAGCCTACGATAGCTATTGAGACCAGCATTGCATCCCTGCGCCTTTTTCGCAGCGCCCCGCGCCTGGTTTCCAGATTAATTAATTCTTTTTTTAGCTTAGAGACCCTCTGACGTATTCTTCGTCTGTCAGATTCGAGCATTTGTTCGCCTGGACCGCGCGTACCAATACCTCCTCCAAGCCTTGACAGCCCCACGCCTCTTCCTGTAAGACGCGGCAAGAGATATTCCAGCTGAGCGAGCTCTACCTGTATTTTGCCCTCCATGCTCTTTGCATGCTGCGCAAATATATCCAGTATGAGCTGGGTCCTGTCCAGGACCTTGTGATTGATTTTATTGTTAGATAAGCCTGCTTCTATATTCCTTAACTGTGTGGGCGTGAGCTCATTGTTAAAAATAACCAGCTCTATGCGCTTGGTTTTTGCAAGTAAGATCAATTCCTCAAATTTGCCCTTGCCAATAAATAAGTCAGGCGTGGCCTTGTCGCGACGACATATCACTTCACCCTCTACTGACGCGCCGCTAGACCTGGCCAGTTCCCTAAGCTCGCTCGCCCGATCCTCTACAGGCCAGTTTTGTTCATTCTTCAAGTCAACTGTTACCAGTATAGCCTTTTCCATAATCAATCTAACTTTACACCCGCCTTAGGCGGGAGTGTAAAGTTAGCTGGGGTGAGCCAGTGTATGCGCTTGTCGGCGCGGAACCATGTCATCTGGCGCTTTGCAAAATGCCTTGTATGCTTCTTTAGGCGATCTTTAGCCTCGTCAAGCGAGCAATCTCCTTTTATATATGCCAGCGCCTCATTATACCCAAGCGCCTTTTTTGCAGTCATGCTCAGTCTTTTTTTCGAGAGACGCCTTACCTCATCTACGATCCCATGCTTAAACATATCTTCCGCCCTCTGATCTATATTACTATAAAGCTCATTTCTATTGATCATCAGGCCAAAGATCTTAAATTTATACTTCATAGGCTCTCTTTTTCTTTTCAAGTCAGACGGCTTTTTCTTTTCTGTGTGATATATCTCAAGGGCCCTTATCACATATCTGAGGTTATTGGGGTGGATCTTTCTGGCTGTCTCGGGGTCTATTTTCTTCAGCTTATTATATAAATATTTATTGCCATACTTTTTGGCTAACTGTTTTTGCCTCTGCCTGAACTTTGTATCTTTTTTAGACGATGGGCACAATCCGTCTATTACTGCCTTTACATACAGCCCGCTGCCTCCAACAAACAAAGGAGTCTTTTTGCGTTTTAAAATATCACCCACTGCCTTAAGCGCAAGGCGCCTGTATTCAGAAACACTAAATTCCTTTGTCGGTGGGATTATATCTATCAGATGATGCCTTACAGTCTTTCTATCTTTCCTGCATGGTTTAGAGGTAAGTATATCCATGCCCTTATACACGCACATGGAATCGCAGGAAACAATCTCGGCATCGAGCTTTTTGGCTAATTTAAGCGA
>CAZTIQ010000094.1:0-1059 GCA_964613735.1 uncultured Planctomycetia bacterium | reverse complement strand
AAGCAGGCCATGGCGTCTTTCTTTTTCTTTCGTCGGCACATCATCCTTGAGCTTGCTCGCCTTCGTAAAAGGCCTTGGAGAATATTTAAATATATACGCGCCGGAAAACCGGATCTCTTTAACTGTGTTCAATGTATCATTAAAATCCTTTTTTGTCTCTCCTGGAAAACCCACTATAAAATCTGAGGTAATAGTCCCTTTTTTAACTATTCTCCTGAAATCCTTTACCAGTTTACTGTATTTTTCTAAAGTATAGCCCCTGTTCATGCGCTTAAGGATCTTGTTCGAACCAGACTGTAGAGGCAGGTGCAGTTGTTTTGAAAGAGACTTAAGCCCTGCAATTGCCTCAAAGAGGCCAACACTCGCATCCTTAGGATGGCTAGTCATAAAATCTATTTCTAACCTGCCAGATCTAACCTGGTTAGATTTGGCGGTTGCGGAGTTGGCGATCATATCTATTTTTCTCAAAAGTTCAGGAAAACTTATATCCTCTTTTAATCCTTTGCCGTAAGAATTTACATTCTGACCTAAAAGCGTGATCTTTTTAACTTCCTTATCCACAAGTTGTTTTATTTCTGACAAAATTTCTTCTGAAGGTCTGCTTCTCTCCCTGCCTCTCACATAAGGCACTATGCAATACGAGCAAAAATTATCACACCCCTCCATAATCTTTACATATCCAGTCTCAACGTTCCTCTCTTTTGAAAAACCAGGCATGCTTTTTGATTTATGAGAACCTACATAGACAAGGTGCCTTGCGCCATCTCTTATCTTATCTATAATCTCTGGAATCTTGTCTAAATCAGCAGGACCGCATAAAAAATCCACATGACTCATTCGCTCAAAAATAGATTTCCTCTGCGCCTCAGCCATGCATCCCATAATTCCAAAGATTATACTGGGATTCTTTTTCCTGAGACGCTTAAGAGAATTCACCACCCCAAAAACTCTATCTTCCGCATTCTTGCGAACGCTGCATGTATTAAAAAGCAATACATCCGCGTCTTCAGGCCCATCAGACAGACAATATCCGTCATTTAAGAGCAGGTCCTTAACTCT
>CAZTIQ010000093.1:0-3131 GCA_964613735.1 uncultured Planctomycetia bacterium | reverse complement strand
CTACATCTTCGTCCGTGCCTTCACTCCATACGAGTGCGTTTCGCTACGATAAACCTGTAGGCAATACTCAAATGTGACCCAAAAATAATAAAGGTGGCGCCATTAATAGGGCAGACGTATCCGTATAAAGCCTTTTAGATAGAGGCCTGTTTGATTTACCATGGTTATGTTATGCGGGAGATATAAGGATAATTACCGTTTTCTTCGATAAGACCTCCCCTCACAAGTAATAAAGGTCCCCTTAAAACTCAATCTATCAAGAATAGCTGTAGCAGTACTAGCTTCAAATATCTTACTCCATGCAGAAGGAATAAGATTGGTGGTGATAATCGTTGGCAGGATTTCACTGCGCTTGGAGATAATCTGAAAGATATCATTTGCCTGATCCTGGTTGGGAAAGACATAACCTAGTTCATCCAGGCACAAGATTTTGACAGAGGCATAATAATTGAGGAGATTATACTTATTGCGGCCTTTCTTGAGTCTTTCCACCAGATCAAAGCAGGTAATGCGGGTAGTAGGGATGCCTTGCTGCGAGATCATTCTATAGCACAAGCTGTCTGCAAGATGCGACTTACCCACGCCTGCAGATCCTATAAAGACGATATTTTCCGCGTTAGTTACCCAGTCGCTGGATTCAAAAAAGCACATAATCTTCTCACGGGGCATTTTTGGATTAAATGTCCAGTCGAAGTCCTCTATGCGTTTAACGCGCTTTAAACCGCTTCTCTTCATTAAGTAAGAGATACGTCTCAGTTCACGGGCCTGTAACTCCTCATAAAGGATAGGCTCAAGGATCTGTTTTTGAGAGACAGTGAGATTATTGCAATCAGAGGCGAATTTTAAATCTTTCCATAGTTCAGCTAATGTCATCATACTCGTTTAAACTCCTTTCTTCATAGTTAAGGTTTAAAAGATTCGTATCCTGAGGCCAGATAGGATCGTTTTCTTTTGGCGCAGGCAGCTTTAAAAGGCTCAATAGGGCCTTTAGCTTAAAAGACTTCATATTATTGAGTTCCCTCACGCAGGATATAAGCATACCCCTGGAATGGCTCTTTAAGAGTTTAAATAAATAGTAAGCGCATTCCATGCCTCGAGGGTCATCCTCCTGATTAGATAAGAAGTATTTTAAGGCAGGATCCATAGATTGCATAAGCTGATAGATGCGCTGCATCTTAAACCTGGGGCTTTTGTGTAAAAGCCTTTCAGTGTGCAGCGGATTCTGAAAGAGCTTCTTTCTATCAAATGACCTTCTGTGAAGTGCAATTCTTCCGCTCTTCGTCCATATCTCGATTCTTTCCGGCCAAGCAATAATCTCAGCGGATTTATTTGCCCATACTGAGGGAACAGAATATTTATTGGTCTCGAATTCAACGAGGGCTTGTTTGGATATCGCTATTCCGGGAATGACTCTTGTTGGAGGATAGTATCCCAAGGGCAGCCTAAGAAGATTTTCTTCCCTTAAGAGCTCTTTTGGAGGTTTTCCTGTAGAGCGATGGGTACGGTTGTTTCGTTTATTTAGATAGGTGTGATATTTACGGTTTAGTTCATCCATATCCTTAAAGTCTTCGGCATATAAAAAGCTGCGGATATCCCTTATGGGGCGTTCCACGCGGCCTTTTTCATTACCGCTATAAGGATTACACAGGTATATAGAGAAGCCGTAGTGCCTGGCAAAATCCAGGAATTGAGAATTATATTCGATAGAGGGGTATCGTTTAAGTACTACGCTTTTCAGATTGTCGTAACGATGTGTATGGGCAAGGCCGTTTAGGTGTTCAAAAGAGTGTAAATGCGCATCTAAAAAGAATTCAAAACTGGTCTTAGGATAAAACTTCCCCCATGCGTATCTTGAATATGAAAGTAGATACAAAAAACCATATACTTTACCGAGATTTTTGTGTGTGAAGTAAAACCAGTCTATCTGGGCTTCCTGACCCGGCAAAAAGTCCAGGGTATGATACGCATGTACTTTTTCCCTGCGGTATTTTTTTGTATACTCTATCACTGTTGGATAACTGCCCTTAAATCCATAAGAGAGTAAACGTTCATAAACCTGCAAGGCTTTTAGATACGGCCGCTCTTTGTACCATTCTGATATAAGAGCCTTGAATGGCTCTATAATGCTTGGCCGCGCTATCGGCTTGGTTGATATTTCCGATTGCCTTAGGATACGTGAGACTTTTTTGCGGCCTATGTCTAATTCCTTGCCGATCTGCCGCAGAGATAATTTTTCTACTTCCCGCAGATGTAATATCCTTTTCAGAATAGGTCCGTTGTCCATTATGTATATACCTCCTTGTTGGCCTCATCCTATCATTATTTTGGTTTGGCTGTCTATCGAGTCCTCTTTTGCAATCAACTAAATCCTATGTCTATCTGCTTAAATAGGGACGAGCTTAACCCGCAACGAGTCCAGTTTTGCAATCAATCGGCCATGCTGAGGTATGAGCCTGAATATAGCGCCTCTCCGAGAGTAATAAGGCTTTAGTAACGAGTCCAGCTTTGCAATCATTTTACCTTGTTTGTCGTTACGCCGCTTCGCATTGCGGATCTGCTGCAAGGCATTATTCCTTTGGGTATACTCAGGATGCTTATCCCTGTATTCCTTATAATATCCAGAGTGGCAGTTATGCCAATGCCTTTGGCATCTTTCCTTATTCTCCCTGTAATCAGGGTCATTTGCCATTTTTTGCCTTTGCCATGAAGCCCGTCTGGCTCTCTGACAGGCCTTTTCGCTGCAATACCTTTGATTTTTGACTCTTGGATTGGGCTTAATACTTTTGCCGCAATGTATGCAGATACCATTCATGATTTTCCCGCCTCCTTGTAATAATCTTAATCCATACGCAAAGGAATGATTATAGCAGGAAAACCTATCCACTTTTCCACATTATTAACAAAAGAAAAAAGAAGCAAAAAAAAATACTGCTGCTATCTTTTAAAAATCAGGAAAGATTAAAAGAATTGTAACAAAAGGGATGGGAATTACAGATCGGTGAAGCTGGGGGAACTGCAAATCGGCAGCGGAGCCGCCATTATTGTTTTTGGGTCACTTTTAGGTATTGCTAACAAACAAATCGGTCATCGCCATTATGTATCTGTTAGGCTGCGATATATCAAGCGCCCAA
>CAZTIQ010000092.1:0-3146 GCA_964613735.1 uncultured Planctomycetia bacterium | reverse complement strand
TTGGATACGTTTCAGTTAATTAGCAGAATAGCTAATAAAATGAACTGGTTAGATTTTGAACAAAAATTGAATAAAAATGGACAGAGAATATTTACGCCTTTAGATGTCGCGCGCATTATGGACAAATCTGAGGTTGCAGTCAGGTTTTTTCTGCATCGCTATACAAAGAGAGGCGCGTTGATATATCTAAAAAAAGGATTTTATGCCTTAAAGGCTAAAATGCCGGGTGAGCTTGAAATAGCCAATAAGATATACGCTCCTTCGTATATATCTCTCGAATATGCCTTAAGTTTCTATAAAGTAATCCCTGAAACAGTATATACTGTTACCTCTGTTACCTCTAAGGCAACAAGGGAATTTACAGTATCGGATATAGTATATAAATATAATAAAATCAGGAAGGATCTATTTTTTGGTTATCAGCCCATAAAGAAAGACAATGCGCTGATTTTAGTGGCTAGCCCGGAAAAGGCGCTGGTGGATTATCTTTATTTTGTATCGCTTAAGAAAAAGAGTATACCAGACAGAATGAGCTTTAGATCGCTTGATAGACGAAAGATATATTTTTATGCAAAGAAATTTAAAAGAGATAGTCTTGTCAAAATCATTAAGGAATTATTATGATAGATAGGGAATTTATCAGAAAATTAGCCACAAGATACCATACTACCGAATTTAATATCTTGCGAGAATACGCTCAGCACCTTTTTCTGTCTTTGTTGTATCTACAAAAGGGCTCCGATATTATGCTTTTTAAAGGAGGGACTGCTCTTAGGATTATTTATGGTAGTCCACGTTTTTCAGAAGATCTTGATTTTACAGTTGTAAAGATGTCCAGATCTGATATAGAAAATTTGGTCCAGGAAGTCCTTGTCGGGATAGAAAAACTCGGCATATCCGTAAAGATAGATGAATTTTCTCCTACTTCAGGAGGATATATAGGTTTTTTGAGCCTGGATATTTTTAACGAAGATATTTCTATAGAGCTTAATATTTCAAAGCGCACAAGCGTTCGCAAAAAAGGAGAAGCGGTTTTAATCTCGAGTGATTTTATTCCGGCTTATAATTTGATTCAACTTCCGCAAAAAGAACTGGTCAATGAAAAAATTAAAGCCTTGCTGGAGAGAAGTAAACCCAGAGATTTTTTTGACCTGTATTTTATCTTGCGCAGCAATCTATTGCCTGCCCAGCAAAAAGAAATCCTTTCGCAGGTTTTAGATAAACTGGAACGGCAAGAATACGGTTTTAGCAAGGAGCTAAAGATATTTCTTCCGAAAAGTTATCAGGCTATTATAAAAAATTTCAGAGCAATACTTATAAAAGAAATAAGAAAATAAACTCAACCCATGGACCTATCCTCAGGGAATAACAATCTGATTGTCAAGTCTCGTCCTATGTGATATAACGAGTAATTATATGAGCAATGTGCTAAAATTAACTAACCATAACCCAAAGAAAGAGATAGAATTCGAGCTTAAGTTCCTTAGGTCTCTTTCGGTCAAAGATAGATTTAAATTAATGTTCAAAAAGAACGAAGAGGCGCTCGAGCTTTTAAGGAAAAGTGGACACAGAAGGCCTTCTCAAATCATTAAAAGAACATAAGGTTAATTCGGTGATACCTTTGTTAATTTCCCATCCTTAAGCGATTTGATAAAAATGAAACGAGCTGCCCGCAGGACAAAAGACCTCGAAGACCTTAAGTATTTAACAAAATTAAAGCGCAAAAAATGATGCTGCTTTTCACCTTCAAATATTATACTTCGAATGAACTTCTCTCATGGACCATGGATCTAGATAATACCTATTGTGCTTGACATATCTTTTTTATATGGTATACTCCTAATTAGCTGGACTAATTAGGAGTATATTCCTCAATGGAAAATATAAAAAGATTATTAAAAATAGACCTTCCTAGCAAACAATCCGCATTTTTGTGGGGCCCCAGAAAAGCAGGGAAAACCACATATCTAAAAGAAAAGTTTCCTGATAGTTTGTACTTTGATTTTTTAAAAACAGATTTATTTATCGAGTTATCTAAAAGTCCTGCTTTATTTAGAGAGAGACTACTTGCCAAAGAAGAACAATTTTTAAAACAACCTATAATCTTGGATGAAGTCCAGAAAATTCCTCAAATTTTAGATGAAGTCCATTGGCTGATTGAAAATAAAAGTCTGCGCTTTATATTGTGCGGTTCTAGTGCCAGAAAGCTGAAAAAGAGGCAGGCTAATTTGCTCGGAGGAAGGGCATGGCGTTATCAGTTATTCCCATTTGTTACAGCTGAGTTAAAAAATGTAAATTTGCTTAAGGTTTTAAATCAGGGAATGCTCCCCAGTCATTATTTACAGAATCAGAATTATAAAAAATCTTTAAAGGCGTATGTCCAGGATTATTTAAAGGAAGAGGTTTTTAATGAAGGTCTTATCCGTAATATCCCCGCGTTTTCAAGGTTTTTTGACGCTATGGGTTATTCGCATGGTGAACTGACAAATTATTCTAATATAGCCCGTGAATGTGGAGTAGATTCCAAGACTGTCAGAGAGTATTATCAGATACTCATAGATACATTGTTGGGGATCAGGGTGGAGCCTTTTAAGAGAAGGCAATCTCGTCGGGTAATTACCAGTACTCCTAAATTTTATATGTTTGACGTAGGCGTTGCAGGCATTTTGACCAAGCGTTTTTTAGGTAGAGAAAAAGGAGAAGAATTTGGAAGGGCCTTCGAACAGTTCATTCTTATGGAAGTAGTGGCTTATCGTTCGTATGCTGAACATGACTTTGATATAAATTTTTGGAGAACTAAATCAGGACTTGAGGTTGATTTTGTACTTGGCAGGGGAGAAGTGGCCTTGGAGATAAAAGGATCGAATCGCGTAGATAAGAGAGATTTAAAACCTTTAACTGCGTTTATGGATGAGCATGCTCCTAAAAAAGCTATAGTAGTATGTAATGAAAAAGAAAAAAGAGTCTGCGGTAAAATACAAATCATACCCTGGAAAAACTTTTTAAATAATCTATGGGAAGGTAATATCATTTAGAACAAATGGATCCCGAATGGATCTAGATTTTATATTGACAAATATAAAGACTTTGATATAATAACTTTACAATTAAATAGATCTTCGGGAGAGGGTGAAAGTCCCCACCGG
>CAZTIQ010000091.1:0-3342 GCA_964613735.1 uncultured Planctomycetia bacterium | reverse complement strand
CTTAAATTCATCAACACAGCTCGCACAACAAAAACCAATCTTCTGACCCTTGTATTTTGCTGTATACGACGTGTCCTTTGAAACCTCACCTCCCATAACAGGGCATTCTGAGTTTATAACTTCAGAGTCTTTGGCCTTCTGGTCTTTGCTATAACCAGAACCGCATCCACCACACCCTGCATACGCATTAATGGCTGATAAAACTATCATTACTGCAACTAATGTTACTAATAAAGTGTTTTTCATGGGATTACCCTCCTTTCTACCATAATGATACCATTTTAGTATTATTATGTCAAGAAGAATTTTAGATTTTCTTTAAAATGTTCCTTTAATGCTGAATAAAATATTTCTTCCTGGCTGGGGAAAACCCTCTTCTTCCTGGTAGTTTCTGTCAAAGATGTTTTCGAAGTCAATGTTGGCTTCCCAGTTTTTAAGGAATTTCTGGGAGATACTGGTATCCCAGACAAGGTAACCGCCTAGGGAATGTTGGGCATTTGAGCTGTCGTAATAATGGCGGCTTCCATGGTATGAGCCAAATAGATTACACGACAATCCAAAATCTGCAAGATACTCGAATGAAAGATCAGCCTTATGTGTAGGTACATAAGAAAGCTCTTCTTCAGAGCGTCCAAAAATAACAGGATTCTTATCACGCGCGTCAAGGTAGGTATAGCCTAAGCTACTAGAAAAATGTTCTCCTGTCTTTACATGGACCCCTGCCTCTATGCCTTCAAAGACTGACTCAGAGATATTCAAGTATGGATCATTCTTGCTCGCCCGCTCTATCAGATCCTCTACATCATTATAGAAGTAACTTAATTCGACTGAAGCCATGTCTCCAAAATCATGCCTTAGTCCAGCTTCATAGTTTACATTGATCTGCTCTTTTAGATCAGGATTGCCTGAAGTGGAGCTGTATAGCTGATTCATGGTAGGGAATGATATCCTTTTTGATACAAAAGAATAGATCAAAGTCTCAGGACTTAGAAAATAATTAATAGTAACAAGCGGATTAAAAGAATCTATGTCATTACCCGTATTGCCAGTAAAGGATTTTATCTGATCAAACACATCAAAGCTGGTACCGATAGATAAAGAAAGCTTTTCATTAAAATCAATATCATCCTCAAGGCCAAAAGAATAGGTTCGTACCTTATAGACCTCCCAGGGATCGCCCACATCATCCTGTTCCTCATGGACATCTTCTTTGAAATTAATAGCTCCTTTAAATGAATGCATGCTGTCAGGATCAAGATAAAAATACATGCTGCCGCCTATAGCATGTTCATCATAAATACTTGTCCAGGAAGAACCATTGTTTTGGGTCGTATAATTGGGGTCATCATATGACTTAATGGTATTATCATACTTGTCATAGTAAATTCTTCCTTTGATCGAAAATGTATCCCTTATCTTATATTCATCAGCAAGTGCAATCATCCACCTTTTCCATTCTGTAAGACGCCAATACCTTGGGTTGTTGCTGGAGACATGTGGTGGTATGCCTTTTTCATTATCAATATAGTTAAGAAAAGCTGTCGGGTTATGCTGTTCATATCTCTCCAGGCCTACTTTCAAAGAAAATGCACTCTTCTCATAAAAACTATTCTCACGAAAACCACCGTCTTCGTTATCTTGTGCCTGAAAATCTCTGCTTAACCTGAACCCACCTGATTGTCTATAACTGCCTGATAACCAAAAACTCACGTCTTTTGATTTTATGCCATAGTTTAATGCATGCTGGGTGGTATTATGTGATGAGAAGCCATTGTTTAACTCAAAATAAGGCTCTTTGCCCGGCTCTTTGGTAACAATATTAATGACTCCTCCCATGGTGTTTGCGCCATAAAGCACAGAGGACAAATTCTTGATCACCTTGATCTTGGAAATACTTTCTACGGGTATTTGATTGAGATCAACGTATCCATAGTAAGGGCTTGCTATTGGGATACCGTCCAGTAAGATAAGTATCTGGTCTTGATCAAAACCCCGGATCATGGCATGTGGCTCGTTCTTCAGGCCTGTTGTCACCCTGACACCAGGCATAAAATCCAATACCTTGTCTGCTGTCTGAGCGCCTTTATTCTCTATATCCCGTGAAGTGACTTCTTTAGTGGCAGGATTTTCATAGGCTGCGCCTTTGTCCTTACCGATAACTATCTCGCCTAAATCAAAGGTATATGTTTCTTCAGCCGCAAGAGGACATGAAAGTAGAAAAACAATACATGAGATAAGAAAAAATACCTTTAGAACCATCTAAGTAACACTAAAAGCCAGAGACCAAAGGTAACTAAAGATATACTGCTGGTCACAAACCTTGATCTAAATTCAAATGGATTAGCTATTCTTTTTTTGAGGAGTTGCCCCATATAAAAGCTTACAGGAACAGCTATGGAGTTACCAAAAGCAGCCAATGTGCCGCTTATTCCAACATAACGGAGGATTTTCGGTAAACCCTGTTCTGTCCAATAATGATATCGAAAGACATAAGTAATCATTAATGCAAAAAGTATATAACCAAGATAGGTAGTTATGGCTCCAAACAAGGCTTTGTTCTTTACCTTAGATGAACTGGAAACCAGGTCATAAGAAAACCCTAAAAGCAAAATGCCTAAAAGATGACATGCAAAAAATGGGGTGTTTAAAAATTTATAAAGCATAGCTATAGAGCCAACTAATGTCAAAGAGCCTCTATGTGGTAAGTAGCCTCTGGCAATAGTAAGAATCATAAAGGCAATGATTGTAAGAGGTACGGAAGAATGAGCAATATGTTTGCCATATAAAAATCCGCCAAATAAAACCTCTGAGGCGCCCCAAATGCTGCCAAAAAATAAAATACCAAATAAATGCTCTTTCTTCATCTTCATCCTCCTAAGCCTTCTATAAAAGAGATTATGCCTGGAATATCATCCGGGTGATAAACTGGTTTATCAGTGTCAATATGCATATCACTCACATAAGCTATAATCCCATCCGGCGTAAAATCCATTTCTCCTATCCCGTTGCGGATTATCTGTATCTTTTTGATATCAGGTTCGTCATTATAGCCCTCTGTCAGGATAAAATCAAAATCTGAAAAATAATCCTGCAAGCTCTTTTCTAAATCAGCCAGACCTTTTTTGGGTCTCAATAGGGCGATTCCTTCACCTGAACTAAGAAAAATGCCTTCTGATCCTGCCTTAGCAAATCTGTAAGAATCCTTACCCTCTATATCGAGATCAAAACCGCATGGACAGTGCTTGGCTATTGCTATTTTTTTCCCTCTTTTTTTTAACTCTGGCAAGAGCTTGAGTATCAATGTAGTCTTCCCGGAATCAGATTTTCCAATGATGGATAAAA
>CAZTIQ010000090.1:0-3511 GCA_964613735.1 uncultured Planctomycetia bacterium | reverse complement strand
AAAATTAGAGAGGTTGAAAAATATGAATCAGGAATTACTTACAATATTAGACAGCATAGAGCGGGATAAGGGGATCAAGAAAGAGATCCTCATAAAGGCAATAGAGTCTGCGCTTATAAGCGCAGCTCGTAAAAAGCTTGGCAAGCATGTCATGGACATAAAGGCTGAGTTTGACTCAGAGACAGGCGATTTTAAGGTCTTTGGTCCAGATGGCGCTGAGCTTAAAGAGGAATTTGGCAGGATCTCTGCGCAGACTGCAAAGCAGGTCATTATACAGAAGATCCGCGAGGCAGAAAGAGATGTGGTGTTTGAAGAATACCAGCATAAGGTGAATGACATTGCAACAGGCGCTGTTCATAGATTTGATAAAGGAGTTATTGTGGTGGATCTGGGCCGCGCAGAAGGCATGCTTCCCCGGAGAGAGGTGTCGCAGGGTGAGCAATACAGGCAGGGCGACAGGATAAAGGCGCTCATAATGGATGTGAAGAAGACGCCAAGGGGTCCTGAGATCTCACTTTCAAGGACTCATCCTGGACTTGTAAAGAGGTTATTTGAGCTGGAGGTGCCTGAGATATACGATGGTATTGTAGAGATAAAGAATGTCTCGAGAGAGGCAGGCGATCGCTCAAAAATAGCTGTGTATTCCAAGGATGACAAGGTAGATCCTGTGGGCGCGTGCGTTGGCATGAGGGGGCAGCGGGTCAAGGGTATTGTCAGGGAATTGGGCGGAGAAAAGATCGATATAATCAGATGGAGCATTGATTCTGCAGAGTATATAATAGCGAGCCTGAGTCCCGCAGAGATCTCGAGCGTAAGGCTGAACGAGGCTGAGAAAAGGGCTGAGGTGATTGTGGCTGATGATCAATTGTCCCTCGCAATAGGAAAGAAGGGGCAGAATGTAAGGCTTGCTGCTAAACTGACCGGGTGGAATATTGACATAAGGAGCAAGGCTGAGATTGAAAAGGTTCAGGGGATCCCTGTAAGCGAGTTAGAAGGCGTAGGCCCTAAGACAGAAAAGGCGCTTAAAAAAGCAGGCTACAAGACTTCAGGTGATATCTCAAAGCTAGGTTTAAAAGAGCTTACAAAGGTAGATGGTATTGGTAAAAAGACAGCTGAGAAGATACTTAAGTCTGCAAAGTCATTGATGGAAAAAAAGGTTCATGAAGTCCGGGATAAGGGAATAAAGGCTAAGGCAAAAATACAGAGTAAAAAGTTAACGTAAAGTCGCTAACTTTACACTTGAGCATTGCAAGAGTGCAAAGTTAAAGGTTTAGGGGTGAAAGATGACTGTCCGTGTTCATAAATTAGCAAAAGAATTAGGCGTATCAAGCAAAGAGCTCATAGAAAAGCTGCATAAGCTTAAGGTAGATGTCAAAGGCCACATGAGTGTGGTTGATGATGCTGCTGTCGCGCTTGTCAAAAAAGAACTTGGCGCAAAAAAGGCAAAACCTCGCTCTTTGCAAGCAAAGGCCGGGACAAAGGCAAAGCCGAAAAAGCAAGCAGCGCCTGAGCCAAAGGCAAAGACAAAGGTAAAACCGAAAAAAGAGCCTGTTATTGAGAAACGAAGTCCTGAGCCTGTCGAAGAAGAAATAATAATAGTAGAAGAGCCGCCAAAGAAAGATCTAAAAATATTAAAGGTAGATTTTCCTATTGCGATAAAAGACCTTGCAACAAAACTACAGATAAAGCCAAACGAACTCATAAAAAGACTGTTGAGCAAAAAGCTCATTGTTACAATAAACCAGGCCCTTGATGAGGCGAATGCAGGTTCTATTGCTGAGGAGTTTGGATATGGGCTGGAAAGGCTGCCGTCCAAAGAGGAGCTGCTTGTAGCTGGCTATGATGAAGTAGATGTTAGTAAACTAAAACCAAGGGCGCCTATTGTTACGTTCATGGGCCATGTTGACCATGGAAAGACATCACTTCTGGATATGATACGCAAGACAAAGGTCGTGGATAAAGAGGCCGGGGGGATTACCCAGCATATAGGCGCGTATGAGGTCACGCTTCCAAAAGGCAAGGTCACGTTTTTGGATACGCCTGGCCACGCTGCATTTACTGCAATGCGCGCAAGGGGCGCTAATGCAACAGATGTGGTCGTGCTTGTAGTCGCTGCAGATGACGGGATCATGCCGCAGACAATAGAAGCGATTGACCATGCAAAGGCTGCGAATGTGCCGATAGTCGTGGCAATAAATAAGATAGATAAGAACAATATCAATATTGACAAGGTCAAAAAACAATTGGCAGGCATTGATCTTAATCCTGAGGACTGGGGAGGCAAGACCATTACAGTAGGCGTTTCAGCCAAGACTGGGCAGGGCATTGATGATTTACTGGAGTTGCTTATTTTAGAAGCAGAGATGCTGGAGTTAAAGGCTGACCCAGACAGGCTTGCTACTGGCATAGTCGTAGAGGCAGAGCTTTCAAGGGGCAAAGGCCCGGTTGCAACTGTGCTTGTTTCACAGGGCACGCTTAATACAGGTGACACTGTCATGGTAGGCCTTAACTATGGCAAGGTAAAGGCAATGATTGATGACAAAGGCCGCAGAATAGATTCAGCCGGGCCGGCAAAGCCAGTAGAGATACTTGGCCTTTCAGGCGTGCCGCTTGCTGGAGAAAAATTTTATGCAGTCAAAGACGAAAAAGAGGCGCGGGATATCGTGACTGTGCGGCGCATGGAGGCAGACAAGAAAAAACACGAGGCCGGGGCGCAGAAGATCAGCCTGGAGGATCTATACAATAGGATCCAGGCAGGCGAGTTTAAAGAATTAAAGATCATCTTAAAGGCAGATGTGCAGGGCTCTCTTGAGGCGATCAAGGATTCTTTGCAAAAACTCTCTACAGACGAGGTCAAGCTGCTTGTAATACATGGCCAGGTAGGAAATGTGAATGAGTCTGATGTTATGCTGGCCTCTGCGTCAAATGCTGTAATACTGGGATTTCATGTAGCTCTTACGCCTAATGCAAAGGCTTTGGCAAAACAAGAAGGCGTGGACGTAAGGCTTTATAATATAATCTACGAGGCAGTCAGTGACATCGAGGCTGCGATGGAGGGGATGCTCGAACCAGTCATAGAAGAGACATTCTTAGGCAGGGCAGACGTAAGGCAGGTTTTTAAGGTCTCAAAGGTAGGCATTGTGGCAGGGTGCTATGTTTCAAAGGGAAATATCCCGCGCAATGCCATATGTAAGCTTATTAGAGTGAAAGATGTTTTGTTTAAAGGCAAGATCTCATCGCTCAAGCATATAAAGGATGACATAAAAGAGGCAAAAGAGGGCTACGAGTGCGGCATAAGCCTGGGGATAAAAGATATTAAGAAGGGCGATGTAATAGAGGCGATCGAACTTCGCAAGGTAGCGAGGAGATTGAAGTAGAAGTAGTTCTCGACTCTGCGCCTGCGGCGCATCGCTCGAACAATATTTCCGCCTAAGGCGGATCGAGAAGAAAGCATGTTATGACTAAACGCATCTTGAGCGGCATGCGGCCGACTGGTCCGCTGCACCTGGGA
>CAZTIQ010000089.1:0-3660 GCA_964613735.1 uncultured Planctomycetia bacterium | reverse complement strand
GAGCGCATTATATCCTCTTCTGAGCCATATTCAAAATCTGTCCTGCCAATACCTTCACGAAAAAGCGTATCTCCTGTAAAAACAACGCCATCTCCCTTAAGACAAATAGAACCCGGGGTATGGCCAGGCGTATGAATAACCTCGATGACATGCTTACCAATGCTTAATTTATCCCCGTCTTCTAAAAGCCGGTCGGCCTTCTTTGTCTTGAGTAAAAAACCAAATACGCCCGAGAGATTCTTGGAAGGGTCTTGTAAAAAATCAGCGTCAAGGCTATGTATCCATATAGGTACGCCGAATTCACTATCCGCTCCTATGTGATCGCCATGTCCGTGCGTATTTATGACTGCCTTGACCTTGAGACCCCCTGAATCGACTGACTTCTTTATCTTCTTATAATCCCCGCCCGGGTCTATTACAAACACCTCTTTCGTGGACTCATCACCTACTATATAACAATTTGCCTCCATCATCCCGGCTACAATAGTCTTAATCAGCATTATCTACCTTCAATTCTAAATAATCCTTCACATCTTCGTAAGAGAATCTCTTTTCTATCTGACGTCTTGTCCTCTCCAGCATCTGTTTTATCTTATATTTTCGGCTCTTTGTAAGCCGTTTTTTCTTGATAAGAGACTCGATGGATTTTATGTCTTTTATAAAGGGTTCCAGCTCCTTTACCTTAGGATCTCTCATATACTTCTTCATCTCCATCAAGCTATCGACTGTATAATCGTAGCAGCTGACGCGCTTCTTGTAAGTAGCGTCCAGCCTGTTGATCAATTCCATCTGCCATGATTTCCAAAAAAGAAAATGTTTCTTGTAAAGCTCCTCCACCCTTAGGCCCTTTGAATAATCACGCGTGGTAATTACAGGCGCAATCCGGTCTTGTTTCTTTTTCTTACGGACAAATTTCCTCTGCAGGCTTGCGCAGCCTGTCAGAGAAAGACATAACACCAATATAATGAAATTTGTTAAAAATCTACTGTTAGATCGTCTCATTGTATCATCCTCTTAAATTCTTGTTCGCTTATGACCTTCACACCCAGCTTCTTTGCCTTTTCAAACTTCGAACCAGGCTCTTTTCCCAGTATGAGAAAATCAGTTTTTTTGCTGGCGCTTGAAGACGCATTGCCCCCAAGGCTCCTGATAAGCTCTTCTATTTCCTGTCTTGCGAAACTTTCGAGTGACCCCGTCACAACAAACGTCTTTCCTTCCAATTTCCTTGTCCCTTGTCTCTTGTCTCTTGTTACTATATTCACTTCTGCCTTCTTAAGTTTTTCAATCACTTTCTTATTCTCTTTTTTCATGAAAAACTTTACTATGCTCTTTGCCATTATCGGGCCGATCTCATTTATTGCCTCTAACTCCTCAGTCTCGGTAGATGCGATCTTATCCAGTGATCCGAACCTTGAGGAAAGGATCCATGCAGCCCTTACGCCTACATGTCTTATGCCCAGGCCAAACACCAATCTATTTAAATCATTGGACTTGCTCTTTTCAATCGCGTTGATCAAGTTTCCAGCTGATTTTTCCGCCATCCTCTCAAGACCCCGTAGATCATCATGCTTAAGATAATATATGTCTCCGTAATCTTCGACCATACCCTTATCCACCAGCTGCGCGACTATTGCATCTCCCATACCTTCTATGTCCATTGCCTGCCTTGCTGCAAAATGGCTTATTCTTTCTTTTAACTGCGCGGGGCAGCTAAGATTTTCACATCTTAAAGCGACTTCCTTTTCCATTGCTGCGACCGTAGAATCACACACAGGACACTTCCCGGGCATTAAAAATCTCTTTTCCCTGCCTTTTCTTTTACTTTTAACTGCCTCGACTACCTGCGGTATGATCTCGCCTGCCTTCTCTATTATTACATGATCGCCTATCCTTATATCCTTGCGCACTATCTCATCCTGGTTGTGCAGGGTAGCCCGGCTTACTGTCGAACCAGACAACTCGACTGGTTTTAAAATAGCGACGGGGGTAAGGGCGCCGGTGCGCCCCACCTGGACGATTATATCTTCCAGAACAGTCTCTTTTTGCTCTGCTGGAAACTTATACGATATCATCCACCTTGGGCTTTTGCTTGTATGTCCCAGCTTGTCCTGGTATGAAAAAGAATCTACTTTGATGACCATGCCGTCTATATCATAATCCAAAGAATCTTTTTTCTTTTCCCATTCATTGCAATAGCTGATCACATCTTCTATTGAATGACACTTCTCTATGTGCGGGTTGGTGCGAAAACCAGCTTTTTTTAAAAATTGCAGCGCCTCGAGCTGGGTCTTAAATAAACCGCCTTCTGCATACCCAAGCCCGTATATCCATACATCAAGATTGCGCTTCCTGACTAGAGAACTATCAAGGAGCTTCAATGAACCAGCGCAGGCATTCCTGGGGTTTGCAAAAAGTTCCTCGCCCAGTTTTTCCTTTTCTTTGTTTATTTTCTCAAATGATTTGCGAGGCATATAGACCTCTCCCCGCGCCTCAAATAGATCTGGACAGGGTAGCCGCGTAGGCTGCCCTTTTGGGCAGCCTACGCGGCTACCGAGGTTAAGCGGCAGGCTCTTTATTGTCTTTAAGTTTATTGTGATATCATCCCCTGTGACTCCGTCGCCGCGCGTGGCGCCCTGGACAAGTTTCCCTTTTTCATATAAAAGCGAGATACTGGCTCCGTCTATCTTTAACTCGACCACGTAATCTACTCTGCTTACTTCCAGGTTCTTTTTGACGCGCTTATCAAATTCCCTTATCTCATCAGCTGAATAAGTATTATCCATGCTGAGCATCGGTACTTTATGCGCTACAGTATCAAACCCCTCCAAGGCCTCTCCGCTCACTCTCTGAGTAGGCGAGTCAGGCGCGATTAATTCCGGATGGGATCGTTCAAACCCCTTGAGCTGCTTTATCAGGCGATCATATTCCTGATCGCCTATCTCAGGCTTGTTCTCACCATAATATTTCCTATCATGATGATTTACTAATTCCCTTAGTTTTTCGATTTTTCTTTCTATGTCTTTTTTACCCATCTCAAAATCTTATGTCAAAATTTGCAAATTCTTGTGTTGACTTTTCCCATGTAATGTCTGTATCTACGATATAATGCTCAGCAAATTCATTGTTCACAGCATTCAAGAAATCTTTCAGGTCTTTCTCTTCTCCTTCGCATACGAGTTCTACCTTGCTGTCTCTTAAGTTCTTCACCCAACCTGTCAAGCCCATCCTGGATGCAACATTACGCGCAGTAAACCTGAATCCAACGCCCTGCACATGACCTGAGTAAAATACATGCATCCGTTTATGAGACATTAAACAGATTCCCCATGCCTGCTTCTTTTTAATCTGTGGTTCATGGTCGAAGCTACTTGACGCAGCTCGAACCTATTTCGAAAACTCCCTCTCCCCTACAAAGCATTCCAAGCGAGGCTCGGCAGCCAGCGCTCTCGCAAAAAAGACCAGATGCCTCTCCCGAATGAACTGACTGGTACAGGGCTCTCCTTTAAAGGTACAGAAATTCCACGGCAATACCCTCTGACTAAGGCTAACCCGCGTTCGGGCATAGCCGTGGAATTTCTGCAGCTCGTCTCAAATTAAAGCTATCCGCTTAGCTGCTTCTACTTATTTTAACGTCAAAGACCTATTTATGCAATCATAAAA
>CAZTIQ010000088.1:1567-3762 GCA_964613735.1 uncultured Planctomycetia bacterium | reverse complement strand
AACTTTACACTCCCGCCTAAGGCGGGTGTAAAGTTATTTTAGCATATATGTTAAATCTTGACAATAATATAAGCGTTAATTGCTGCTCCTTGCTCGTCTTTTCTGTCAGTGTAGGCCTTCAAAAAAAAGCACTGTACTCTTTAGAGTGTAGCGCGGGCATTACACATTCAGGTGGGTAGTTCAATAAGGCTCTACATCCACAGTAATAATAACTCCGCCTTCCCGGCGGCGGTTGCGCAGGACTTTACCCAATAAAGATGTGATGTTTTCGACTTTGCTGGACTTCAGGAAGAGGTTCCAGCGATACATGCCTTTTATTTTCGAGATAGCCGCTGGCGCAGGGCCTATGATCTCTAATGACTTTAGCTTGTTTTTCTTTTCAAGCTTTTCTCTTATTGATTCCGCTGTCTTTAAAACTTTTTCTTCCTTACGGCCCCTGAATGTCAATACAGCCATGTGGCAAAAAGGCGGAAGATTTAACTCTTTTCTGAAAACTATCTCTTTCCCATAGAAGTCATTATAGTCATGGTTCTTCGCCGCCTGGATCGAATAATGGCCTGGCGTATAAGTCTGGATTATGACCCTGCCGCCTGCATCGCCTCTGCCCGCTCTTCCTGCGACCTGTGTCAAAAGATTAAATGTGCGCTCACCTGCTCTAAAGTCAGGCAAGTTCAATGCAGTATCTGCTGAGATAACTCCCACGAGCGTGACCTTTGGAAAATCCAGGCCTTTTGCTATCATCTGCGTACCCACCAGGATATCTATCTTATGATCCTTAAATTTAGACAAGACCCTTTCATGAGTGCCGCGCTTATGCGTAGAGTCTGTATCCATGCGGGCTATCCTGGCGCTGGGAAAAAGCCTGCGGACCTCGCTCTCGACCTTTTCTGTGCCGATGCCCCAGTATTTTACATAGTTGGAATTACACTCAGGACATATATCAGGAGGGTCGATCTTGTAGCCACAGTGATGGCATATAGCTTTTTTTGTATGAAAATGATATGTAAGGCTCACACTGCAGCGTTTACAGTTCAACACGTGGCCGCATTTTCTGCAGCTTATAAATGTGGAAAACCCGCGCCTGTTTAAAAAAAGTATGACCTGTTTATTCGCGGATATATCCTTTTGTATCCAGGATTGCAGCGTGTGTGAAAAAATAGAAACAGCCTTTTTCCTTGCCATCTCGTCCCTCATGTCTACGATCTCGACCTCAGGCATGAGCCTTGCATCTATTCTTTCAGGTAATTCTACCAGAGTATATTTGCCTGTCCTGGCCGCATAAAAAGACTCCAAAGAAGGCGTGGCGCTTCCCAATATAATAACTGCGTTGGAAAGCTCAGCCCTTTTTATAGCAACGTCCCTCGCGTTATACCGGGGCGCGTCTTCCTGCTTGTATGATGTCTCATGCTCTTCATCGACTACCACAAGCCCCAGGTCCTTCAATGGCGCGAATATTGCAGAGCGGGCGCCTACCACTATCTTCGCCTCGCCGGAAGCGATCCTCTCCCATTCATTTGCCCTCTTAGAACCAATTAATCTTGAATGAAGCACAGCTATTTTTTCTCCAAACCTGGCCTTGAAGCGCGCAACTGTCTGCGGCGTAAGCGAGATCTCAGGGACCAGGACTATGCTTGAACGTCCCAGTTCCAGAGCGTATGCAATAGATTGCAGATACACCTCTGTCTTTCCGCTGCCTGTCACTCCGTGCAGCAAAAATACTTTGTGTAGAAAATTATCCAGGCATTGCTTTATTGTATCAAGCGCCTTTGTCTGCTCAGGATTAGGCCGAAGGTGCTTGTCTGAGCCATCTTTATATTCTGCTTCTTCCTCGGGGACAGAGACCTTACTTCGACGGGTCGACTTCAGGCTCTTTTTTACAACAGCCGGAACAGCCGCTGAGATCGCCTCTCCCCATGATGAATAATAGTAACCAGCTACCCACTTTGTAAGCTGCAGCATCTTTTCATCAATAAGCGGGGCCTTGTCTAAAACTCGGCCTACTGGTTTTAAATTCTCTATTTCAGACTTTGGGATAATATCAACGACATAGCCTGTCACGCTCTTATTGCCGAATGAGACCTCGACACAGCTGCCCACCTTTACATCTTCCTTCAATGCATCAGGTATGGAATAAGTAAAAGGGCCCTCGATCGGCCGGTTAATAACTATGTTTGCGTAGCTTTTAGCGCTCATAT
>CAZTIQ010000088.1:0-1467 GCA_964613735.1 uncultured Planctomycetia bacterium | reverse complement strand
AAGAGATAGGCAGGATGGTATGTGGGCATGAACTTTGCGCCTCTAAGCTCGTGCCAGTTCCCTCTTAATCTACTTATAGTCGTCTCTGTCTTCAGCAAGGTCTGGCTGGCAGATTTTCCAAGTCCGCATATGATCTTTGGTTTTATATGATCGATCTGCTTATAAAGATATCCTATGCATGAAGCAACCTCATCAGGCAAAGGATTTCTGTTCTCTGGAGGTCGACATTTTAAAATATTGCATATATACACGTCTTCTCTCTTCAGTCCCATTGCCTCTATTATCTTTGTAAGCAGTATGCCTGCCTTACCAACAAATGGTTTACCCTGCGCGTCTTCATCAAAACCCGGCGCCTCTCCTATAAACATCAGCTTCGCGTGTGTATTGCCTGAGCCAAAGACAACTTTCTTCCTTGTCTTTGCAAGATCACAGTTCCGGCACTTTAGCGCCTCTTTTTGCAAGGCTTCAAACCCGTCGTCCTTTGGCTTTGACGAAAATATATATCCAGATATGCCGCTTTCCTTCTCTGCCTCAAAAAATGCCCTGATTGTCCTCAAGATATCCATAAGCTAGGGCTTGCCATGAACCCGAGTCCGCCGCAGGCGGACGAGTGGTTCATGGTCTCGGGTGGAACTTGTGATGTATCGACTTTAGTCTCTCTTTATTTATATGCGTATAGATCTGTGTTGTAGATATATCAGAATGGCCCAGCAGCTCCTGTACCACCCTTAGATCAGCGCCTCTTTCAAGTATATGCGTTGCAAAGGAATGCCTGAGACTGTGCGGCATAATGTCTTTTTTTATCCTCGCCTCAACAGCATATTTTTTTATTATCTTCCAGAACATCTGGCGCGACATGGGTCTACTCAGCCTTGTAAGGAATAAAAAATTTGACACCTTCTTTTTTAAAAATGACGCTCTCCCCTTATCTAAATATCTCACAAGCCATTCCTTTGCCTTGCTGCCAAAAGGCACTACCCTTTCTTTCTGGCCCTTGCCAAGACATTTTATAAAGCCCACGCCCATGTTTAAGTCATCCATCTTTAGATTGATCAATTCTGACACCCGCATGCCTGTTGCATATATAAGCTCTAACATCGCCTTATCCCTGACTCCCATCGGCTCTCTTATGTTTGGCGCCTTAAGTAGTTTTTCAACTTCGCTGAGGTCCAATGCTGACGGCAGCTTTTTCCATAACTTTGGAGATTCTATAACACTGGTGATATTATCCTTGATCTTATTCTCTCTTACCAGAAATTTAAAGAAACTCTTAAGGCAGGCGACTTCTCTTGAGATAGAATTCGCAGAAAGCCCTCTGTCTTTTTCAGAGAGCATAAAAGAGGTGATCATCTGGCGCGTGACCTTGTCTATGGAAACAATGCGCCTTTTTTTGATATACCCGAAAAAATTCGAGAGGTCTCTCTTGTATGAGGAAAGCGTATTATTAGACAATCCCCTTTCTACTGA
>CAZTIQ010000087.1:0-3765 GCA_964613735.1 uncultured Planctomycetia bacterium | reverse complement strand
TTATTGGGTCAGATGGAATTATTACCCCGTCTCTTAGACATCAAAAATTTTACTGACAGGATAAGTCTACGCTGCACCCTTACTCCATTTAAAGAAGAAGAGACGAGGGAGATGATTAAATTCCGCATAAGACAGGCTGGATACGAGGGAAGAGAGGATTTATTTACCAACGATGCAATAACACAGATACATGAATATACAGGAGGTTATCCCAGGAAGATTTCCATGCTCAGTCATAAGGCATTAAAATTTTTAGTGATGAGGAATGTCCCTATTGTAACAGGTGAGATTATAAAAGAAATCGTTGAAGGTGAGGTAAGGGTAGGATGGCACACAAAGGATCTACTCCTGAAGAGCAACTATTAAATTTAATAGAGAAGGGAAGCGATCCCAAATTACAGAAGTCTAAAAAGAAAAAAAAGTTCTCTATCTCTATTCCTAACTTCCTTAAATTTTTGCCGTTCAAAAAAGGGATAGCTCAGACTGCAAGAAAGACAAAGAAGCGGACAGTAAAAATTAGTATCGTATTTATTAATAATGTCTTGATCGTTGCATGTTCTTTGATAATATGTTTTTCAATTTTCGATTTTGTTTTTAACAAAAAAGACATCAGTAAATTTCTTGATACTATACCAACAACAGGATATAGCAGTAAGCCGACAAGTGATACAACAAAACTACGACCTTTTTTGCATTACTTAGCATTAGTACAGAGGAGGAATATTTTTAGGCCAATAAGGCTAATAACTGTTATTGATGAATCCAAGAAAAATAAAGAAACTTTACAGGATTTACTTAAAGACCTTGTGCTGGTAGGCATTTCTTGGGATAAGGTACCCCAGGCAATGATTGAGAATAAGAAAACCGACCAGACTTATTTTCTTAGGGCGGGGGAAAGTATCAACAATCTTAAGATAGAGGCTATTTTAGAAAATAAGGTAATGTTTGTTTATGAGGGAGAGAAGGGCGAACTGATCTAAAGTTTTTAAATTTTTATGCTTAAAGCAAATTTTTTAAAAATTATATTTATCGTATTTATTTTGGCTATATGTAACAATTTACTTCTTATTGCCGAACCTGATGCCCCTGTCCTGTATACACAAAAGACATCTGTTGGTTTAGATTCAGCACCATCAGCACAAAAGGATGTCTTATCAGACCTGGTTTCAATAGAAGAAGGATTAGCCAGAGAAATATCATTGGATTTACGTGGCATAGCTCTGCCCGAGGTGTTTAAATTCCTGGCCAAGAAGGGCGACTTAAATATAGTTAACAGCAGCGGCGTGACAGGAAGGGTTACTCTGCTTTTAAGTAATGTGCAGATCAGAGATGTTATAGATGTGATCCTCTTAACTAATAGACTTGCATATTATGAGGACAAGGACATTATTACCATAATGACAGAGCCAGAATATCAGGCTATTTATGGTGAGAAATATAACGATAAAAGGCGACTTAAAACTATAGAGCTGACATATGCTGATGCCAAAAAGGTAGGTACTATTTTATCTAATATTAAGAGTGATATAGGAAAGGTAGTTATAGACGAGGAGACTGGAAGGCTTATTCTAATAGACTTACCTGAGAAGATAGAAGAGATGGAAAAAACAGCCCATGACTTTGACATCTCTACTGTCAGCAGGGTTATCCCTACTGTTAGAGAGGTCTTTGCTCTTAAACATGCTAAAGTCGAGGATATTAAAACAGTAGTAACTGAGGCCTTGACTGCAAATATAGGCACGATTAGAGCAGACACCAGGACAAGCAAGTTAATAGTAACTGACTTGCCTCACAATATGAAGATAATCAGAGACCTGATAGAGACCTTTGATGACCCGACCAAGCAGGTTTTTATTGAAGCCAAGATCATAGAAGTAACCCTGACTGATGATTTCTTTTTTGGCGTAGATTGGAAGGCATTATTTTCCAATCTGCATAATTTTCAATGGGATAGTAACTTTCCCTCCAGCAGTACCGGTAGCAGCATGCTAGATATTACTTTTGGTACATTTTCTGCTTCTAACTACGAGGTTGCATTGGATCTTTTGAAGAGTGTTGGTAATACAAAGATTATATCCAGCCCTCACATCGCAGTAGTAGACGGAGAAGAGGCAAAGTTCATGGTTGGTTCTCGCGAGGCGTATGTAACTAGTACTACTACAACAGGAGAAGTAACAACAACCACTTCCGAAAGCGTGCAGTTTATAGAGGTAGGAGTAAATCTATATGTAACACCTACCATTGGTAACTCAGGTTATGTAAAGATGCAGGTAAAACCAGAGATTAGTTCAGTAAGATCATGGCTTGAAACATCAGAAGGTAATGAGATCCCAATAATAGATACCTCTAATGTGGAGACAGAGGTATTGATTAAAGACGGAAGGACTTTGATCATTGCCGGGCTTATAAAAGAAACAAAGGAGTCTACCAGGAACAGGATACCTATATTAGGCGACATCCCTATTGCGGGAGCACTCTTTGGCAATACCTCTATAGAGAAGGAGATGAAAGAATTGATTATCTTCTTAACGCCTCATATTATATCTGGCGGTGATGACTATATGTTTACACCTGGAGGCCAGAAAGAAAGAAAACCGCTTAAGGAATAGATATGAAAAAGATCGTAGTTTCGATTTTTGTTATAGTCATATGCGCCGCAATAGGAACAACAGGTGCGCTTATATATAAAAAAAAGAATGCTGAGATAGATAATTTAAAGTCTAATTTAAACAAGGCAATGGATGAGTTTAAAAAGACCAGAACCGAGCTTGAAAATTCGGTTTTTAAAAAGGAAATAATAGCCAAAAAATATGAGGTATTGGAACAAAAGATAAAGTTGGTAAACAAGGCTGCCATTGAGATACAAACTGATACAGAAGGCGCTGGTAAACAGATCGAGGCGATCCTTGAAGAAAAGAAACTGTTAGAAAATAGATTAGAAAATCTCTCCCAGGAATCCAAGAAACAATTAGAGACAGAAAGAAAAGAATCCGAAGCTAAGTTAGAGCTTATTGAGAATGAATATTCGCAACAGATGGAAGGTATTCAGAGAGAATTTAAAAGTTTAAAATCGCAGGCAGAGATCTTAAGAGAGAGAAAAAAGGTTTTAGAAGACAGCATCACGCAGGCGATGGCTGAGGCAGGAAGAGAAAAATTTAAATTTCATTATTACAATCAAGGCCTGTCTTTCGAATATTACAATAGATACCAGGAGGCTGTAAAGCAATATAAAAAGGCATTGCAGGTAGATCCTGACGCCCCAGAGGTATATTTACAGTTGTCAAGCATCTATACATATGATATCATAGATTTTAAAAAGGCAGAGTTTTATGCTAAGAAGTATGCCAAGTTAAAGTACATAGAATCATTGATGCCAGAGGATATAGATGATATACAGAAATCAGCCGAGGAGTTACCCTTGCCTTTTTTAAAGGAAAAATTGGCAGAAATATCATTTGCAAAGGTCAATCTAGAAGGCAAGGTTTCTAGCATGAAGGAGTCGTTTAAGGAAAAACAAGAACAGATCAATAGGCTTAAAAAGATAGCACAAAAAAAAGAGGTTATAGAGTTGCAGCTACAAGAGACAGAAAAGACCTTTAAGGAAGAAACGCTTAAGTTTCATTATAATATGGCATTGACATATGATCGCAGCAAGTTTTATAAAAATGCAGCTAAAGAATACCAAGAGGCACTTGAGATATTCCCGGATGATCCTGACAGCCATTACAATTTAGCTCTTGTTTACGACGATCATTTAAAGGACAA
>CAZTIQ010000086.1:0-3768 GCA_964613735.1 uncultured Planctomycetia bacterium | reverse complement strand
CAAAAGCAATGCTAAAGGCAAAGCTGGGTTTCATATCAAAACGCGCTTATTTATACAAAAATAAAGGCCTCCCTTTTCTATTTTTTAAAAATTCTGGGGAGGCTGCTAAATTTATAAAAAAATCCTTCAAAAAATCAGCTATATACTGTCTAAAAAATTCTTTTACTACTATCCTCGTTAAAAATCATAACTAATACCCATTGCTATCTCTTCCCCATCTAGAAAAGTGCCTTCTAAATTCAACTTTATACTTTCACCCAGCCAGTAGTCCATGCCGAGTATAAGCCCATAATATTCTTCGGAATTGATGCGCTTGCGGTCTTTTTCGTTTTCCCACTTTATAAAATCCAGGCTTCCGTATCTACCGCCTATATAAGGTACAAGATCGCCAATGGCCTTAGAGACAAGTAAAGAGCCCTGCCAGTCATCGATTATTGTCTCATGTTTGATCCCGCCCTGATTCTTTGGATCTGGGTGCACGCTTATATGCTGGAAACCCGCAACGCTCTTTATGCCCCAATCCTCATTCTCATATAACCTTACCCTGAATCCATAACCACCGGCAAAGTTCGTACTATAGCTTAAATCATCGCCTATTGACCCTCTCTTCCACTCGACATTCCCCACGCCTATCTTTCCATCCAGCGACAGCCATGAAAAAACACCAAGGCTTACTGTAACAAAGTATCTATTACCTTCTGTGGCTCCTTGTTCATTGTCAAGATCTCTATCTATAACAAAATCACCCTCTGCCCCGCATGTCCAATGTTTTTCCTCGGGCATATGCGTGCCATAGCTGGGAGCAGCATGAACTACAGTAACCAGTAAGCAGTAACTAGTAACCAGAAATAAAAAAACAACTGATAGCAGATATCTTTTCAACATAACTCTTTCCTTATAGTTTAATTTGAACCTGCCAGTGCATCAAGATTATCCCAAAGTTTTGTCCCGCCTAAGATAACCACAATGACCTTCTTCCATCTATTATACTGGATATATCCGGCAAAGCAATGTCTTGCCTTTTTGGTATAACCGGTTTTACCTACTATCAAGTAAGGCCTTTCTTTCCATAGGCTCTTATTGTGATTTTTCAATTTTATCTTTCGGCCGGTAGTAATTTCGCTTATCTCGGATGTCTTGGTATTCATGATCTCAACAAATTTTTTGTTCTTCATCGCCTCTCTTACAATCAAAGCCAAATCGTACGCCGTAGAATACTGGTCATTCGCCGGAAGGCCGTTTGAATTCTTAAAATTTGTGTTCTTTGCACCGAGTTTTCCGGCCAATTCATTCATCATGACTGCGAACGCCTCTTCCGAACCTGCGATGCTTTCGGCCAACGCAATGCTGGCGTCATTCCCTGAATTCAAAAGAAGCGCCTTAAGCAAGTCCTCCGTATAATAAAGCTCGCCCTGTTTTACATGTATCTTCGAAGGTTCTATTGAGCTGGCAAACTTACTAATGCCGACCTTTTTCTTAAGATGAGAATTTTTTATAACCACGAGGGCTGTCAGTATCTTGGTCGTAGAGGCAGGCGGGAGCTTTGTATGAATATTCTTAGAGTATATGATCCTCTTGGCCCATGGGGAAATAAGTATTGCCGAAGTTGCGCTTACAGAAACATCTTTTTTTGAAAAGTTTCCTAGATTTAGGAATAATAAAGATACTAAGAGGAGGCGTATTATCATTTACTATGCAGAATACCTTTCATGAGCCTCCATAGTGGCATCTTTCAAAGCAGTTTTGCTACGCCGCAACTCAACAGCAAGCCTATTGGTTACTTCAAGATGCTTATACGAAAGAAGCGCATAGATCATCATAGACATCGCCAGAAAAAATAAATAAATATTAACTTTTGTCATGAAGAGGAAATAGCTAAGGAAAAATATACCCATTATGACCAAATACCTGTTTATCCTGGCGACCGATTCTATAAACATCTCATCATTTGTTATCTGTTTCATATTGTACCTCCGTGTATTTATTTGTGATTGGCATGCGTCTGTCTCTGCCAAACGAACGCGGCATTATCTTTATGCCTGGCGGCGACTGGCGGCGCTTATATTCATTCGCATCGATCATCTTCAAGACATTTTTTACTAATCCTCTGTCTTTGACCTTTTTTATAATATCAGAAAACGACACATCTCTTTCAATATACAGGTTAATGATCTCATCCAAAATATCATATGGGGGCAATGTATCTTGATCTTTCTGATTGGGCCTTAATTCTGCTGACGGCGGCCTTTTTAATATTGCCTTTGGTATGATATCCTTTTCTCTTTCTTTATTTTTAAACCTGGCCAATGCATAAACAAGGTTTTTTGGCACATCTTTAATTACGGAAAATCCGCCTGCCATGTCTCCATATAACGTGCAATAGCCTACGCTTGTCTCGCTCTTATTTCCTGTATTGAGGAGAAGACATCCAAATTTATTAGAGAAGGCCATAAGTATATTGCCTCTGATCCTTGCTTGAATATTTTCTTCTGTTACATCGCTCTGCATCCCGGCAAAATGACTACTCAGCGTACTTGTATATGCTGTAAAGATCTCACCTATTGGGATCTTTACAGATCTTATACCAAGGTTTCTTGAGAGCCTCTCTGCGTCCAGCTGGGTCTCGGCTGAGGAATATTGCGAAGGCATAGACAGCGCCAATACATTTGCTTTGCCAAGAGCATCTACAGCAATGCAGGCAACAAGCGCAGAATCAATACCGCCTGATATGCCCAGCATGACCTTTCTGAAGTTATTTTTCCTTACATAATCCCGAACACCCAGCACAAGGGCTGAATATATCTCCTCTGCCTGGGTCATCTTTTTAGCTAGGCCGCGATCAGCTAAAGCGCATTTTTTCTTTTTAATCTTATAATCTATGATTATATTCTTTGTCCTGGATATCTTTTTAGGTTTTAGCAATAGGTCTACTATAAGCATGTCTTCTTCAAAGGGCTTTGCCATTGCAATCAACTTCCCACTATCATTAAAAACACCGCTCCTTCCATCAAAGACCAACTCGTCCTGTCCGCCTATAAGATTGCAATACACTATAGGTATTTTGAATTTTTTGGCCTTTTTGCTAAAAATGTCTTGCCTCTCATTTATCTTATCCACATGATAAGGAGATGCGGATATGTTTATAAGAAACTGCGCGCCCTGTAGTGACTTCTTTAACAAGGCATCCTCTGATGCCCATAGGTCTTCACATATGTTTATGCCAAAACTAAAATCCCTTGCCTTGACGATAGCGTTATTCTTTCCCGGCTCAAAGTATCTCTTTTCATCAAACACGCCGTAATTCGGCAGCCTTATCTTATGATAGACAGCCCTGACCTTTTTATTTTCCAACACTGCTGATGCATTATAAACACTATTTCTATGTAAATCTGCGAATCCTACTATAGCGATTATATCCTTGGTGGCTGATGTTATAGTATCGAGACATCTAAGATTTTCTCTTATGAAGTGTGGCTTTAAAAGCAGGTCTTCTGGGGGATAACCTGTTATGACAAGCTCGGGGAATACTACCAGGTCGCAATCTTTCTTAACGGCCTGCTTTAGGCAAAATAATATCTTTTCAGTGTTGCCCTTCAGGTCACCCACTGTAGGGTTTATCTGTGAAATTGCAATCCTTACTCTGTCCATAAGGCTTCCTTATTGCATATCATAAATATTTAAGCTATAATATCATTGATAATAAATTGTATCACAACTTTAAAAAATAGGCAAATATATGTATAAATTAACGATGTTCGTTCTGATTGT
>CAZTIQ010000085.1:0-3811 GCA_964613735.1 uncultured Planctomycetia bacterium | reverse complement strand
GCAAAGGCCTTTTCCTGCATATTACCCAATGCATCTTCTCTGCCGCCTGCTATCTTTATAACTGAGCGCGGCAAGATCAATCTAAATACAGCCACTGTCTTTATTATATCAAGCGGCTCAAGACGGCTGACAGATTCTAGCGGTGTGCCCTTTCTCGGATTTAGAATATTTATAGGTATACATCTAATATCCAACTCCTTAAGCAAAAATGCAAGGTTTAACCTTTCTTCAGGCGCCTCGCCAAGCCCTATTATGCCGCCGCAGCACGGCTCTACCCCGAGATCCTTAAGCATACGAACAGTATTTAATCTGTCATTAAAATGATGGGAGCGACAAATATTCTTATAAAAATTCTCTGATGTCTCCAGATTATGATTATATCTATCGATCCCCATTTTCTTCAGGTCCTCTATCATGGCCTTTGTAACGCCGCCTAAAGAACAGTCTATCTTTATTCCAACTTCTTTTTTTATACGGCGTATTGCCTCTTTAATTTTCTCAAATTCCTTGCTGGTCGGACCTTTCCCGCTGATGACAATACAAAAATTTGTAGCGCCATTTTCTTTGGCATTTCTTGCCGCTGAAACTATTTTCTCAACACTGACTAACGGATAAGTCTCGCAATTTGTCTTATATCTTAAAGACTGGGCGCAGAATTTACAATCCTCTGAACACAACCCGCTCTTTGCATTTATCAAGGAACAGAGATCTATCTTATTGCCGCAGAAGCGCTTTCTTATAGTATTGGCTGCTTCTGTAAGGGGATCTAAATCATCGCCCTCAACAGATAGTAAGACCATTGCCTCTTCAAATGCCAATTCCTTGCCAGCCAATACTCCATCGAGAATAGACTCTATCATATAAGGGCCTTCCATCTGATAACTTTACACCCGCCTTAGGCGGGAGTGTAAAGTTACGTGTATTATTTTACTCTGGATTGGTTAATTGTCAACCTAAGTATAAAATCAGGTTAACGATCGGCAGGAACTTCGCTGTATTAATTCAGGCTGAAGTATTATCTTCTTATTGCCTTTTAACTTTCCTGTGATGATCTTGTGAAGCGTCTCTGTCGCAATAACAGACATCTCCTGCAGAGGCTGCCTCATCGTTGTTATCGGGATATGGGAAAAGCGCAAGGCTAATGGATTGTCGTCAAACCCTATTACAGAAAGATCCTTCGGCACATTGACCCCGCTTTCCAGGCACACCTGCACTACTCCTACGGCCATTTCATCGCTTGCCGCAAATATAGCTGTGGGCGGGTCCTTTAATTTCAATAATTCCTTTGTGGCCTTTATAGCAGAATCTCTCCCGAAATCACCATATTTTACATAGCTGTCTTTCTCGTCTATCTTTTTCTTTCCAATCCCCTTCATGTATCCATTTAACCTGTCTATGGCAACCTGGGTCTTCAATTCCCCGGTTATGGTGGCTATCTTTTTATGTCCCAGCTTAATAAGGTATTCTACGGCCTTGCGGGACGCATTCAAATTATCTATGGCAACGCAGGTAACAGGCAGGTCTTTTGTAAGATAATTCATAATAACGCACGGCAGGTCCTTCTCCAGGATATTGTCCACCTGGTCCTCATTTCCTATAATATCGGAAAATATCACGCCCTCTACAGCAGATGAATTCAGGAAACTGTCTCCGCTCGTGATATGCAAAAGTAGGTCCAGCTTTAAGTTTTCAACTGCATGGCCTACTCCCTGCAGGATCTGAAGCGCATAGAAAGAATGGAATATATCTGCATACCTGGGTATGACTAGGCCTATGGCGTTATTGCGCTTTGCAGCAAGGCGCTGCGCGCTGACATTAGGCCTGAACTTAAGATTCTTTACTGCTGCATCTACCCTGGCCTTATTACCTCTCTTTACTGTGGAGAGTTTATTTATAACCCTTGAAACCGTAGCTATTGAAACACCTGCTTCCTTTGCCACATCCTTGATATTGGTCTCTCTTTTAGTCATAAGATCCCACCTCGTAACAAGTATACCTGATGATATGAAATAAATCCAACTGCCCCTGCAAGATAAGACGCCCTTATAGACTCTAAAAAATTCGTGGGTGCCTTTAATTCAAGCCGCTATCATCCCTCATCCTGTCAAGTCTACAAAAAAGCTCCGCATCTCCTTTACGGAAATGCGGAGCCCGAATAACCAAACTCAAAACTTCGGCATCCTTATTTTCCCTTGACCTTATTTACCAGATCCCCTACCAGCTTGCCTGCTATATCCTTTGAACCAAGGCCAACTGCTAATGCGAAAGCAAGGCCTATTGACGCCAGGACGATGTTTATAGCAAGATTCAATACAGATGAGGCGATATTCAGCTGCTCCAGCGTTATCATGATCGCAAAGATCATAATAACTACTTGCGTAAGCTGGCCTAAAAACTTTGCCTGTGTTATGCCAGCATTGCTTGAGGCAGTCCGGACTACTGTACCTATCATGCTCGAGAAGAATATGCCGAGCGTCAGTATAAACATCGCTGCGATCACATTAGGTATATACATTATCACCTTGTCTAGAAGGGATGCTGCAACAGTCATTCCTAACGCATTTAAGGAAGTCATAAATACCATTAACATAACAAGCCAATAGATAAGTACGCCTACTAATTCAGACAGTGTCTGCCTTATCCCGCCCCTTCTTAAGACATCTCCCAGGCCTGCTTTTTCTGTTGCTGTGTCCAGCTGTATCAGCTTCAAAAGCTTTACCACGACATTCTTCAGTATCCCCGCTACTATCCAACCTATAATAAGTATAACAAGGACACCTAAAAGCGTTGGTAAAAAACTAGCCACCCTTGCCAGCATTGCTGTTACCGGCTCCATTACTACTGCGTTCCAATCCATACACACCTCCCTTTCTTTATAAAAGAAAACTATACCCTATGAATGCGCAATCGTCAAGGGCTGCAACTTTACACCCGCCTTAGGCGGGAGTGTAAAGTTATTTTTTGGACTTGCCCTGTTTGGCTACGCTTTCCATGGCCTTCTTGATATTCTCAGGATCACCAAGGTAGTAGTGTTTGATGGGTTTTAGATCAGGGGTGAGCTCATATATTAGAGGTATGCCTGTGGGGATATTAAGCTTTACTATTGCCTCATCAGAGACATTGTCAAGATACTTCACAAGCGCCCTGAGGCTATTCCCGTGGGCAGCTATTATGACTTTCTTTCCTGATTTTATGGCAGGCGTGATTATCTCATGCCAGTATGGTAGGAATCGGGCTACTGTATCCTTTAGACACTCTGTAAGAGGTATGTCTTTTTCATCCATACCTTTATATATAGGGTCATTTCCTGGATACCTTGGGTCAGTCTTCTCTAAGGCTTGCGGCGGAACATCATAGCTCCTCCGCCATATTAGAACCTGCTCATCTCCGAATTTCTTGGCTGTCTCCAGCTTGTTAAGTCCCTGCAATGCGCCATAGTGTCTTTCATTAAGTCTCCATGACCTATAAACTGGTATCGACATAAGTTCCATCTCATCCAGCGCGATCAACAAGGTCCTTATAGCCCTCTTTAAGACAGAGGTAAACGCAATATCAAATGTATAGCCCTCTTTCTTTAAAACCTGGCCCGCCTCTTTTGCTTCCTCTATTCCTTTTTCAGACAAATCCACATCTGTCCAGCCAGTGAATTTATTTTCCTTATTCCATATACTTTCACCGTGCCGCAAAAGCACAAGTCTGATATTTTCCATAACAATATCTCCTTTTGATACCTTAATATACACCCACCCCTTACAAAAATCAATATAAAAAAGGGTGGTTTGAGCTAAATAAAGTAAAAGTGCGCCATGGG
>CAZTIQ010000084.1:0-3844 GCA_964613735.1 uncultured Planctomycetia bacterium | reverse complement strand
ATGGCTGTTAAGGAAATAACATTGGAAGGCCTGGATGTTCAGGGATTTATTAAAGACAAGTCAAAGGAGATAGCGTCTATCGTAGGAGATGGAGTGGCTATTAATGCATTGTCAGGCGGAGTGGATTCCTGCGCTGTTACAATGCTGGGGCACAAGGCAATAGGAGACAGGCTCAAGACATATTTTATTGATAATGGAATAATGAGAGAGGGTGAGCCGCAAAGTATAGTGGAATTATTCAAGAAGATGGGGGTCAAGGTAGAGATAGTCGATGCGCAGGATAAATTTTTCAATGCATTAAAGGGCGTGACTGACCCTGAAGAGAAGAGAGAGGCAGTTACCCAGACTTTTTATAAAGATGTATTTGGTAAGCTGGTCAGAGACAGTGGAGCTAACTATCTTTTGCAGGGCACCATTCTCACAGACGTGGATGAGACGATTGCCGGCATCAAGAGACAGCACAATGTATTTGAGCAGCTGGGAATTGACCCGCAAAAGGCATTTGGGTATAAGATCATTGAGCCGCTTGTGCAGCTGCGCAAAGATGGCGTAAGAAAGGTTGCTGCTGGACTAGGTCTGCCAGAGTCATCCTATAAGCGCATACCTTTTCCAGGACCAGCGCTTGCAGCAAGGGTAATAGGCGAGGTGACAAGAGAAAAGATCAGCGTGGTCAGGACCGCGACCACAATAGTAGAAGAGGAATTATGTCATACAGGCGCGTTCCAGTACATGGGTATCCTGCATCAGGATAGGGTCACTGGCATGCGTGACGGGAAAAGGGACTTTGGCCTGCAGATCGAGGTGCGCTGCTGGGATAGTATAGATGCGAGAAAAGGAACGCCTACAAATGTGTCTCACGATGTATTATGCAAACTGGCAGACAGAATAGTCGCTGAGGTCCCGGGCGTCGTAAGTGTCACCTATAATATAACCCAAAAGCCACCCTCTACGATAGAGGCTATCTAAACCTATTATTGTGAGTTACAGCCCTGCTGTTAAGGGCTGAGGAGGTTATAAAGCTATGAAAAAGATCCCAAAGTGGCAAGTACTTTTCGGGATATTGCTGATAGTGTTGTCAATATCTGTTTATTACGCGCATTTTTTAATATTCAGAGACGCCCATCATATTTTCATATACCTTATAGGGGACGTGGCGTTTGTATTTATTGAGGTGCTGATGGTGACGCTGGTCCTGCATCAGCTTTTACATTTCAGGGAAAAAAAATCCCTACTTAATAAGCTCAATATGGTAATAGGCGCGTTTTTTAGCGAAGTAGGCACAGAGCTTTTAAGGGTGTTTTCTGACCTTGACCTGGAGGCTGGCAAAGTAAAGGGAAGACTTATAGTGAGGAGCGACTGGACAGAAAAAGATTTTTTAAAGGTCAAGAAGGAATTTATCAGGCATGCCCCGAAAATAGACGTGAATGACGAAAACCTTTCGGAGCTAAAGAATTTTCTAAAGGGGAAGAGACATTTTCTGCTGCGCCTCCTTGAAAATCCAAATATTCTGGAGCATGATAGTTTTACAGATCTGCTTTGGTCGGTGTTTCATCTTACAGAAGAGTTGGATTACAGGGGAGAGATAACAGACCTTCCTGACAAAGATTACGGACATCTCAAGGGCGACATGGAAAGGGTATATTCGCGCCTTATATCAGAATGGCTTGATTATGTAAGCCACCTTAAGAATAGCTATCCCTATCTTTTTTCCATGACCATGAGGACAAATCCTTTTGATTCCAAGGCATCAGTGATAGTGAAGTAAGAGGCAGGGGACCCTTAAGGGTCCCCTGCATTGTGGATAACTGGCTATTCCCAGTGCCCGCTGTCTTCGGCCTGGTATCTGATGTAGTGCCCCTCAACGATAATATTTCCGTATCTTTCGCTGCATTCCTCATGTTCAGGTATATACTGTTTTTCCCAAACATAATGAGGCACCCATACGCGTGCGTGACGCCTTTGGCTGGAACTCCTCTTTGCATAGCTGCGGTTGTTGTTTGAACGGCTGCTTGACCGGCTGTTGTTTCTGCTAATTCCCGTGATGTTGCCTACGAGATCCACATTTCCTCCTGTGATGATCCTTACCCCTTCGATCACTGCAAGCGCCTTCCCAGCCTTATCCCAGTCACTGGCATAGCTTTGCGCTGAAGGACCTATCAAGGCTCCGATCACGACGAGACTTATTATGACTTTCTTCATGCGAATCACCTCCTTTACTGACTTTGACAACAAAGCTATCTAAAAAGTTCCCAAAAGTGGTATAATTAAAAATAGCGGAACTTTGTCAAGGGGTCTGTTGTCTAAGGTAGTGGAGGAGAGCATGCAGGATATATCAAAAGAACTTTTAACGCAGGCCTCAACAGGCGACATACAGGCCTTTGAGGAGATCTACAGACTCGCATCCAGCTTTGTATATAGCGTAGCCCTGAGGGTAACACGTAACGCAGATGAGGCAAAAGAAGTCAGTCAGGATGTATTTATAAAAATATATAACAATCTCAGGAGTTTCAGATTTCGCTCATCCTTTAAGACATGGTTATACAGGATCACAACTAATACTGCGCTGAATGCCTTAAAGAAAAGTTCAAAAGATATTAATAGAAGGGTTGACTACGATGTTGCGCTCAAGGCCAATGATGACAGCGCGACAGCCACACACGCCATTGAAATGGACGACAATAAGAAACTGCTTTCCTCTTTATTGGATATGCTTAACCCTGACCAGAGGGCTTGCATAGTATTAAGAGAGATCGAGGGGCTGAACTATAGAGAGATATCAAAGGCATTAAGTATAAATATAAATACTGTAAGGAGCAGGTTAAAAAGGGCAAGAGAAACGCTTCTGGCCCATGGAAAAAGAGGTGATAGACCATGAATTGCAAAAAAGTCAGAGGACTTCTCATGACAGATTATGTTGATGGCGAGCTGAGGCCTGGTATCCGATCCAGGATCAAAGAACACCTGACTGGCTGCAGTGGGTGCAGGACATTGGAACAGGCCTTGCAGAAAAAGGCTGTTGAGCCGTTTAAAAATGCTCAAAAGGTCCAGGCGCCTGGCATTGTATGGGAAGGTATAAAGGAGGCCATAGCAGTACCTGAACGAGCGCCTGTCTTTATTATCAGGAGGCCTGCGTTTGCTCTCGCAGCTTGCGCAGCGCTTATCTTTTTAATGGCAGTCTTTGCGAGGCCATTTTTTATCAGCCATGGACCAGTGGCTGAGTATATGCAGGAACAGGCAGAGTTTTTTGCATACCTGGATACTGGCGCAAACGGTTTTATGGATGAAGAGGGTATAGGCCTGGGCACCAGTATAGAGGAATATTTTCTTTAGAGGGAACTTCTGAGCCTGTTATTTTGTCTAAGATAGTGAAAGGAGGCAATAGCCATGAATAAGAAATATAGAAAGGTAATTATTTGCGCAGTAATGTTGGGGCTGTTTTTTTCAGGCACGTCAGCATATGCATGGTCTTTCCATCGCGATTCAGAAAAAGATGGAAGGTATATGGAAAAGAAGATGGACAGGCTCGTTGAGGAACTCGGCTTGACCCCTGAGCAGGAGGAACAGCTCAAAAGCTTCAAAAGCGAACAGAGAGAGGCAAGAAAGGCATTAAGGGAAGAGAGCCGCTCTAAAAGAGCAGAGCTAAGAGAGGAGCTGGAAAAGGTAGACACTGACAGGGCTAAGGTAGATTCTATTGTCGTGGAGATCAAAGATCTTATGGGTCAGAAATTAGATGGAATGATCAAAGGCGTGCTTTCAATGAAAGAGGTCTTTACCCCAGAGCAATATGAAAAGTTTAAAAATAAAATAGGCAAGCACAAGGATAAGGGCGAGGCTCGTTACGACG
>CAZTIQ010000083.1:0-4011 GCA_964613735.1 uncultured Planctomycetia bacterium | reverse complement strand
TTACTCGTTGGTTCATCTAATGCCAATATTTCGGGTTTCATCGATAAAACAGTCGCAATAGAAACTCTTTTTTTCTCGCCAAAACTTAAATGATGTGATGCCCGGCCAATAGAACCAAGCATATCTACTTCTTTTAAGGCCCCTTCCACGGATAATTTTACTTCATTTTTTGGCAGTAACATATTAATAGGTCCGAAAGCGACATCATCAAAAACCGTCGGCATAAAAAGTTGATTGTCTGGATCCTGAAAAACCAATCCGACTTTACTCCTAATATACGTTAAATTCTTATCATTTACCTCTATATCAAATATTCTAATATAACCATTCCCTTTTAAAATCCCATTTAGATGAAGTAACAAAGTGGATTTACCTGCACCATTAGGTCCGATAATCCCGATCGATTCTCCTTCAAAAACATCTAAGGCTATATCGTGGAGGGCTTCTGTCCCGTCAGGATAGGAATAATTCAAATTTTTGATCTCGATTACTTTTTTCGCCATTTTTAGCTTCCTAAAATTCTAATCCCAGTTAATACGCCAATCATGATCGATAGAAAACAAAAATCCTTCATCTTTAGTTGAAAGTCATCCATTGTCTTTATCTTCCCGTCAAATCCTCTTGAGCACATAGCAAAATATACACTCTCTCCCCTTTCATAGGTCCTCATAAATAATACACCGATCATGTTGGCAAGGACTTTAGCATGAAGCCACCTTGAGCCACCTATAGAGCGTGCTTCTTTTGCCTGTCTCATTTTCATTAACTCATCCTGGACTACAAAGATATAGCGATACATAAAAGAAAGGATTATAACAAAAACGGACGGAAACCTCAATTTTTCAAGAGCCTTTAAAAAATCTGATAATTTTGTACTGGTTACAAGAAATATCATGGATAGAATACACAAATATGCCTTAACCAGAATATTCCAAAAAATCATCAAACCGTCATAAGTCACAGTCAACTTCAAGGTGCCAAAAGAATACCCGCCGGCAACTTCACCCTTCTTAAAGAAAGGGATAAAAATAGCGGCCATCAGAACAAATGGTATAATTACTAACGACCTTTTTAAAATAAAACCAGGCGGAATTTTCGATAATAAAATCAAAACAGCAATAAGTATTCCATATAAGGCAAATGTAATAAACGATGTCGGCCTTGTAAAGATTACAAAGAGAATAAACGCGAAAAGACAGATAATCTTAATTCTTGGATCGAGTCGATGAATATAGCTATCTATATTGCTGTGTTCATCAATATAAGCATGCTTCATTGAATTTGGCGTCGCCTAATCAAAGCCGCTAGGCCATACCCCACACCAAAAAGCAATAAGGTTCCACCTACGCCAGCAAACGAGGTGGCTAACTTTTCACTTTTAAAGTGAGGCCAGACATAGTCAGGGATAGGTGACGAAAAAACTGGCGAGATTTCTCCTTTTTCCAAGAATCCTTTGTCTTCAGCGACTTTTTCCAATCCGTCTGGCCAGGGTGAAGCGAATGGAGAAAGTACCATTGCAAGAAAAACAGCTACCATTAAACCAAAAAAAATCTCTTTCCTATCCATAATTATTCCCCCTTTATGTATATCAAATCTGGCCTTACCTTTAAAACAAAGCCGATAACTAAACAGGTAATTATTGCTTCTCCTATCCCAATAAGAGCATGTACTCCTGCCATCGCAGGAAGAGCAATCTTTAATGGCAAAGTACCTGATATAGCTAACTCGAGAGCACATGCGCTTGAAGCAATAACTACAGAAGCCCATGCTGCTATACCTGCCCCAATAATAATCCCTTTGTTCTCTCCAATAATTTTTCTGATAATGTTGTAAATAAGATATCCTCCCATAGCACCTAAAAAGGACATATTGAAGATGTTTGCTCCTAAGGCAGTTAGTCCGCCATCCTGGAAGATAAGGCATTGGGCAGTTAAGACTACGGCAATTACAATTGCCCCTGCATATGGCCCAAGCAAAACCGCTGCTAGAACCCCGCCTAACAAGTGTCCTGAAGTTCCTCCCATTACAGGAAAGTTAAGCATTTGAGCTGCAAAGATAAAAGCGCTCATTACGCCCATCAGGGGCACCATTTTATCTTTTAGTAACTGAGCTGTCCTTTTTAGGCAATAACTAATACCACCTACCGAAATCAACCAAGTAGGCACCCAAGTATTTGCCGATAAAAATCCGTCTGGTATATGCATGACATTCTCTCCTTTCTTTAAAAGTCAACCTGTCCTTTTACTCCTCCGACAACGATTGCATCACTCCCATTTTCTGCATCCTTACCGTAAGGATTCCAGATTATTTGTAGATCTGGTGTTAAAGTAAGGTGTTCGTTTACCTTGTAGTTATAATATGCTTCAAAGTGACCTTCGTCTTTTGCATTGAGATTAGCTCCGGCTTTCCTGTAATCATCTGATGGCATTGCCTGACCTACCGCAAGACCTATGATATCACCTTCTCTATTCCAACTGGTTCCTGCGATCTGTACCCCGGCGCTCCAGGCATGTTCTAAAGAAAAACTTTCTCCATTAAGGTATATATCAGGATCTTGCCAGCCATATCGCAAGAATGCTCCTAAACTATCAGTCAGTTCCTGGTCAAAGCTTATACCAACACCATATGTTTCTTCTTTTACTTTTGATGAATCATTCCATTTGGTATGCTCCCTGTCATTTAACCAGCCGAGTACACGATAATTACCATCTCTTTCAAATAGATCAGGCTTGAGGTTTAGTTGGGCTGCGAAGAAACCATCATCAGCTATATCTTCCCAATCACCATCCGCATCCATCATAAGGAGCTGAATATCCATGAAGTCTATTGGTTCAAGACTGAGACGCAGTCCTGCTGTATTATCTGGCAATTCTATGGTTGGAGAATTTCTGAAAATCCTTCCTAAAAACTGAGTACATTCATCATTGGCGTATTCATTGGTATCTATTGAGGCTGTTCCATCGATCTTACCAACCATGAGTGAAGCTGGTATTAATTGAAAGTAATGCTCATACCATGCTTCAGTTAACGCTATCGCATTATCTGAGTCATCAGCATCTCTGTTGACGTTTGAAAATACCTGAAGTTCATCCTCTACGCCAGCACCATTACCTGTCTCAAGACCTATAAATGCCATGCCATAGTCTTCAAATTCCTTTTCAATCCCCAAACCAATAGAATATGACGCATCAGTTGCATCCTCTCCTTTTTGAGAAAGACTGCTGCCATTGGCATCATCAGTACCTTGAATTACAAATGTTGCGCCTGCTTCTATCTTTATCCCTTCTAATTGGGGCAAAACGCCTGCCTCCTTTATTTCATCTATTTCTTTTCTCTGGACCGTAACTGTTTCCTGTTGTCCATCCAGCCTTCTCTCAAGTTCGGCTATCCTTGCTTTTAATTCTTTAACCTCATCTTCTACCGATTCTGCAAAAGCAAAATTAGAGCAGAGGAAAATAAAACTCAAAACTGCCAGGCCTATAAACAACTTCTTATGCATCATTATAACCTCCTTACAGTTTATGTATTACATTTTTCATAATCGTGCTACCACTAGGCAAAAAAATAATACTAGTCAATCGATCGCTTTACCAGTACTTGACATGCTTAATGTTCCGTGCTTTACGCCTTTTACTGATGTTAAAGTATCGGCTAATTCTTTAGCCTCTTTGGGAGTGCCTTTTACGGCAATTATCTCTAAACAGTTATTGTGGTCTAAGTGTATGTGTTGGGTGGAGATAATAATCGTTTGGTGGTTATGCTGTATATCAGTAAGTTTGTTAACTAGTTCTCTTTTATGGTGGTCATAAATAAGAATAACTGCACCGGCAATTTCTTTGCCACCTTGCCACTCCTCTTTTATCAATTCCTGTCGGATTAAATCCCGAAATGCTTCAGACCGATTAGCGCAATTTTTCTTCTTTATGAGCTGGTCAAATTTAACCAATAACCCTTTTTCTAAAGAAACACCGAATCTAGATAACTCTGACATATCTCACCATATAGTATTAC
>CAZTIQ010000082.1:0-4044 GCA_964613735.1 uncultured Planctomycetia bacterium | reverse complement strand
ACCCCAAACCTTATGATAAAATCGATATTTTATATTTTAGTCTTGTTTCTAATTTTTTCAGTCAATGCCTATTCAGAAGAGGTATATCTGAAAAATGGTGATAGGATAAGTGGAGAGATAGTAGAGGAGAATGAAGAGAGGGTATTCATCAAGACAGATGCCATGGACACTTTGTCCATTAATAGAAGATTTATAGAAAAGGTTACGGGTAGAGAAGAAGAGGAGATTGAAGAAGCCAAGGAAGAACCAGAGATAATATGGGGCAGGAAGGTTTCTTTGGGCTACAATAAATCAAGTGGCAATACAGATACAAGCCAGTTTTTAGGCAATGTTTCTGTAAGCAGAAACAGAAAGCACATAGACGAGATCACGCTAAAAGGCGATGCATATTATTCCTCGTCGGATAAAAACATGGATGCGCAGAAGTGGCATGGGTCTGGCAGGTATGCGCTTAGTTTTGGAAAAGAAAAGAAGTGGTATAACTTTTATAAGCTGGAGGCTGATCATGACAGGTTCGCCAATATTGATTACAGGCTAGTCCCCAGCGCTGGAATGGGATACTGGCTTTACGATCTTCCAGAGCTAAAGGCATTGGCAGAGCTATCCATAGGTTCAGAGCATACTGAATACAGAGATACTACCCCAGACAGTGATGAAGTGGTACTTATTCCCAGGGGGTTTTTCGAAAAGGCCATTTTTAAGAATTCAAAGATATCGGAAGACATTATATTCTATCCTGCTGTAGATGACTTTGGCGACTATAGGCTGCATTCTGAGACAGTCTTCACCACTTCTATGAACGAAAACCTGTCATTGAACATAAGCTTTATTGATGACTATGATTCTGAGCCAGCCACAGATGCAAAGAAGAACGATTCACGAATCGTATCATCCCTGACATATTCTTTTTGACAATGATTTTATACGGAAAAAATTCAGTTTCTGAAAGATTAAAGGCAGATCCCAAGAGCATAAGAAAGATCTTTCTGCAGGATAATTTTGAGGTCTCTCATATAGAGGCGTTAATAAAGAAAAATAATGTCGCTGTAGAAAGATTGACGCCGAAGGCATTGTCAAAGATAAAACCAGTCAAGGACCTGCAGGGCATAGTCGCGAAGATAGATGACTTTAACTATGCATCGTTCAAGGATCTATTAGCGAGGTCAAAGAAAGAGAAATTTACGCTTATTTTTTTAGATAGATTATTCGATCCTCATAACTTAGGCGTTATTATCAGGACTGCCGCGTGTTTTGGGGGCTTTGCAATCGTGATCCCTGAATACGAGGCATGCGAGGTCACGGAGGCAGTGCTGCATGTTGCATCAGGCGGAGAAAACTATGTCGCTGTAGCAATGGTGCCAAATCTTGTAAATGCGGCAATAGCTGCAAAAAAGAACGAGTACTGGATCGCGGGCGGCGTCGTCAGTGATGATGCAAAAGACCTGAATGAGGTCGAACTGCCTTTTCCGTTGGTGTTTGTCTTAGGATCTGAAGGCAGCGGCGTCAGGCATGGATTACAGAAACAGCTTGATGTAAAGGTGAGGATACCAATGCAAGGCGCCAAGCTTTCATTTAACGTTGCAATAGCCGGCGCAATATTTTGCCACGAGATATCAAGGCAGAGAAAATAATCGGAGTTGAGTAGCTATGGATATACAAGATAGCTGGGAAAAGGCATTAAAGAACACAAGGATCATACGTTCACGCGCGCATGATCTAGAGACGTTTTCTGATACACATCTTCCATATATCTTTCTTTCCGAGGCCATTGTCAACAGGGGCGATACAGTCGTGAGGAAGGGGAATATCCTGATTGAAAAACCAGAAATAATCCTTCCCTCTAATCTGCCTCGGTTTGAAGGTTTTGATTTTGAGAAAGAATTTGATTCTGGCCATGACATGCTCACAAATTTCCTTTTAGTAAGAGGCGTGAAATTCCCGTCTATAAAGTATAACAACAAGACCCTTTCCCTGAAGATATATGATGGGCACATCGAGAAGGCAGTAGGATATTATTCTGATATGCTCCAGAGGAGAGAAGAGGTGCATTCAGGCCTTGTCGTGGGTCCTGAGGATTGCTGGCAATTTTCTATATTGATCTTTATCTGCAGCCAGATCGCCAAATCAGCAAATACTGATCTAATGAGGCTCCTGGAACATTTTAGAAAACATAAGCCTCGCTAGACTAACCCCGCCAATTTTATGCTCAAGAAAGATATAAAGAATTTTACATTACAGGAATTGAAAAAAGAGATAGAGAAGCTTTCTGTCCCGGCTTACAGGGCTGAACAGGTCTTATATTGGGTCTATAAAAGGGGTGTCGACAAGTTTAGCGCTATGAATAATCTGCCAAAGGACATCAGAGACGGGCTTGATAAGATTTTTTATATAGGTAATATTGAGCTTGAAGAGAGGGCAAGGTCCAAAGATAGATCTGAAAAGTTTTTATTCAGGCTTTCAGACAATAATTTTATCGAGTCCGTTGTAATATGTTCCGGGAAGCGCAGTACCCTCTGTCTTTCAACGCAGGTAGGCTGTAAGTTTGGCTGCGCATTTTGCGCAAGCGGCACGAAGGGTTTCATAAGAGACCTGACGACTTCGGAGATCATTGATCAGATACTTTTTCTACAGCATCGAGACGGTCATCCCATGACTAATTTTGTTTTCATGGGCATGGGCGAGCCTTTTGACAATTATGATAACCTGGTAAGGGCCATAGAGATAATGAATTCTAAAGAGGCGCTTGGTATAGGCGCGAGGCGCATAACTGTTTCAACGTGCGGGCTGATCCCGGGAATAGAGAGATTTAAGGAGCTGGGGATCCAGGCCAACTTATCTGTATCACTGCACGCCGTTAATAATAATTTAAGGAACAAGCTTGTGCCGATCAATAAAAAATATCCATTAGAAAGACTTATTGCTGTTTGCCAGGACTTTGTAAAAAAGACAGGCAGGATGCCTACTCTTGAATATGTGTTGATCAAAGGTATAAATGATTCCCTGAAGGATGCAAAGGCGCTTTCAGTCATGGCCAGGATACTGATGGCCAAGGTCAATCTGATACCTTACAGCCCTGTTACTGGCAAGGAATACAAGACTCCTGCGCAAGGGACCATTAATATATTTAAAAAATTGCTGGATCAGAATAAGATAGGCGTGACTGTGCGGGAATCAAAAGGCAAAGATATTCAGGCAGGCTGTGGCCAGCTGGCACTGCACAAAGGCTAACAGCATTGCAAGAGTGTAAAGTTATTGAAGGCCGGGCAGAGGTGTGGTAACATAACTGTGCTATATGGGTACTATTAATAATAGATATAGTATAAAGAAATGGCCAGCTCATGAAAGGCCAAGGGAGAGGCTCTTTAAGTATGGAGAGCATACCTTGAGCAATGCAGAGCTATTGGGCATCTTGCTGCAGGAGGGGTCAAGAGGCGTGAGCGCAGTAGATCTGGGAAGACAGGTAATCGCACAATACAAGACATTTCGGAATATGAGTCATACTGATGTAAGAGAATTAAAGAAATTCAAAGGCATTGGTATGGCAAAGATCGCGCGGCTCAGGGCCTCGTTTGAGATAGCCAGGCGCATGATGTGCGAGAAAAGAGAGCCAAGAAAGGCATTTGGCTCTCCTGAAGAGGTGGCAGATCTATTAATGCCGCGGCTCAGGGATATAAAGAAGGAGATATTCCAGATCCTACTTTTAGACGGCAAGAATAAACTTATGGATGTCCTTGAGATAGAAGAGGGCACTGTTGACAGAGCAGCCCCTCAAGTGAGAGAGATAGTCTCAAGGGCCCTGCAGAGTTTTGCAGCGAGTATAATAGCAGTGCACAATCACCCGTCAGGAGATCCTAAGCCAAGTGAAGAAGACATTATATTTACTGAGGAGCTTAGAAAGGCTGGCGAGGTATTGCAGTTAAATGTCCTGGATCATGTGATCATCGGGGACAATAAATACTATAGTTTTGCTAATGAGAGGCGCCTGTAGCTCAATCGGATAGAGTGGCTGGCTTCGAACCAGTAGGTTGGAGGTTCAAATCCTCC
>CAZTIQ010000081.1:0-4072 GCA_964613735.1 uncultured Planctomycetia bacterium | reverse complement strand
GCATTGATTACTGGTGGGGCGGGGTTTATTGGGTCGCATCTGGCTGATGAATTGATAAAGGCCGGGGATAAGGTGACTGTACTGGATGATCTCTCCACAGGCAGATTTGAGAATATAGAGCACCTGGATGGCAACAAGAGTTTTAATTTTGTTGAAGATACGATTCTTCATGAAGACCTCGTAGATAAGCTGGTCGAGAAGATAGATGTGGTCTATCACCTGGCTGCTGCGGTTGGCGTGGATCTGATAGTAAAGAAACCGCTTGAATCTTTGGTTACAAACATAAAGGGGAGTGAAATTGTCCTGGAGATGGTGCATCGCTATCATAAAAAAGTGCTTATTACATCTACATCTGAGATATACGGCAAAAATACCAATGGCCCTTTGAAGGAAGATGACGACAGGATCCTTGGCTCGCCTTTAAAGTCAAGATGGAGTTATTCTACTGCAAAGGCAGTAGATGAGATGCTGGCGTATGAATATTGGCGGCAGAAGAAGGTGCCAACTGTTATAGTCAGGCTTTTCAATACAGTCGGTCCAAGGCAGACTGGCGCATACGGGATGGTGGTACCGAGGTTTGTAACGCAGGCTCTTAAAAATGAAGATATAACTGTATATGGCGATGGGAAACAATCGAGATGCTTTTTGCATGTTAAAAATGTGGTAACCGCGCTTACAAAACTGATGAATAATGAGAAGGCCGTAGGCAATGTATTTAATATAGGAAGCCAGGAGGAGATAACTATAGAAGAGCTCGCAAAGAAGATCATAAAGATCGCGAAGAGCAGCTCAAAGATAGTCTATATTCCTTATGATAAGGCATATGAAGAAGGGTTTGAAGATATGCAGCGCCGCGTGCCAGATACCACTAAAGCGAAAGCAGCAATAGGATTTAAGCCTACCATGGATCTGGAAGGTATCATAAAGGACGTGATAGAGTACGCTCGAAGGACATAATGATTTTTAAAACTTATCTTATTCCGTTTCTGTGCTCATTTTTTATTTCTATTATCTTAACGCCTTTTGTCAGAAAAATAGCGGTACTAAGAAGGTGTGTTGCCAAGCCAAAAGAGGACAGGTGGAATAAAAAATATATAGCGCTTTTTGGCGGCATAGCTATTTTTATTTCCTTTCTTATCCCGTATCTTTTTTTTGTAAAGCTCAATACTGAGAGACTCGGTATTTTAATATGCGGCGCTATTATTTTTGGCGTGGGCCTTTTTGACGATATCGTTCATATAAAACCTTATACGAAGCTGATAGCTCAGATAATAGTGGCTTCTTTATTGGTCAGCTTTGGCGTAAGTATAAAGATAATACCTTACCAGATCTTAAGCCTTCCTCTTACGATTCTCTGGGTAGTAGCGATCATAAATGCCTTTAATCTCTTGGATAATATGGATGGGCTTTCGTGCGGGGTAGGGGCTATTGTGAGCGGCGCCTTATTTGTATGCGCTCTTTTAAATGGGAATATAACAGGATTACCGGCCCTGATATTGGCGGGGAGTTTATTGGGATTTTTAAGATATAACTTCAGCCCGGCAAAGATCTTCATGGGGGATTCAGGCAGCATGTTTATCGGATTTATGCTTGCCACGATGACGCTCCAGGAGAGCTGGAAAGAGTCCACATCTTTAGTGATGATAGTGGCTATACCAGCGCTTCTTTTGATCGTGCCCCTTTTTGATACTGCTTTTGTAGCGCTTACAAGGAGCATGAATCTTCGCAGGGTTTTTCAGGGAGGTAAGGATCATATATCGCACAGGATGGTGGTGCTGGGCCTTTCAGAGAGAAAGGCAGTCCTGGTGTTATATGTTATAAGCGCGCTTTTTGGAGGCATTAGCCTGCTGTCAATGGTAGTGAGCCCAATGATCACGACTATCTTGATTCTCCTGGTTTCTGTATCTTTGATTTATTTTGCGGTATTTCTCGGCAAGGTCAAGGTGTATTCTGGTTCAGAGATAAAAGGCCTTAAAAAGAAAAATGGCAACGTGGTATTGAACAATGTCTTGATGCACAAGAGAAGGATCCTTGAGGTGGGGGTTGATTTTACATTGATATGCGTGGCGTATGTCTCTGCATATCTATTGAGATTTGAAGGGGTGTTATCTAGCGCAAATCAGCTCCTAATCGTAAAATCTCTGCCTATCATAATTATTGTAAAATATATTGTGTTCTTTAAGTTTGGACTATATAGAGGTATGTGGAAATATGTAGGCATGAGAGATCTTATAAATATTTTCAAAGCAGTGTCGCTTAGTTCGATCGTTTCTTCGGTGCTGATACTTTTTGTATGGAGGTTTCAGGGTTTTTCAAGGACAGTCTTTATTATTGACTGGCTTTTGCTTTTTGTGCTTATCTCGGGCGCCAGGATACTTGAGAGGATATATAAAGAGATATTTGACCAGGTCAGTTTAAACGGCAAGAAGGTTCTGATCTACGGGGCAGGGGATGCAGGGGAATCTGCCCTGAGAGAGATAAAGAATAACAAGGTTCTGCAGTATAAGCCAGTGGGTTTTGTGGATGATGATGAGGAAAAGATAGGAAGGCGGATCCACGGCGTTCCAGTGCTCGGCTCGAGAAGCGATATTTCGAAGATAGTAAAGCATAATGATGTGAACGAGCTTTTGATAGCCATCCCCCGGCTGTCCAAAGGTTTATTTGAGGAAATGACAGGTTTCTGCAGGGGCCTGAATATAAGCTGCAAGAGGGTCCAGGATATCTTCCCGCAATAGGTTCACACCCTTAAGGTCTTGACAATTTTGTTTTATTATGTTATATTACATAATGTAAACTTACATAATCTATACAGGAGATTAATTTATGGAAAATCCCTTTGTTTATGGAGACGTGGTTAAAGGACAATACTTCACTGACCGCGAAGAGGAACTTAAAGAGCTAAAATTAGACCTTTCTTCCGGCCAGAATGTGCTTATATTTTCTCCTCGGCGCTACGGAAAGACATCTCTGATTATTAAGGTGTTAGACGAATTAAAAAGAGAAGGTTTTATTACTATATATGTGGATTTATTTCGGGTTACTTCAATACAGAGTTTTATCAAAATTTACACCAGCAGCGTAACCAAGGCCAGCGCTACTAAACTTGAGGAAGCAATACAATTTTTAAAGGAACACTTCCCTGCCTTAATCCCAAGAATAGTTATTAAAGGCCAGGAACCAGCTGAGTTCGAGTTTGATTTTGAAGCCGTTAAAAAAGATGCTGAGAGGCTGCTTGACGATTTATACGATTTTCCTCAGCGGGTAGCAGTCAAAAGAAAGAAGCGCCTTATTGTAGTATTTGATGAATTCCAGGAGATAGCGACCTTAAATTTACCTATCGAACGTCAGCTTCGGGCGAAAATCCAGCATCATGATAAAGTTAGTTATTGCTTTATGGGCTCTAAGCGCCATCTTATGGATGAATTGTTTCAGGATAAGAATAAGCCGCTCTATAAAATCGCCAAAGCCATTCCGCTTGGTAAAATTCCATCCGAGAGATTCAAAGCTTTTATACATTCCAGGTTTAAATCAGTAGATATGCGTATAGAGTCAGGTTTGATAGATGAAATCTTAAACGTTACAGCCTGCCATCCATATTATACCCAGCAGCTCTGCCATGAAATTTTTAATACTAGCTTCTCAAAAGAAGAGCCAGCGATAGCAAACCAAAAAGACATAAATTCCGCAAGAGATAAATGTATACAGGCGCAATCATATGCCTATGCGACTATCTGGGACAGCCTGGCGGCTAAACAAAAGAGTTTAGTCGTTGCCTTATGTAAAGAACCATGCGCAAACATCTATTCTCAAGATTTTTTAGGCCGCCATTCTTTAGGCACAGCTGCTTCTATCCAAACAGCGGTCAATGCCCTGGAGAAAAAAGGCGTCTTAGATCGTGAGAACGGCTCCTATTTTGTTTCAGATGTGTTTTTCATTGAGTGGCTTAAACAGAAGATAGCTTAACTGGTTTAATTTCAATAAATTATATATAATTTTCCGCTATCCTCAGGGAATAACAACAGTAAGACATATCTAGATGTAAAGCTCTTTAACATTATTAATATAAGCAGGT
>CAZTIQ010000080.1:0-4194 GCA_964613735.1 uncultured Planctomycetia bacterium | reverse complement strand
TTAGTAGAGGGGGATGGTGGAGGTTTTGTGCTTGGAGACAAAGATGTCTTCTATAGAGTCATATATTCTACCGCGGGGGTCTATGAAGCAGGAGTAGCCAGTGTTGGCGCAGCGGACAATGGGGACGCGGTTCTCGATAGCCCTGAATACAGACGCGGCAGCGTGCTGGTAGGGCGCCCCGCTTTTGCCATACCAGGCATCATTGGTTATAACTACGAGAAACTCAGCTCCGTTCTGGACAAGCTTCTTGCTAATCTTTGGAAATATATCCTCGAAGCAAATCAAAGTCGCAAACTTAACTTCGTTGGTGAAGGGTGAAGGCTGAAGGCTGAAGGCTTTATATTCCTTTCCTGGAGTAAACTCACCGAGTTCGCCTAAGACTAAGCGATGTAAAAATGGGATCTTGTCTGAAAACGGCACATACTCGCCATACGGGACAAGGTGGATCTTATCGTATCTATCTACTACCTTTCCTCTTTCTGAAATCAAGACAGCGCTATTAAAACTATCAAGCCCTTCTGAAGTATTTGCGCCTATTAAAAGTGGTGTATCTACTTTTCTCGCCAGGTCCAGGACCTCTTGCGTCTCTTTATTGATTCCGAAAAATCCCGGGAATGATGTCTCTGGCCAGATGATGAGATCAGGGTCTTCAAACGCTGCAAGCCGAGTAAGATTTGCATATCTTTCAAGTATCTCATCTTTCGCAGCAGGATCCCACTTCATCTCCTGTGGAATATTTGCCTGAACGATTGAAACAGTTATTTCTTTTCCCTGCCCTCCTTTATCTTCTCCTATCTTCCCATATCCAATTGCTGCTGCTAAAACCATTCCTGCAATCACTATTTCTTTAAGCGACCTCTTAAAAAATCTATAAATCCCGACATTGACCATCATTATAATAAATGAGACTCCATACACGCCTGAAAAGTCTGCGATCTGGATCAGCGCGAGATTTTTGTATTGCGAATAGCCCAAGAGGGCCCAACCAAATCCCGTGAAAAGATGAGCCTGAAGATATTCTAGTATTATCCAAATAATTGCAATCAAAAGTCCAGTGAGGGGTGAAGGATGAAGGGTGAAAAAAGCAAAGCGGTTAAACAAAAGTCCAAAAATACCAAAATATAATGCAAGATACAAACAAACTATGATCAATCCAAAGATCGTCACATGATAGAGCCAGTACAATGTGACTAAATAAAATAAAAACCCACAGAGATACGAGATCCAAAACGCCTCTTTCGGCTTTTTACTTCGAATCACAAGAAAAAGCGGGACAAAACCTACGAAGGCAAGATAGCTGAGGTTGAAGTTCGGGAAAGCGAGGATCAGGAGTATCGCAGAAACTATCGCAGGTATCATATTGTCAGCTATCAGCTATCAGCAAAATATTTTAAGCTGAAAGCTGAATTATTTTCCGCAGCATTTTTTATATTTCTTCGTGCTTCCACACGGGCACGGGTCATTTCTTCCGACCTTTGGCTCTTCTCGTTTATGCTGCTGGGGCTCGTCTTGCTGTGGCAGGTCTTTTTCTAAACTCGGCTCGCCAGCGCTTGGCGTAGGGATTCGTGACATCGGAGTTGCCTCAGTGTGCAGAAATTCCTGCGGCAGGGATTGAAACACGCCTTTTACTTTTCCTTCTTCGCGCACTGCCTCGACCTTGAACAAAAACTCTATTGTATCGTCCTTGACAGAACCTATCATGCCCCTGAACATATCATAGCCTTCGTGCTGGTATTCTACCAGAGGATCGCGCTGTCCATAGGCCCTGAGGCCGATGCCCTCTCTTAGATTATCCATTGCATGCAAATGGTCTTTCCACTTTGTGTCGATCACCTGGAGCATGATCATTTTTTCCATGTGCCGTAATAGACCCGGCCCCATCCTCTTTTCTTTTTCTTCATATGAAGACTTCACGATCCTGACCAGCTCTTCAAGGATCCCGTCTCTATCCTTACCCTCGACCATGTCTTCTATATTCTGCAATCTAATATTAAATTTTGACCAGAACCACTCTCTGAACTCTGCATATTTCCAGTCCAGCTTCTGCACATCTGGGTTAAGGTACAATTCTATTACGCCGTCTATTAATTCTGCTATGATCTCGTAAATATGCCCCTTTACATCATCGCCCATCAATATCTTTTTTCTCTCGTCGTAGATCACCTCTCGCTGCTTGTTCATGACATTGTCATATTCCAGGACATGCTTACGAATATCAAAGTTGTGCTGCTCCACTCTTTTCTGCGCCACCTCGATCGCCCTTGTCACAAGCGGATGCTGGATATCCTGGCCCTCTTCTATGCCCAGCTTATCATATATAGCTGAGATCCTGCCGGAGCCGAATAACCGCATCAGATCATCTTCGAGCGATATGTAAAATCTGGAAGAGCCAGGATCACCCTGCCTGCCTGAGCGGCCTCGCAGCTGATTGTCTACGCGCCGGGATTCGTGCCGCTCTGTGCCCATGACATGAAGACCGCCAAGCGAAACCACTTTTTCATGTTCTTCCCTGACCTTTGCCTTTGCCTCAATCAGTAACGCTCCCAATTCTTCCTCTGTCACGCCCTTACGACTCGTGCCTTTTGCCTTAAGCCAGTCATCCACCATAAATTCAGGATTACCGCCCAGTAAAATATCTGTCCCGCGGCCAGCCATGTTTGTAGCAATGGTCACTCCCTGAAATCTTCCTGCCTGCCCGACTATCGTTGCCTCGAGCTCATGATATTTTGCATTCAAGACATTATGAGGAATGCCCCGCTTTTTCAAAAGAGAGCTCAGGCGCTCTGATTTTTCTATGGAAATGGTGCCGACAAGGACAGGCCGTCCTTTTCCATGAAGCTCTTCTATTTCATTGCAGGCGGCATTAAACTTTTCCTTTACTGTTTTACAGATAACGTCAGGATGATTTGTCCTTAGCAATATCTTATTCGGCGGGACCGCCATAGTGTCTAATTTGTAAATATGGCTGAATTCATTTGCCTCTGTCATTGCAGTGCCTGTCATGCCGCTGAGCTTATTGTACATCTTGAAATAATTCTGGAATGTGATAGTGGCGAGCGTCTGGTTTTCTCTTTCTATCTTCAGGCCTTCTTTTGCCTCGACTGCCTGATGAAGCCCATCTGACCAGCGACGACCAGGCATGAGACGGCCGGTGAATTCATCCACTATGATCACGCCTTCCTCTTTTACAACATAGTCCACGTCTTTTTCAAAGAGATTGTGCGCCTTTAACGCCTGGATAACATGGTGCCTGTATTCCATGGTGCTTATATCATGCATATTTTCAATGCCGAGCATCTCGGCGACTTTTGCCTCGCCGTTTTCTGTGAGATGCGCGGTGTGCGCCTTTTCATCCACTATATAATCATAACCCTCTGATAGATCTATGCCCTTAAACTTTGCGTCGATCTCATCCTTCTCCAGGATTATCCTGCCTTTTAAACGCGGCACGATCTTATTGCATGTATAATATTTATCAGTGGATTCCTCTGAAGGCCCTGAAATAATAAGAGGTGTGCGCGCCTCGTCAATAAGGATGCTGTCCACCTCGTCGACTATCGCATAATTCTGCTCGCGCTGGGCCATGTCTTCTTTTCTTGCTACCATGTTGTCGCGAAGATAGTCAAATCCAAACTCATTATTCGTCCCATAAGTAATGTCACTGCCATACGCCATCTGTCTGAGTTGCGGACCCATGTCATGCTGGATCACGCCAACGCTAAGTCCTAAAAATTCAAATACAGGGCCCATCCATTCCCTGTCCCTTCGCGCAAGATAATCATTTACTGTTATAATGTGCACGCCTTTCCCTGAAAGGGCGTTCAGGTATGCGGCAAGCGTTGCAACAAGCGTCTTTCCTTCGCCTGTCGCCATCTCAGCGATCTTTCCCTGATGAAGCACAATGCCTCCGACAAGCTGCACATCAAAGTGCCGCATGCCTATTGTCCGACGAGCTGTCTCGCGCACCACTGCAAATGCCTCAGGCAACATACTGTCGAGCTCTTCACCTTTAGAGAGGCGCCCCCTGAATTCAACTGTCTTGTATTGAAGGTCAGCGTCAGAAAGCTTCTGCGTCTCAGGCTCCAGCGAACTTATCTTATCCACGATCGGCTGAAGCTTCTTAAGCTCCCTCTCGTTCTGCGACCCTATGATCTTACTGAGTATCCAAGTGAACATAATTGTCAGCTTTAATTT
>CAZTIQ010000079.1:0-4225 GCA_964613735.1 uncultured Planctomycetia bacterium | reverse complement strand
GAGAGCGCGTATTTTGATCCTATCTCTGTAAGAAGGGCGCAGCGGAAGCTAGGCCTTGCCTCAGAGTCCAGCTATAGATTTGAAAGGGGAGTGGATTTTTCAATGGTCCTGGCTGCCAGCGTCAGGGCGCAGGAATTGATCAGGGATGAGGCAGGCGGCAGGGTCTCTGGTACGATCACAGATGTAGGGGGCAAGGTAATAAAAGAAAACGAGATCAAACTTTGCCTGGATGAGATACCCCGGATATTAGGCATAGAGATACCTTCCAGCACTGTAATAGATCTATTAAAGCGGCTGGAGATAAAAACAGGGAAAAAAACAAAAGATGCTATTATTGTCAAGATACCTTGTTATAGACAAGACCTGGAAAGAGAGATCGATCTCATCGAAGAAGTCGCGCGGCTTTATGGTTACGATAATATCCCTTCAAAGCACCCTGTTTTTAAGATGCAAAAGACCTATGAAGAAGAGCGGCGCTCACTCACGACACTGGCAAAGGAAATCAGAAATGCATTGTGTTCCCTTGGGATGAATGAGATCGTCAGCTACACGCTTACCTCGAGAAATGCTATTGAGTCGCTTGGCAGATCTTTTGATAATGCAGTGCGGCTGAGGAATCCATTAAGCTCTAATCAGGAATTTATGAGGCCCAGCCTTATCTCAGAGATGCTTGAAGTGATGAGCTGGAACATAAATAGAAGAAACTCGCTTCTACAGCTTTTTGAATTGAACAAGGTCTATACAAAAGATCAATCAAATAATATAAAAGAAAATCTTAATCTTTGCCTTGGCTTGAGCGGGTTTACTAATCCTGGCTGGAAAGGCAAGGCAACGGAACTGGGATTTTTTGATCTAAAGGGTATTGTAGAGATGCTTTTCCACGCCCTTGGGATAGAAGATTATAGTATAAAACCGGCTGGATCTTCTGTGTTCAGAGACGCCATGTCCAGCAATATAAAGGTAGGCGAAGATATAGCGGGAGAGCTTGGCGAGGTAAGGTCAGATACAGCAAGGAAATTTGATATAAAGGAAAAGGTCTTTATAGCAGAGATCGATGCGGAGATCTTATTGAAGCACGTCAGGCTGCAGAAAAGATTTTCACCCCTGCCTCGTTATCCTTCTGTTACAAGAGATATATCCATGGTAATAGACGAAGGCGTGAGCGCCTCTAGCATATTAGATCTTATAAAGGATAAGGATCATGGTCTTGTGAAAGCTGTAAATCTCTTTGACCTTTATAAAGGACAGCAGATAGAAGCGGGCAAAAAGAGTCTGGCTTATACGCTGGAATACCGCTCTGATGAAAAAACCCTGAAAGAAGAGGACATAAGCCAGATACATAAAGACATACAAGACTTACTGGTCGAAAAGTTAGGCGCTCAGATAAGATAGTCGGGTTGATTTTAGTGTATTAGTGTGTTATAATATATTTGTCCCTACGATGCGCGTGTTTTAGCAGAGTTTTATGAACCAACACTAATAAAACCGGGGCCTAACTTTAGGTGTGGCTGTATACCTTGTTCCTAGGGGCAAGGAAACATCAAACATCTAAGAGGGCGCCCACCTGCTGAAAGGGTTCATTAATAACTTACTTAACACGGCATTAGTGGGGATTTTTTTATTTAAACATGTCTGACCTATTCGATTCCCAGAAAAAAACTATTAGGAAAAATTATCCACTGGCTGTCAGGATGAGGCCGAGGGACCTGAACGAGTTTGTGGGACAGACCCACATACTCGGCGAGGGTAAGCTCCTTAAGCGGGCAATAGATGCAGACAGGATCTCATCGCTTATTCTTTACGGCCCGCCCGGCACAGGCAAGACCGCACTTGCGCATGTTATTGCCAATATCACAAAATCGTATTTTCATGAAATAAATGCGGTCATTTCCAATGTGCAGGACCTGAGGGATGCGATCAAGGCGACCAAGCAAAGGGAGAGCGCCACAGGGAAAAAGACCATACTTTTTATTGATGAGATCCACAGGTTTAATAAGGCGCAGCAGGACGTATTGATGCCTGATGTAGAATCAGGGAATCCTGTATTGATAGGCGCTACTACGCATAACCCATTTTTTTCTCTTGTATCGCCGCTTATCTCGCGTTCTATAATATTTGAATTGAAGAAATTATCAAGGGACGAGATCATAGTCATACTTAAAAATGCCTTGAAGGATAAGGAAAGAGGGCTTGGTAAGAGATCTATAAAGATAGAAGATAAGGTCTTGAGTTTTCTTGCAGGCGCATCAGACGGGGATGCGAGAAAATCCCTCAGCGCATTAGAGATAGGAGTCCTGACTACTAAGCCTGACAAGTCCAAGGCCATAGATTTTACTATTAAGGTGGCAGAGGAGAGCATCCAGAAAAAGGCAGTGATGTATGACAGGGATGAAGACGCTCATTATGATACAATATCAGCATTTATAAAGAGCATGCGCGGGTCAGATCCAGACGCTGCGCTGTATTGGCTGGCAAAGATGTTATACGCAGGAGAAGAACCCAGGTTTATTGCGAGGCGCATTGTTATATGCGCATCAGAGGATGTAGGTAATGCAGATCCGCAGGCGCTTGTAGTGGCAAACGCAGCATTTCAGGTATCTGAATTTGTGGGCATGCCTGAGGCAAGGATACCTCTGGCGCAGGCAACGTGCTATGTTGCATGCGCGCCAAAGAGTAATGCCGCGTACATGGGGATCGAAAAGGCAATGAAGGATGTAGGGCAGTCCCGGACATTAGAAGTACCGGCGCATTTAAAAGACGCGAGTTATAAAGGGGCAAAACAATTAGGTCATGGCCAAGGCTATAAATACGCCCACCAATACAAAGACCATTTCGTAGAACAGGAATATATCCCTGAGAAAAAGATCTATTACGAACCGACAGATATTGGGTATGAGAAGAAGATAAAGGAATACCTTGATCGCCTTAAAAACAATGAATAAACGCGCTGTTGCACTATTTTCCGGTGGACTCGATAGCATGCTCGCGATAAAACTTATGATGGAGCAGGGCGTAGAGGTCCATGCATTGAATTTTCTTACAGTCTTTTGCACCTGTACATCCAAGGGCTGCATGCACCAGGCAACAAAGGCAGCAAAAGAATTAGGCGTGCGATTAAAGGTTATGAATATAACAATGGAGTACATGGATGTAATCAAAAACCCTGAGCACGGCCGCGGCAGGGCGATGAACCCCTGTATTGACTGCAGGATCTTTACATTTAAAAAGGCCAAGTCTTTCATGGAAGATATAGGCGCATCATTTATCATAACAGGCGAGGTCTTAGGTCAAAGGCCTATGTCCCAGAGGAGAAACGCAATAGAGCTTATAGAAAAAAGATCAGGATTAGAAGGCCTTGTGGTCAGGCCATTATCTGCGAAGTTATTTGAACCCAGCCTTCCTGAAAAACAGGGTATTATTGATAGGGAGAAACTATCAGGGATAAAAGGAAGGCAGAGAGAGGTTCAGATAAAATTAGCAGAAGAACTTGGTATCAATGATTACCCTTGTCCTGCAGGAGGGTGTCTTTTAACAGATGTTGCTTTTTCAAGAAAGGTAAAGGACCTGTTTGAGCATATACCAGACTACAATATAACTGATGTGAATCTTTTAAAGATCGGCAGGCAATTCAGGATCTCAAATGAGTTAAAATTATTCGTAGGCAGGGATAAGTCAGAAAACGAAAGACTTCTTTCGTTTGCGCAAGCCAAAGATTATATATTTGACGTCGTAGATATTCCAAGCCCAATAGCCCTGGCAAGAGGCAGGGTTGGGAGGGAAGAGATAAAGATAATAGCCTCTATTTTATTTAGATATTCGGATAATAAGTCCAGCGGTGTACACGTCTCATATAAAATTTTGCCTTCAGATGATATGCAGTCAATAAAAACCACACCAGCCACAGAACAAACCCTCTCTCACTTCAGGATCTAGACCTAACTTTACACTCTTAAAATGTCAGATTGTAAAGTTAGGGATATAAAAAATACTTGACAAGATTTGATGTTGAGGTATAATCTATACTAAGGCAATCATAATTATAGAGATTAGGGGGTTTGCATGAAGATAACATATAAAGGTGATTATGCGTTAAAGACAATGCTTGAGTTAACTCTGCATTACAACAAAGGCGTTGTGTCGATTAATGAGCTTGCAAAAAGAGGCGACATACCTGATAAGTTTTTAGAGCAGGTCTTGCTCAGTTTGAAAAAAGGCGGGTTTGTAG
>CAZTIQ010000078.1:0-4408 GCA_964613735.1 uncultured Planctomycetia bacterium | reverse complement strand
ATGAACATAGGCATACTAGGAAAAAAACTCGGAATGACACAGATTTTTACAGAAGATGGCAAGTTTATACCTCTAACTGTTGTTGAGGCAGGACCTTGCACAGTGCTCAAAGTCCATGAACACAAGCTTACCCTTGCGTTCGGAGACAGGAGAGAGAAAAATACGCCTAATCCAGAGCTGGCAGTATATAAAAAACTAAACTCAAAGCCAAAGGCATATGTCAGAGAAATGGCATTTGATTCAGATGAGGGAGTTTCTGCCGGAAGTCAGATCACAGTGGATATATTCAAAGAAAAGGATTTTGTGGACATAACTGGTACGTCTAAAGGTAAAGGGTTTCAGGGCGGTGTAAAGCGATGGGGTTGGGCTGGTGGTCCTGATAGTCATGGCTCGATGCATCACAGGAGGGTCGGCTCTATAGGCGGAAGCAGTTATCCTTCCAGGGTCTGGAAGGGGATGCACATGCCAGGCAGAATGGGTAACAAGAAAAATACTGTTCAGAACCTAGAGGTAATAAAGGTATACAAGGAAAAGAATCTGATACTTATAAAAGGTCCTGTGCCTGGCGCAAACAATGGCTACTTAGAGATCAGGAGCGCGAAGAAGATACCGATCGTAAGAGAGAAGACAGAGAAGAAGGAAGAGAAAAAATAACCTATTTCAAACCCGTCCGCCTAAGGCGGACGGGTTTAAAATGACACAAAGACAATGACAAATAAGACTACAAAGACAAAAAAACCACAGGATCAAAAGACAGATATCCCGGTCGTGGACACTTACAGTCTTTCAGGAAAAAAAATGGATAAGTTTAAGTTGGATCCTAGTATATTCAGCGCCAAGATAAACAGATCTCTCATGCATCAGATAACAGTGATGCACCTTGCAAATAAAAGGCAGGGCAACGCCTCTACAAAGAAAAGAGGAGAGGTTTCAGGAGGAGGCAAAAAACCTTTTAAGCAAAAGGGCACTGGCAGAGCCAGGGCAGGCTCTATAAGATCGCCATTATGGCGGGGCGGAGGAGTAGTCTTTGGCCCGCAGCCCAGGGATTTTGGTTTTAGCGTTCCGAAAAAGATGAAGAGAGTGTCAGTTATTTCAAGTCTGAGCGCAAAGACTAAGGATAAAGAGATCGTAGTGCTGGAAAAAGACCATGAGCTAAAACAGCCCAGGACAAAGGATATAGCAAAGATGCTCAAAGCGCTAAAGGTCTACGGTAAGAGGGTGCTTTTTATATATTCAGAAAAAGATGAAAATCTCGTGCGCTCCTGCAGAAACCTGCGAGGTCTGTCCGTAAGATTGTGCAGTGATTTTAATACACACGATGTGCTTTCTAATTCCAGGGTTTTGTTTTCAAAGGATACACATGAATCTATTGTTAAGAGGCTGAAGGTAAAATGAAGACATCATACGATACAATAAAGAATATACTGAGGACAGAAAAGGGCAGCGAGCTTTTGCCCGAAAATAAGTATCTCTTTCATGTCGCCATGGATGCGAATAAGGTAGAGATAAAGCAAGCAATCGAAGAGATCTACAATGTAAAGGTAGTAAAGGTCAATACCTCTATAATGCAGGGCAAGTGGAAGAGGCTGAGGTTTAAGGAAGGCAAGACACCTGAATGGAAAAAGGCAGTTGTGACGCTTAAAGAGGGAAATAGCATAGAGTCAGCAAAAACATAGGTCCTGCGATCAACACGGGTATTTAAATATGGGCATAAAACAATACAAACCACGAACTGCGTCGTTAAGATGGACTGCTCTCCATGATTTTAAGGAGCTCACTACAAACAGGCCTGAGAAGACATTACTAGAGCCCTTGAAGAAAACAGGCGGCAGGAATTCTAAGGGTAGGATCACGTCCAGGTGGAGGGGCAGAGGCCATAAGAGGAAGTATAGGATAATAGATTTCAAGAGGAACAAAGTAGACATATCGGCAACAGTCTTGTCTATTGAATACGACCCGAACCGTTCGGCAAGGATCGCGCTTTTGCTGTACAATGACCAGGAAAAGAGGTACATAGTCTGGCCTCAAGGCCTGGCAAAGGGCGATGTCATTATTTCCAGCTCAAAAGAGATAGATATAAAACCTGGAAATACAATGCCGCTAAGGAATGTGCCGCCAGGAACACCTATACATAATCTGGAATTAAAAAAAGGCGGGGGCGGAAAGATAGTGAGGAGCGCTGGCACTTACGCGCAGATACTGGCAAAGGAAGGCTCTTATGCGCATGTAAAACTGCCGTCTGGCGAGATTAGGTTAATAGGGCTGGATTGCCTGGCTACAATAGGCCAGATCGGGAACATCGAGCATAATACAGTCTCTCTTGGAAAGGCAGGCCGCTCAAGATGGCTTGGCAGACAGCCGCGCGTAAGAGGGGTAGTCATGAATCCTGTAGATCATCCAATGGGCGGCGGCGAAGGAAAGTCTTCCGGAGGAAGACATCCGTGTTCGCCATGGGGTCAACAGTCAAAGGGATTGAAGACGCGCAAGGCAAAGCCGTCGGATAGGTTTATTGTTAAACGCAGGAAAAGCAAAATAATAACAGCTTAACGAGGTAATCATGGGAAGATCATTAAAAAAAGGTCCATTTGTTGACGAGAAATTATTCAAGAAGATCGAGAGCCTGCAGAAGAGAGGCGAGAGAAGACCGGTGAAGACATGGTCAAGAAGGTCTACTATAGTGCCTGAGTTTGTAGGCGCGACGCTTTCTATCTATAACGGTAGAAAATTTATCCCTGTTTTTATAACAGAGAACATGGTAGGGCATAAGCTTGGCGAATTTTCGCCTACGAGAGTGTTTAGAAAGCACAGCGCTCATACTGAGCAGTCACAGGCAAAGACATAAAACATGATAACCAGAGTCATAGCAAGATACTTACGGATTTCACCAAGAAAGACAAGAGGCGTAACACGCCTTGTCAAAGGCATGCCTGTTATAAAGGCAGAGATACTGCTTAATAACCTCAATAAAAGGCCTACGATCTATATTAAAAGGCTATTGAGCTCAGCCATTGACAGCGCTGATAAAAAAGCCAGTATCGCCCCTGCTGATCTTTATATTTCTTTAATAAAGGCAGATGTCGGCCCTACGCTTAAAAGATTCAGGGCTGCCTCTATGGGTCGAGCCAGCACGATACGGCATAGAACGACTCATCTTACGCTTGAGCTTGACAGGATTAAGAGGCCAGAGAAGAAAGCGACTACAAAAGAGACAGGAGACAAGACAAAAGCAACAAAGGACGCAAAGAAAACCAAAAAAGAACCAAAGAAGAAAACTGCGGTAAAGAAGGAAAACAAATAAGGAGTTTGAATTGGGACAAAAAGTACATCCGTATAGTTTTAGATTAGGATATATAAAAGACTGGCGTTCCAGGTGGTTTGCTAGAAAAAAGGACTTTGGAGCCTTATTGATCGAAGATTCAAAGATCAGATCTTATATAAAGAAGAGTTTGGCGCAGGCAGCTATTGCATCCATAGATATAGAGAGAGCTAGTAATAGGATCCGCGTTATAATACAGAGCGGAAGGCCTGGTGTCATTATAGGAAGAAAAGGCGCAGAGATAGACAGGCTCAGAGATGAATTAAAGACTATAGTCGATAAAGAGCTTCAGATCGACATAAAAGAAATAAAGCAGCCGGCTCTTTCTGCTCAGCTTGTGGCTGAAAATGTTGCATTCCAGCTGGAAAAGAGGATCGCGTTTAGAAGGGCGATGAGGAGGGCTGTGCAGCAGGCAACGACAGCCGGGGCAGGCGGTATAAAGATACGCTGCCGCGGAAGATTGGATGGAGCTGAAATAGCCAGGAAAGAATCGTATAAGGTAGGCAAAGTCCCGCTTCAGACTATAAAGGCAGATGTGGATTACGGATTTACAGAAGCGCACACGCAGGCTGGTTTGATAGGTATCAAGGTCTGGATATATAAAGGCGATATTATTGTAGGAAAAGGAAAAAAGCAAGATGTTAATGCCAAAGAGGGTCAAATATAGAAAGTATCAGAGGGGCAGCAGAAGAGGCATTGCTACTAAAGGCTGCAATGTTTCTTTTGGTGAATGCGGGTTGAAGGCGCTTAGCAACGGATGGCTCACCAATCTGCAGATAGAGGCGTGCAGGGTGAGTGTCATGAGGGCGTTAAAAGGAAGCGGTAAACTGTGGATACGCGCATTTCCTGATAAGTCTGTGTCTAAAAAGCCTGCAGAGACCAGGATGGGAAAAGGAAAAGGCGTGCCCCTGTATTGGGTAAGCGTAGTCAAAAGAGGTAAGGTGATTTTTGAACTTGGCGGAGTAGATGAGGCCATTGCGCGAGAGGCAATGAGATACGCGGCTGCAAAGCTGACGTTTAAGACGAGATTTGTGACTCGCAAAGACCGCGGGTAAATAACATGGACCACCTCCGTAGCTGCGTAGGCTACCG
>CAZTIQ010000077.1:0-4431 GCA_964613735.1 uncultured Planctomycetia bacterium | reverse complement strand
TCGCTTTTCTCTATACAGTCCGTCCCATTATATACTTAAGTCTTACTATTTCTTCATCTGTATACTCCCGCCATCCATTCACAGCATTACGTCTAGATTTCGGCAATATCTGTTTCTTTTCATAACGGATCAAGGTCTGCTTGGATATTCCCAGAAGCTGGGCTGTCTCTGTGACAGAATAGTATTTTTCTTGTTTCAGTAACATATCTCCCCTTTCAATCGACCCGTTCGCAATAATCAAAAAAATAAAAGACTAAAGACCCCCCTATCGTATAGGTTTACCTATAGCAATAGGAGGGTGGTATAACTATATACTACCTGACAGTATTTGTCAAGGGTGGGGGATGAAAATGTTTTTTAACCTAGAGGATATTCCTCGTCAATAGGTGTCAATAGGGGACGGAGCCCTATTTCTATATATTTTTATAAATAAATGAAAGAATTCCACTGTGTCCGGTGTCTATATAGTAGGGGAAGCCTGGAATATCTAGGCTATAAAGAAAGGGGGCCAATAAATGCCGCGATTATCGAGGATTGTTGTTGAAGGGTATCCGCATCATGTTACACAGAGGGGCAATAATAAACAAAGTGCTTTCTTAGAAGACGAGGATTATCAGGTCTACCTGGAATTCTTTGAGAGTTGTAGAGAAAAGTATAACTTGGGTGTACTTGCATATTGTCCTGTGCCTAATCATGTACACATATCAGCGATTCCGACATCTGCGGATTCATTAGCAAAAACTTTTAGATCGTGCCATATGAGATATGCTCAATATTTTAACAATAAATATAAACGAACGGGGCATTTGTGGCAGTGTAGATTTTATTCCTGTCCAATGGAAGAGATGCATTTATATTCAACAGTGAAATACATAGAGAATAATCCTGTTAGGGCAAAACTAGTAAAAAAAGCAGGGGATTGGAAATGGTCGAGCGCAAGAGCACATCTAGGCTTAGACAAAAGCATTATAACATTACTAAACATTGATGACTTCTTGAATGTATTAAATTGGGAAGAATATCTTCGTCTTGATGACAAAAACATAGACAAAGAAATTAATATATTGAAAAAATGCACCTATTCAGGAAAACCGATGGGGACAGATGAATTTATTGAAAATCTTACAAGAAAATTTGGGCATAGAGTGCGTTGGCTGCCTGTAGGTAGGCATGCGAAGAAATAGGGCTCCGTCCCTTATTAACCAATTATCCACAAGCAAAATACCTCCCCAAAGCCCTGTTCACAATGCAAGAAATCGTCTACTTTTTATTAGATTAACTTTGCCTCATTTATCTTGCGGCAACCTTAGGTCAATATTGCGTCAGCTCATATCTTAAGTTTTCAATAATTGGAGGCCCTATTAAATCAGCACCTAATCGGCACCCCAATCGTCACCTTCTCATCTAAATGAATATACAGCGGCTCTACCCTTTTCTTGTCTTAGGATAATATTTTTATTAACCATGCCCTTAGCTCTTCATAGGCAGTTTTATATGTAGTTTTCTGTGTAATAAATATCTTTTTCTTCTCGCCGTTAGCTCGCCAATAACTTGCCAATTCATAATAGAGCCTGCACCGCATTTGCACCGCATTTGCACCGCATCATTTAAGTGCATAGTAAATAGTCCTTCCAACCCCTTTTCTAATAATTATATCTTTTGATTTTAATTTAATGAGTTCCCTTAATGGGGAGAAGGGGTCAGGTCTCGACATTCGACAAAAAAGCAAGAAGTAAGCTGGTTAATGTCGATTGTCGAGACCTGACCCTAAATTGCCCCCTAATGACGCAGGCTAAAGCTTGCGACTACCAATTATGATGTATTTTCCTTGTCAATTCACCGATTACAATTTTATTTCCCGCTACTGAAAATTGCCTGTATTTTATTGACAATTTTGATGTCACAGTGTAAACTATAAATATAATTGAATATTAGTCCCGTGTTTAAAAGGGGGAACCCGGACTTTAAAATTGGCCATGCCAATCCGCCTAAAGCGGAAAGTAAAACCTTCACGTCGTTATAGATGTGAGGGTTTTTGTATTTCAGGAGATTAATATGGGAGACTATAAGAGTTTAAAATGCCCCAAGCATAAGGTGTACTATTTAGATGAAAGGAGGATTTATATTTAGAAGAAGATGACATTGAGGGTATGATTTAAAATAAAGTCGTAAGTTGGGGAGAGGTGAACTGCGACTATAAAATAATTAAAAATCTCCTTTGTTGATCTACCATAACAGAGGAGGTTTGAAATGGTAATTGTGAAGTTGTTAAGAGCCTTACTTATAATTTTTGTATTTCTCGCCGCATTCTTTCCAGTCTACATCAATATTTCTGCGTTTGCCAAAGGAACAGTCTCCCCTGATGGTATTCAGAGATTTACACCTGATAGGAATGATTTGATATTGGAGGAGTATACCCACCAAGACATACTTAATCTCATTGAAGAAATCGAAGAGGCCATAGAGAATGACTCCACTGACCGCAGTCATTACGAGATGCTTGCTATGACCTGTTACTATGCAGGACTTTATTATAAAGCATTAGTTGCTACTAAAAAACAACTCGAGCTTCATCCTAAGAAAGGGACAGACGTCGAAGTGATTTATAGTAATTTAGGACTAATGTATCTTAATCTGGATAAATTAGAAGAAGCAAAAAAAGCACTAAATAAATCATTGAAACTTAATCCGGAAGATATTTTCAGTCATCAGCACTTATTGCAATACCATATCATGAAGAAACAATACAAAAAAGCTGCCTTGGAGATGAAAATTCTGAGCGAATTAAATACAGAGCTTGATGTTTATCACAATGTTTACATTTTTGCTACTTACAGTATGGAGAACAATGAATTGATTGAACTTTTAAAAGAAGCCGTGAAGGCTAACCCAAATCACCCTGTAGCGCATAGGAAACTGGCAGCAGCTATAAGGGATGACATTAGGAACATTGAGGAAAATTGGTCTTTTATGATGGAAGAATTCAGAAAGGCATTGGAGCTAGACCCCAAAGATATATACACTTATATTACAATAGCCAATGCGTATTTATTCCGAGCGTTAATAACGAAAAATAAAAAATATTATGATTATTCATTAAAATGGCTTAATAAAGGCTCTAAAATGGCTCCTGGGCATACAGATTTGGCATATGCTAAGGGTAATCTTTTGCATTACATGGAACAGTACGACCAAGCTATAGAGAATATCAAATATGCTATTAACAAGGGCAAAAATGACGATAGCATATATGAGGTATTGGCAGACATCTATAACAGCAAGGCATATTCTCTCTATGAATCAGGAGAAAGGTTAGAAGAGGGGCTGGAGATAATAAATAACGCTATTTTTATTAAACCAAATGATGGCATAATATTAAGTACAAAGGCAGAGATTCTCTATAAAATGAAAAGATATGAAGAAGCGTATGAATATATAAAGAAAGGTATTAAGCTGGAACCTAACCGCCCAGAAATTATACAGGATTTTAAGAATATTAAAAAGGCGCTCAAAGAAACAATGAGGTTAAGATGAATAAGCTCAAATCGATTTTAGTCTTATCTTTGATAGTTTACCTGGTAAATACGAGTTCTTTGGCAGGCGCGTCTATAGAAAATATAAATAATAACCTTGAAGAATATCTTAGCACTTACAGGGGTGAAGGGGTCAGATCTCGACATTCGACAAAAAAGCAAGAAGTAAGCTGGTTAATGTCGATTGTCGAGACTTGACCCTACTTCTCCTTAAATCAAGCGATTAAACCATTCCTTCTTATCAATCTCTTTGACTGCGCCCCGAAAAAGACCTGAGCGCTCTTTGGACGGTAGAACATATTCATTTGTCTGCAAAACGATTCTTTCTTTTTCGGAAAGTCCATTCAAAATCCTTTCCGCTTCTTTCTTCCCCTCAGCTACTATTTTTGGCAATTGTTCAATTAATGATTCAGGCATTATCCCTCCCTAATTCCATAATTATGGATTATATCACAAAACACTATCTTTAGAAACAAAAAACCTGATTCGAAAGATGGTGTCTTGTGCCCCCCCCTGTAAAGACCAGTTGAAGGAGTTAGACTAAACGCAATTGTTTTTCACCCGGTTATTTATCGCTACCACATGTCTGCTAAAGGTTGAAAGTTCTATTTTTTCACGGTTATATTCTAGTGCGTTAAAGTTAGATCTAAAAATTCGATGAACAAACTATGCGGCCGCTCCGCGGCTTACCCGCTCACTCACTCCGTTCGTTCGCTCATCTCGGCCCAGGCCCGCGACACTCCTATTCGTCGTGTCGCTATATCTCCTCGCGTGGGCCCGCTCCGCTCCGCGCGCCGCCTCGCCTATTCGGCGAGTCGTCCTTCGGAGGCGCGCTTCGCTACGCTACATCTTCGTCCGTGCCTTCACTCCATACGAGTGCGTTTCGCTACGATAAACC
>CAZTIQ010000076.1:0-4434 GCA_964613735.1 uncultured Planctomycetia bacterium | reverse complement strand
ACTAGATTGAATGACCGCGGAGCATCCCTGTGATATTTGAGCGTCTTAATGAATGAACGATCTGCAAAAAGTATCCTTTCATCCTCCATTTAAGTAGTTATCTCCTCAAGTCTTCCCGGTTCTTTAACCATCAAACCATCTTCGAATTTCACACCTTCCCAGACCTGTTTTATTTTTCTATGGCCTCTTATTCTGGACCATCTCTTTTGAGCTGATAGGATTAGCTTATTCTAACCAGGTTAGAATAAGCCAGATTACCCTCACAAATAGTTTCAGGCAGTTTTAGGGACGGTTCTCGAGTCAATCGGGGAAGTGTCCCCTTATCTCTGCTCCCCTGATATAATTTGAATCCAACGTATCTATATGGTATAATTCTTTAGCAAATATAAACATCGGGGCGTGGCCTAGTTGGCTTAGGGCACCTGAATGGGGTTGCGAATTAGTGGATTTTCGTAGCTTCCCAAGTTTGTTGTAATTGCAATAATTATCAAGTAGTTACAGAAAAATTTGACTTGTAAGAGGCTGTAAGAAGCCCATAAGAGCTTGGTTGAGAGATGGGCACATTTTGGGCACAAATTAAACATATAGATTATTTACGCATGCATATTGAGAGATAAGATTTATTGTAACACTTGTTGATCCATATATTGAGTCTATATGGTGCGCTAACAGTAGATTTTTTCAAAAAACTTGACAAAAACCCAAAAGGTCAATTCTAAAAATAAAGATTCTAAAAATTCTAAAAATAAAGATTGACATTCAAAGCGAGGTCAGGTAAACTAATACACTATGAGTAGCCATATTGCGATAATATATAGGCATGAAAATGGCTGCTATTTTTTTCTCTAAAGTTGGTAATTTTGTGGTATACTTGTAGTAGGGAATAGCCAAGATGTTGTTCTCTATATTTGTCTAAAGGAGATGATAGATATGTTTAGAAAAGAAGAAGCCGTTATTGATCTCACAAAAATAGGCGATGAATTTATAAATCAATGGATTGCTATGTCTCCTGAAAACAGAACAATTGTTGCCAGCGGGTTGACAGTAAGAGAAGCACTTGATGAAGCTAAAAAGAAGGGCATTGATAGTCCGATATTAACAAAAGTACCTAGCCGTAATCAAGGTTATATTTTGTGAAATTTAAATACGCAAAATATAAAATCTCTTCTAATGAAGCATTTCCAAGACAAGTAAGTGTTATAAAGCCTGTTATTCCTGTCAGAATAACTTACGGTGAAAAATCGGTTACTTACGATATGTTAATCGATTCAGGGGCAGATTACTGTCTTTCTCATGCAACATTAGGAGAGCAGGCCCTAGGTTTAAATGTTAAGAGTGGAAAGATAGTTGAACTTGGAGGAATAAAAGAGGGAAAAATTACAGCATATTTTCATGATGTAATTTTAGAAATTGGCGGAGCATGGAAAGTTGAATCGTATGTAGGTTTCTCTTACGATATAGAACATATGCCGGTTGGTTTACTTGGCAGTTATGGATTTTTTGATAAATTTGATGTTAAGCTTGAATTTACGAGGGAGATGATAGAGATAAAACTACGCAATTAAGTCTATGAAATACCATGCTCCGCATAACCCCTCCAAGCCAAGTCCCGGCATAACACCCTATAGTTATATTGATGAGATATTGCCTTTGCTGGAGGAGGTTTTAGAGAAGGAAGTGGTATAGTAAGAGATAGGCACATTTTGGGCACCAGTGGCACTTGAAAACTGTAAAAAATATGGTATATTTAAAGTAGAAAGAAAAAGCTTGACAGCATTTGCTAATTTTGGTAAGGTAAACACAATTAACTCCCCATTCTTGTTTTACAAGGATGGGTTATTAACTCCAGAGGGTTGCTTGTTCAACCCTCTGTTTCATTTTAGGGGGGACTTATGGCAGAGATTAAAAAAGAAAGAGTAGCTATTTTTATTGATGGCAGTAACTTTTACCACGGTCTTAAGACTTGTATAAGTAATACAAAGGTAGATTTTTCAAAATTCTCTCAACTGCTTTGCGGTACTAGAGAACTTGTAAGGGCCTATTACTATAATGCACCTGTGAATCAACAAGCGTTTCCGGGCATTTATAAAGATCAGCAAAGATTCTTTGACAGTCTTAAAACCGTGCCTTATTTTGTCCTGAAATTAGGCAGGCTAGAGAAGAGAACAATTAAAGTTGATAAAGAAGCTCTGATAAAGACATTCGGAGAGGATACGGCCAAGATAATACTTGAGAAATGGGGAGAAGTTATAACTACCTATGTAGAAAAAGGCGTTGATATTGACTTAGCGACTGATATGTTACGGCTTGCTTACAATAACGCTTATGATACAGCTATTATAGTAACCGGTGATGGAGACTTTGTCTCAGCGGTAAAGGGTGTTAAAGATATGGGTAAGCATGTAGAGAATGCAAATTTTAGCGATGGGAAAGGTTACCATATCCGTACTGCTTGCGATAAATTCATTCCTTTAGATAAAGATTTCCTCAAGCCTTGTTTAAAAAAATAATAATCAAGATTTCTTATGTAGCGACTAAAGGTGTAGCTACAACTTTCAATTTTTATGCTTGCTTGCACTTAAAAAGTATGATATTTTGAGTTCAGGTAGAAAAAACCATAAACTGCGAAGTTCGTCTAATAATCGTTAGAAGATAAATATTTTATACTAAAGCAGGGAGGTTAACATGTATCGAACACTTGAACGTTTAATAAAAGGAGATAGCACATTAGAGACTCACATCCAGATTGCTCTGCAAAAATGGAATGAAATATTAAAGGATATTGATAACATATCTGATGATGAACTTGCAAGAAAAGTGGATTTAGCTCAACTTGGTTTTGAAACCCAATGCGGAAATGATATAAAAGATGAAGGTCAAGATATTATGGCCTTTACCGCAATAGCTCAATTTTATTCTTGTTCTGATGGATTTGGCGAAAGGCTACAGGTTGCAAGACGAATATATAATGCAATTAAAAATAGTCAGTGCAGTAGCGAAATAAAGTGGATGGCGCGAAAAGTTGCCAACACTTACGATCTTTTAGCCGAGTAAAATTAAAAATATGCTTCTAACAAATCACTACAGCGAACGAGAACCAGCCTCGCCTAATCGGCGGGTCTAGTTCTCGTCGCTGAGTTCTGATCTTAGACCCAAATAATTTATGAAGCAAATACCAGAAACAATAGTTCTCATTGAAACGGCTAAATGGCTTGTTAAAAAGGGATACGATTTGAATAGTATTTCGATTCCGAAAGGAAAAGGTTATACTGGCAATATAAAATCTATAATAGAAAAAGAACTTAAAAATATAGGATATGATAAAAGGATTGATTATAATCCGAATGGAGCAGATATAATTGCACAAAATCAAGATGAAATATGGAAGATTGAGTGTAAAGGCTTAAGTAGTAGCGATGAGCCGGGAACGCACAAAAATAATTTTGATCGTGCTCTTGCAAGTGTCGTCACATATTTCGACAGCGAAAATAAAAAACAGATTTTGGCTTTAGCCATCCCTAACTCTTTATTCTATTTACAACACCTCTCAAGGATCAGCAAGCCTTTAAGGAAAATACTTAATTTATGGATATTACTGATAGACGAATCAAAGCATACTATTATTGATTATAAGCCCGATGCCGACGATAGTGACATTAAAAGAGTTACAGAACAAAGAAAAGACAAAGACAAAGCTTTAAAGAGGGCTTTAAAGAAAGCTTTAAGGAAGGATCCTGAACTATTGAAAAAAATCAACGAATGCCATATAAAATAATAGTCTAACAACTCAGTTCAACGGATTTTCCTGCCTTGTTCTTATAGCTCCAAAAATAGCGCACAATTCCTTCCTTCCGACTGAAAGTCGGCCGAATAAAAAGATATCACCGTCTACCTCTCCTATGTTTAGGGCTGCACAGTACGAAATGAAGCAGCCCCAAATCGATTTTACCCCTTTTTCGTTCTGTGCTGTTTAGCCCTAATAAATAGTAGAGGTAGTTTACATAACGATGTTATGTAAAAGGTGATAAGCCCATCTATCACCGACCCTCATATAAATAATAATGATAAAGGGCATACAGGCATTAAATCACGAACTCGCCTATGTAGTAGACGAGACACAGTTCCGCCACAGGCGGATCTGTGGGTGATTTAAAGGAAAATAGTGACACATTTTTTGAGGCAACCCACAAAAATGTGTCACTATTTTCTGGTGACTGTATGTGTTCCTTAATATACTTTATTATTTATATGAGGGTAAATGCCTATAATGGCCATTATAGGCAAGGCACCTGTTTTTTAGGTGCTGTTTTAGGTGATGTATGGGCGGTCTTTTTATGGGCTTCTGAGTTTCTATGCGCATTAACGTATGCCAGGGATACTTGGGCGCTTGATATATCGCAGCCTAACAGATACATAATGGCGATGACCGATTTG
>CAZTIQ010000075.1:2140-4452 GCA_964613735.1 uncultured Planctomycetia bacterium | reverse complement strand
TTAAAGCTGTTCTTCCCTGACTTTAGATCAATAGTTATATCGATTTCTTTTTTCTTGAATAAATCCAGCAAGGCCTTTCCTGAGACCCTGGTAGCTGCGCCATTTTTCATTACAAGCTTATTGCCAAAATAAATATCTATCTTACCTTGCTTAACAGCGATCTTGCTTGAGCCTACGCTTCCTGCTACCCTTCCCCAGTTAGGATCTCCGCCTGCTATCATCGTCTTTATCAGGTTCGAATCTGCTACATGCCTTGCGATCACTTCAGCGCATCTTTTATGCATAGCGCCGGTAACGCTTATCTCTACAAATCTGGTCGCGCCCTCTCCGTCAAGCACGATCTTTTTTGCAAGCTGGGACAGGACAAACTTAAGCGCATTCAAAAATTCAAAATAATCCTTTGTGTCTTTTTTTATCTTTTTATTCAATGCAAGTCCGCTGGCAAAGATAATGGCAGTGTCATTTGTGCTCATGTCTCCATCTACTGTGATCCTGTTAAAAGAATCTGACACGCACTCCTTAAATGAACTCTGCAGCGCGTTCTTCTCTATAGACGCGTCTGTTGTGACAAATGCAAGCATGGTCGCCATGTTTGGGCATATCATGCCTGAGCCCTTTGCAGCGCCGCCTATGGTCACTACATTTTTGCCTATATTTATCTTTACCGCGATCTCTTTATGGACTGTGTCTGTAGTCATTATGGCTTTTGCAAAACCAGTGCCATTGACCTTATTCAGATCCTTTACTAAAAGCGGGATCTTTTTCTTTATCTTAGCAACCGGCAAGGGCCTGCCTATTATGCCTGTAGACGCTATTAAGACCTTTTCTCCCTTAAGTCCTAATTTCCTGGCTGTAAGACTTGCTATATCTTTTGCATGCTTTATCTCATTTTTACCAACGCAGCAGTTTGCATTGCCGCTATTTACAGCTATTGCCTGAGAAAGGCCTTTCCTGACAAGTCTTTCACTGAATTCGACCGAGCCTGACCTTACTCTGTTTGTAGTAAAAGTACCAGCGCATACGCACGGGACAGTAGAATATAATAATGCAAGGTCATTGCGTCCGCTTCTTTTTATACCACAGCTTACAGTGCCTGCCTTAAATCCCTTTGCCGAAGTTATTCCGCCTTTGATAATTTTCATGATAATATACCTATTCAACCGCGTAGGTTGCCCAAAAGAGCAACCTACGCGGTTAATTTAAACCTAGTTTCTCCTCAAACCCATACATAATATTCATATTCTGGACTGCCTGGCCGCTGGCTCCCTTGACAAGATTATCAATGGCAGTCACGACTATGACCAAACTCTTCTCAGGAAAGACCTTGCACCCTATGTCACAGAAATTTGTCCTGACAACATTCTTTGTATCAGGGAAAATACCTTCATCCATGACCCTTACAAAATACTCCTTTGAATAAAAATCCTTGTATAGCTTAAGCGCCTCGCTAGTGCTTATATTTTTCTTCAGCTGAAGATAGATCGTGCTCATCATGCCCCTTTCCATGGGAACGAGATGAGGAACGAAATTCACAGATACCTTTGAGCCAGCCATAAGAGCTATTTCCTGATCTATCTCAGGCATATGCCTGTGTGCATTGACCTTGTATGGCTTGAAACTATTTTCTAATTCTTTAGACATAAGCGCCTGGGCCAAGACCCTGCCTGCCCCGCTGACACCAGACTTTGAATCAGAGATAATGGAATCGGGATCCACCAGATTTTTTTTGAGAAGCGGCGCACAACCTAAGATCACGCTCGTAGGATAGCATCCAGGGTTAGCTATCAGATCCGCCTTCTTTACCTCTTTCCTGTAAAATTCTGGGAGCCCGTACACTGCATCCTTTATATATTCAGGGCACTCGTGTTTTAGCTCATACCACTTCTCGTATACATTTACATCCTTTATCCTGAAATCAGCGCTCAGGTCTATTACCTTCAGACCCTTTTTCAGGAATATTGGCGCAAACTGCATTGATGCCTTGTGAGGAAGCGCCAAAAAAACCATGTCGCATTTTTTAGACACCTCTTCTGCGCTCATGTCCCTGCATTCCAGATCAAGTCTTCCCTTTAGCCATGGATATAACTTACATATATTAACAGGGTCTATCTTTGCAGCTACTGCAGTGATCTGAACCTCAGGATGATCTAATAAGATCCTTAAGAGTTCTTCTCCTGCGTAGCCGCTTGCGCCCATTATGCCTATCTTCAACATAGCAACTATCTCCTTTTCCTTGGATCACCGTCATTATAAAATAAAAACGCCTATCTTGTCAATGTATTTTCTCGTCGGAAAATAGCAAGATAGGCGTC
>CAZTIQ010000075.1:0-2040 GCA_964613735.1 uncultured Planctomycetia bacterium | reverse complement strand
GTCCACTGGAATCTCTTTCGGGCGCCTTTTTGGCCGTACTTCTTTCTTTCCTTTACCCGCGAATCCCTCGTCAAATAACCTTTTCTCTTTAAGAGACCTTTTGCTTCTTCTCCTGTAGTCGCAAGCGCCCTTGATACGGCGTGTCTCAATGCGCCAGCCTGACCTGACTTACCACCGCCCCTGACAGTCGCTATGATCTTGATCTTTTCTGTTAGGTTAGTTGTCTTCAAAGGCTGCCGTACGAGCAATCTTAGCGTGGGTCTGTTAAAATATTCATCGAGAGGCTTTTTATTGACCTGTATCTCGCCATTGCCTGACATTAGCCGCACGCGCGCGATCGACTTCTTACGCCTCCCTGTAGCCCATATTATATTCTCTATTACCATTTTATACCTCTATCTTTTGAGGAGCCTGAGCCTGATGCGGATGCTCTTCTCCTGCATAGGTCTTCAACCTTGTTATCATCCTTGAACCTAATTTATTCTTTGGCAGCATACCCTTTACCGCATGCCTGATTGCTTCTGTAGGCTTTGTTCTTAAAAGCGTCTCTAAGTTCTTTGTTCTCAATCCACTGGGATATCCTGTATAATGCGTATATACCTTTTGTTCGAGCTTTGCGCCTGTAGTAGCTACCTTGCCTGCATTGACTATTACCACAAAATCACCATTGTCTACATTAGGAGTATAGTCAGCTTTGCGCTTGCCGCTCAGAAGCAGGGCCACCTGCACAGCGAGCCTGCCCAGGATCTTCCCCTTTGCATCTATAAGGTGATACTTCCTCTTGATATCATTTTTATTAATAAATATTGTAGTCATAATATACACCTATTTCCAGAAAGGTTTAATTATACCACACGTCTCGTGCCTGTCAAGCGAAATATTAATAGTCTTCCTTTAATTTTTTGCTTGAATTATTTAAGTTCGATGGTATAATCACTCCATGAACCTAGATGAGATTACAAAAATATTACTAGCTCATTTTGAGACTCTAATGAGATTTCAGTTTACCTATGACAATCCCTTATTCTGGGCAGGCCTTGTTCTGATATTTCTGATACTGGCCTGGTTTTGGGGATGGAGAAAGTCCTTTTCTTTCTGCTTCCTTACAGGCTTAATCCTGCTCGGTAATACTAAATTAGAAGCTGTTGTCACTGAGATGGTAGCTAAGAGCTGGGAGATATTTGACCCTTTTATCTTAAGGGCAGCGTCTTTATTTGTAATATCTATTATCTTAGTGTACTACCTCTTCCTGAAAGACTCCTGATTATAACTTCAAACCTTTATAGGCGCCCGCTGGTTTGGCATTTTCGTGAACAATCTGTCTTACTGCCTTTATCATGCCCACAGGGTCTTTTGACTGGAATATATTGCGGCCCATGTCAACGCCTACTGCGCCATCCTTGACAGCATTGTAGGCCAACTTTAATGCATCTTTTTCAGCGATCTTTTTGCCTCCTGCTATCACTACCGGCACCGGACATGTCTTTACTACCTTTTGAAAGTCCTCACAGTAATACGTCTTTACAACATGCGCGCCAAGCTCAGCTGCGATCCTGCATGCAAGACTCAAGTATCTGGCATCCCTAACCATCTCCTTGCCAACAGCAGTCACTGCCAGGACAGGAATACCATACTCCTCGCACTCGCTTACAAGCGTGGCAAGGTTTTTCAAGGTCTGGTGCTCATATTTTGAGCCGACATAGATCGACATAGCAACCGCGCTCACGTTCAGACGGATTGCATCCTTGACTGAAACAGTAATTGTCTCTTTTGATAGATCTTCTCCTAATATACTGTTCCCGCCAGAGACCCTGAGCACAATAGGCGTGGAGATCCCTGGATCTACTTCAGCTCGCAAGACTCCTCTTGTAAGCATCAGGGAATCAGCATAAGGTAACAGCGGTTTGATTGTCTTGCCCGCTTCTTCAAGGCCGCTCGTAGGTCCTAAAAAATAACCATGGTCAACTGCCAGCATAACAGTCTTGCCTGTGTCCGGCTTTATGATCTGCGATAAACGATTCTTCATTCCCCAATCCATTG
>CAZTIQ010000074.1:0-4513 GCA_964613735.1 uncultured Planctomycetia bacterium | reverse complement strand
AGCTGTAAGCAACAACAAAATCCTTGAGTTTTTATTTTTTCTTATAGCTTATAGCTATTTTTTCGCTTTCCACTTCAAAAATTCCTCTATAAACCTGTCGATCTTTCCGTTCATCACAGCATTCACATTTGATGTCTCGTAATCAGTCCTGTGGTCCTTCACCATTGAGTACGGGTGCATGACGTATGAGCGGATCTGACTGCCCCACTCTATTTTCTGCTTCGTTGCATTCTCTTTTTCCATTTCTTTTTTCTTCTCTTCTAATTTCGCTTCATACAGCCTGGCCTTTAAGACCTTCATGGCCATGCCCTTGTTTTTATGCTGAGACCTTTCATTCTGACACTGCACCACAATATTGGTCGGCAAATGCGTGATCCTGACTGCAGAGTCCGTGACATTAACATGCTGTCCACCTGCGCCGCCCGAGCGATATGTGTCGATCCTGAGCTCAGACTCTTTTATATCGATCTCTATATCATCTGCGACCTCTGCTATGACATCCGCGGACGCAAAAGACGTATGCCGTCTCTTATTCGAATCAAAAGGCGATATCCTCACCAGTCGATGCACGCCCCGCTCTGACTTCAGATACCCGTATGCAAATGGCCCGCTCACGATCATGACAGCGCTCTTCACGCCTGCCTCTTCACCAGCCAGCATGTCTATGATCTGGGTCTTGTAGTCATTCGACTCTGCCCACATCGAATACATCCTCAAAAGCATACTTGCCCAGTCACACGACTCTGTGCCGCCTGCGCCCGCATGTATGCTAAGTATGGCATTATTCCTATCAAGCTCGTTGCTCATAAGGCTCTTGAATTCCAATGCATTGACATCTTTTTCTAATTTTTCCAACAATTCCTTCATCTCGCCCATGATCTCTGGATCTGGTTCTTTCGAAAGCAGCTCCACTAATTCAACGGCATGGCCATATTCTTCCATGCACTCAAAATATGCGCCAACAGTCACCTTGATCGACTTCAATTCTCCAATAACAGACTGCGCCTTTTCCTGGTTATTCCAGAATCCAGAGCTAGTCATCTTTGCCTCGAGCTCCTTCAGGCTCGCCTCATTCTTATCAATGTCCAGATAGACCTTGAGCCCTGTCAGCTTCTTTCCCAGCTCCTTTAATTTAGACTTTATCCCATCCAGCATAATATCGCCCTACCCTAACTTTACACTTGTGCAATGCTCAAGTGTAAAGTTAACCCCTTCTTTCTCCAATAGTCGTCTCTTTAGATCCGGCCCAAGGGCGTAATTTCCCAGGGACCCGTCTGAACGTACAACCCTGTGGCAGGGCACAATAATCGTATACGGATTTTTCTTAAGCGCTGTGCCTACTGCCCTTACAGCGCCTGGCCTTCCAGCTTCACGCGCCACCCAGGCATAGCTCCTGGTCTCACCCACGGGTATCTTCTTCACCACAGTATATACCTTTTTCTGGAACAAAGTCAATTGCTTCATGTCAGCTTTAATTTCAGCTTATAGCTATTTTTTCGCAGCTTATGATGGTACTTCAACGCAAAGCGATGCGCCTCGTCCCGGATCTGCTGTATAAAATAGAGTATCTGTGAATCCTTATTTATGTCCAGCGCCTTTTTAGAGCCCAGCATAAATATGCTCTCCTCGCGCTTTGCGATTGAGATCACTGGTATGCTTCCCAGATTCAGCCTCACCAGCTCATTGTACGCTGTCTTCAGATGCCCCTTGCCGCCATCTATTATAATAAGGTCTGGATAAGTCGCTTTTTCTTCCTTTAATCTCTTGTACCTGCGCCTTACTATTTCCCGGATCATTGCATAGTCATCAATATCCTCTACGTCCTTTATCCTGAATTTCCTGTAATTAGACTTATCCGGCGCGCCATTATGAAAATATACCATTGAGCCGGTCGCCTCTTTACCTTGTATATTCGAAACATCGAACGCCTCTATCCTTAAAGGGAGCCTCGGCAGCCGCAAGATCTTCTTCAGCTTCACAGCCACATCACCCCACCCGCTGTAATCCCTCATCTTTTTTCCAGGCACCTCTGAAAGCGCGGCGATCCTGTTCCTCACGATAGCTGCATCCTCAAACTTCTCCTCTTTTGAAAGCTCCTTCATCTCCTGCGCCAGCTCCTTTAAAAGCCGCATCTTCTTCCCCTCCAGAAACAAGATCAACTGCCTGATGATCTCTCCATACTCTTTCTCGTCGATCTTTTTAACACACGGGCCAAGACACTGCCCGATATGATACGAAAGACACACGTTCTCCGGTATCTTCCTGCACGTCCTCAGAGGAAAGATACTCTTCATTAAGGACAATGCGCTCCGCAAAAGCTTCGCGCGGGTGTACGGCCCAAAATACCTCGCCCCGTCATCCTTTTTTCTCCTCGTGATCATCAGTCTCGGGAACTTCTCATCCAGCATCAATTTCAAAAAAGGAAAACTCTTGTCATCCTTCAGGTCCACATTATATTTCGGTTTTTTCTCCTTGATAAGATTTGCCTCGTATATCAATGCCTCTTCTTCAGATGTCGTCAATATATAATCCAGGTCCTTCACATTCTCCATCAATGACATCTGGCGCAGGGTCTTTGGCCTGTTCTCCTGAAAATAACTCGCCACCCTCTTGGAAAGGTCCTTTGCCTTGCCGATATAGAGCACCTCACCGTCTGCATCTTTCATAAAATACACGCCGGGAGATCTCGGGATCTCTTTTAGCTTCTTCTTAATGCCCATTTCAAAAATCCTTTTGCCTCCTTTACATCAAAGATAAATGTCAAAAATATATAACTCGCAATACCTATAAACATGACAACGAAAAGATTAAGCCCTATCTTAAAGCTGCAGAAGTAGATCACAACAGCCATCACAATGCTTGCGGTCAGCGCTTTGAGAAATGAATTTAATATTTTACCTCCATGAAATGGGCCGATCTTTTTTCTTAACATAAAAAACAACATAAAAAAATTAAAGCTTCCGGATAATGAAGTTGCCAGTGCCAGCCCGCTTAACCTCATCGGAAACATAAGCGTAAGATTCAGCGCTATGTTCAAGATCAAAGACACGCTCGCTATCTTCACTGGCGTAAGCGTGTCCTTTAAAGAATAAAAACACGACACCAGCATCTTTATCCCTGCATAACTAAAAAGCCCTATGGAATAAAACGCCAATGCGCGCGAGGTTATAGCTGTTGAATAGCTGCCAAACATGCCTCTCTCAAAAAGTACTGCTGTTATCGGCCTTGCCAGCACTATCAGTCCCAATGACGCCGGCACCATAATAAAATTCACCGCGCTCAATGAAAACGAAAGCGTCTCTTTTAATTTTTCGAGCCCTGACTCAAGCGCCTCCCTTGACATGGTCGGCAGCGCTGCCTGCGCCACAGCGATCCCGAATATCGCCAGCGGAAACTGAAAGATCCTGTTGGCGTAATAAAGCGCCGCAACTCCCCCTTCCCCCACTATGCTAGCCAGAGACGCAAGCATTGTGTTCACAAAAATATTTACCTGGTACACGCACGAACCTAATATCCTCGGTACTAATAAAACGCCTATCTTTTTGACAGCTGCGTGACGAAACCCGCTCTTAAAATTAAACCTAAAACCCCTGCTGCGCAATACCGGCAGCTGCACCAAGAGCTGCGCGACTCCTCCCACTAAAACGCCTATCGCCAAGGCCGTTACACTGCCCTGCCTTGACAATGCGCAGATTATTATTGAAAGATTTAATATCGCCGGCGCGAATGCAGGGGCTGAAAAATGTTTTAATGAATTCAATATTCCCATTGAATACGCCAGGAGCCCCACAAGCAGCACGTATGGAAATAAAAAACGCGTCAGGTGTATGGTTATATTTAATTTTTCAGGGTCAGTTATAAAACCAGGGGCGATGAGCCGCACGATCAAAGGCGCAAACACCACGCCCAATAATGTCACAGCCGAGAGCGCGATAAGCAGCACGTTCAAAAGCACGTTCGCCAGATGCCAGAATTCCTCTTTCTTCCTGGTCTGAGAGTATTCGCTCAATACAGGCACAAATGCAGAGTTTGTCGCGCCCTCGCCTATAAGGTCCCTGAGCATATTTGGTATGCGAAACGCCACGACAAAGGCCTGCGCATACCTGGCAGTGCCAAAGAATCTCGCGATCAGAATATCACGCGCAAACCCCAGGATCCTGCTTACAACCGTAGCAGAGCCTATGATACCAGCGGATTTTAGTATGTGTTTCTTACTTGACATGGCTAACCATATATGTTATCTTACCTTACACTAAAAAGGAGCCAATATGCCAATATTACACGCAGCTTATAAGGCCATTAAAGTAACTGAGAGAAGGACTGCAAGGAATCAATCTGCAGGATCACGTCTCAAAACAGAGACTAAAAAATTTATTGACCTGATCGCGTCCAGAAAGCTTGACCAGGCAAAGACACAACTAAATAAGCTTATGTCAGAGCTCGATAAAGCCAGTTCAAAAGGCGTAATTCATCAAAATAACGCATCTCGCAAAAAATCCCGCCTGGCAAAGAA
>CAZTIQ010000073.1:3286-4609 GCA_964613735.1 uncultured Planctomycetia bacterium | reverse complement strand
ATGGAATTACTTCGGTAGATTAAAGATAAAATTCGAGCCTTTGCCGGGTTCGCTCTCTACTCGGATGCGGCCTTTGTGGAGGGTGATTATGTCTTTTGCTATGGGTAGGCCCAGGCCTGTTCCTTCTTTTTTCTCAGCCACTACTCTTACGAACTTATCAAATATCTTCTCTGTGTCTTCTTTTTCCATACCAGGGCCTGTGTCCAGGATCTCTACCTGGACCTCGCCCTGTAGATCTATTATCGTGACAGTAACATCTCCTTTGTCAGTGAATTTCAGGCCATTGCCGATAAGATTCACAAATACCTGAGTCAGCTTATCTCTGTCTGCCTTTATATTAACTGCGGTCTTGGGAAATTCCCTTTTTATAGCAACCTTTTTCTCTACTGCCACCTTATCAAAACCCTTTAGCACCTCTTCTGCCAGTTCTACCACATCCACGACTTCTTTCTTAAGCTGCATCTTGCCTGATTCTATCTTGGATAGATCAAGAAGATCACTCACGAGCCTTGCGAGCCTGTTTACTGCTCTGAAGACATCGCTTATTATCTCTTTCTGCTGCGGCTGGACCTCTCCTGCAAAACCCTTGTCAATATTATCAAGATTGGCTTTTATTAAAGTAAGCGGCGTCCTTAATTCATGCACAACATTTGCCACAAAGTCAGACTTCATCCTGTCCAGTTCCATGAGCTTCTGGTTTATGTTTTCAAGTTCATCCTTTCGTAAAGCGATTTCTTTTTGCAGACGCTCGCGTTCATACTTTGCCCTGAATTCAGCAATCGTCTTTCTTATCATCAAAGGCACTGAGTCTTCATACCCCTCCCTCTTTGGAAGATAATCCATTGCGCCTTGCTTCATAAGCTCTACTGCCACTGCCTCATCACTCTGACCAGTTATCATCACAACCGGCATCTCTATCTTCTTTGCCTTAATATCTTTTAATGTGTCCATCCCGCTTTTCTTGGGGAGGTTATAATCCAAAAGCGCGATATTATAGGGGTCCTTTTCCAATGCAGCAATAGCATCCTCGCCTGATACAACATGCATGACATCATAATCAAATGCGCTGTCCTTCTGGAGTTTTTTCTTAACGATCAATGCGTCTGTAGGATTGTCTTCTACCAGCAAAACCTTAAGTTTTTCCTTCGCCATACCTCTATCCCTTCTTTGGCAATGTAAATTTAAATATGCTGCCTTTGCCAGGCTCTGATTCTACCCAGATCTTTCCACTGCGATTCTCTATAATCTTTTTTACAGAGGAATGTTATGAAAAAACTTAGGCCGATCTTCTTGGATATACACATAGGAAGATTGTATCATATG
>CAZTIQ010000073.1:1251-3186 GCA_964613735.1 uncultured Planctomycetia bacterium | reverse complement strand
TTAGGTATGTGTGGCTGGATCGTCAAAACCATCTGTTGGCGGCGGATATTCCGGAGGTCCTGCTGGTGGTTCATATGCCTCAGCAACTGGAAAATTCAACACGCAGATTACATCATCCTCTGTAAGCATATTCACTGGCGCATATAACCTGTAGGCTACCTTTATGGGAGAATTTACCGCGGGGATCTTGCCTTTTTTATCGTCTCCGAAAAAGAGTTTGGCATAAGTCCCGGCATCTAGTTTGACCACATAATCTTCTTCCTGCGAGGCACTCTCTACAAAGTTATTTTCTTTTTCCCATTCTTTGTATCCTGCGCCTTCGTCTACGTATGTATGTAGATCATATACAACAAAACCAGCGTTCTCTAGCTCAAAAAACTGGTTCCTTGCGCCGCTTGAGATACCTATAACCCGCTCCACTGGATAATTATACAAAACCTTGGCAAGCTCTTCCCTTGTGAGCATTGTATCTGGTCCGCCCTGAGTAAATATATCAATACCTTTCTTGGAAAGTATCTTGCTCTGTATCAGATAAAGCTCCTCATCTGTGAGAAAGGCAGTATTTCCTGGCAGTTGTCTCTCTAGCTGGAATGCCTTTATAAGAAGGTCTGCAAAGGTTGCCCTGGTAAGCGGCCTTGAAGGATTATATGCATTCTGTATATTCCTAGCAATATACAGATCAGACAAAAGTAGAGCTACCTCGCAGTCAGTAACGACATCTGTCTCTTTACCGTACAGCCTATATGAGGCATTTAGCTTTGAACCTACGACAGGGATCTTTCCCTTTTCATTGTCTCCGAATGCTATGCTGGCTTTGTTGCAGGAATCCAGCTTTACGAGATAGTGATTGCTTTCTGCTGAACTCTCATTAAAGCTCCTCTTTTTCTCCCAGAGTTCAGGTCCTTTGCCTTCATCCACATATAGTTTTGCGTCATATATAATATATTCAGAATTGCTTAACTTAAAACCCTGGTCAGCCAGACCGCTTGAATAACCTAAATTTTCCTCAATAACTACGCCCTTTAATACTCCGGCCAGCTCTTCTCTTGTGAGAGGCTCGAACGGATTTGTCTCAGTAAATATATCAATACCCTTCTCGCTAAGAAGCCTTGTCTCTACTACATAGCGCTCCTCATCGTTAAGCGTATATATCTGCGGAAACTCTCTATCAAGTCGTATGACCTGAGAAAGTATATCAACAAATGCCAGCTTGGACATAGCCAGGCTCTGCACATTTTTATCTGCCCGGCACTTATCAGCAGCCCTTATCATGAACTCATTTATTGGTTCGCAGGGGCCCCTTTCAAGACAGACCATTCCCTTTGGTCGACAGACCTTACATACGTCTGCGCTTAATATATTTATAGAGCAAATATTTAACACAAATACTAATAATAGAACTACTGTCAATTTCCTCATGATTTTTCCTCCTTAAATACTTTTAAAATACTTAATTAATTGTATCATAAAACACAGGCTCTGGCAAGCTTTTTTTTGCCTAATCCTTTAAGTGCACATCTGCATAAACAGCTAACATTTCCTGGATCTTCCTGGGTGGCAAGATCACAAAATAGTGGTCTATTATACAATGCGCCATTTCATGGGCAAGTATAGCCTCGCTTATAACCCTTTCAGTGGTATAGATCGTATTTGTTTTATAAATATAGAATGACTTCGCAGTATTGGGCTCGTGAAAGATGCCTTCATACGCCGTGTCCAGGCCTTTCCTGTTCTTGTATACATTAACAGTGACATGGGCCCTGGAAGGATACATGTCAAGTATATCCTCTACCCTGGAGAATATGGCGTCCAGTTTCCCCGAGAGTAGATCCTCTGTAGAAAAATCAACCTTCTTGGTATATCCCCGCGGATTATAGAAATCAGAGAACCTGAGATTTATCCGCCTGTTTAGCCTGTCCAGATCTACTTCCTTCT
>CAZTIQ010000073.1:0-1151 GCA_964613735.1 uncultured Planctomycetia bacterium | reverse complement strand
TTCACCCGCGAGCGCTTCTTCAGCTCCTGTACCCAGACATTCATTGCCTCTGTTTCTTTTTTCTGCCTTATTATCCGGCTAATATCACTCCTGGAAAGATCCTCGCCTGTCTCTCTATAATATTCATCGATCTCATTGTCATACACATGGATCAGGCCTGGTATCTCATTGCTCTTCTTTTGGAGCAAAAGCCTTAATAACGCCTGCTCCCAGTAATTCTCAATGCTCCTCATGAACTCCTTTTCTCTGTCGAGTCCCTTTTTCTGCGCCTCCTGAAGCAATATCTCTTTTTCCAATAATCTATTAATGTAGTCCAGTCTGCCTTTTTCAGTCTCTAAAAGACTTGCATCATCGTAAGGCACATTCTTCAGTTCATACTTTAAATCCTCAACCGTCATCTTGTAGTCGTTCACCTGAGCCACTACACGCTCATCTCCGCCTCCTCCAGCTGAACAACCTGCAAGAGCAACCGAAGCTAGTAAGATACCAATAAATATCATCCTCATAAATTCCCTCCATCGTATTGCTAACTTTACACTCTTGCAATGTCAAAGTGTAAAGTTAGCGGGCACCGATTGAAAATAATACTGCGGGTGCTGTCTTAAACAGGATCTTAAAATCCAGTGCCAGTGACCAGTTATCTATATATTCTAAATCCATCTGCATCCATTTGTCAAAGTCTACGTTATTGCGTCCATTTATCTGCCAGAGACACGTAAGGCCTGGCTTCATGCTCAGACGGCGTCTCTGCCATATCTCATACTTATTGACCTCTGAAGGAATCGGAGGCCTTGGCCCTACCAAAGACATATTTCCCTTAAGTATGTTGAAAAGCTGCGGTAGTTCATCAAGACTTGTCCTTCTAAGAAATTTTCCAAATTTAGTAACCCTTGGGTCCTTGCGCATCTTAAACACAGGCCCGTTCATTTCATTCAAGGATTTCAATCCTTTTTTCTTTTTCTCAGCGCCCTCGATCATTGTCCTGAACTTATACATAATAAACTCTCTGCCATTAAGGCCGCTCCTCAGCTGCTTGAATACGGCAAGCCCCCCTGGTGAAAAAATCTTTATAACAACATACAGCACGACCAAAATTGGGAACGTAATTATTATGCCCACTGTCGCAAGTATTATATCAAATAACCTCTTTA
>CAZTIQ010000072.1:3457-4619 GCA_964613735.1 uncultured Planctomycetia bacterium | reverse complement strand
CCTGATAAGTTTTTAGAGCAGGTCTTGCTCAGTTTGAAAAAAGGCGGGTTTGTAGATAGTAAGCGCGGCATCAGCGGTGGTTATTGTTTGGCCAGACCTCCAGAGAAGATTACAGTAGGAGAGGTTGTCAGGTTCGTAGAAGGGCCTATAGAGCCCATTACATGCGCTGGCAAAGGTAAATATAATGAGTGCAAGGATTTTCAGTGTTGTGTATTCAGGGACCTGTGGAATCAAGTGTATACAGCTACATCGCTTGTGGTAGACAGCGTTACCTTTGCAGAACTTGCTAGAAGGGCACGAACAAGCATGAAGAAGGAACAGGAACATACCTATAGTATATAAAAGACGAAGGTAGCGTCATGTCAAAGATCTACAATAATATTACTGAGACCATTGGAAAAACACCATTGGTCCGTTTAACTAAATTAACAAAGGGCATAGATGCTCAGATAATCGGCAAGCTTGAGTCTTTTAATCCCTGCGGCAGTGTAAAGGACAGGATCGGCTATTCAATGATAAAGGATGCCGAAGAAAAAGGTATCTTAAAGCCAGGAGGCACTATTATTGAGCCTACGAGCGGCAACACTGGCATTGCACTTGCATTTATTGCAGCAGCCAAGGGCTATAAATTGATTATTACAATGCCTGATACAATGAGTGTTGAGCGCCGGCAGGTCTTAAAATTATTTGGCGCTGAGATTGTGTTGACGCCTGGAGAAAAGGGCATGAAAGGAGCCATAGAAAAGGCAGAAGAGCTTGCAAAAAAGACCAAAGGTTCATTTATGCCGCAGCAGTTCAAGAACCCGGCAAATCCAAAGATCCATAGAGAAACCACAGCTGAAGAGATATGGGATGATACAGACGGCAAGGTGGATATATTAGTGAGCGGTGTCGGGACAGGCGGTACGCTGACAGGCGTAGCGCAGATGATTAAAAATAAAAAGCCTGATTTTAAAGTAGTGGCTGTTGAGCCGCTTGATTCACCTGTACTTTCTGGCGGCGGGCCAGGGTCGCACAAGATTCAGGGGATAGGAGCTGGCTTTGTACCAGATGTTTTGGACAAGGCCTTGATAGATGAGATTGTTAAGGTAAAGAATGAAGATGCGTTCTCTGTGGCAAAGCGCTTGGCAGTGGAAGAGGGAATTTTAGCAGGTATTTCAAG
>CAZTIQ010000072.1:0-3357 GCA_964613735.1 uncultured Planctomycetia bacterium | reverse complement strand
GTTGTCACAGCAGAGGAGATAATAGACCTTGTGGAAAAGGACGGCCTGAAGAAAACAGCTGAGAAGGTAGATGTTGTAACTACAGGGACGTTTGGCCCAATGTGTTCCTCAGGCGCCTATTTTAATATAGGACATGCAAAGCCGAGGATAAAACTTGGCGGAGAAGATGTTACCTTAAATGATGTGCCGCTCTACGCAGGGTTTGCAGCAGTCGATGTTTTTTTAGGCGCAACTGCCCTGCCAAAAGACGACCCTCAGAACAAGGTATATCCCGGCGAATTTAAATACGGAGGCGCACATGTAATACAAGAACTTGTTGCAGGCAAGGATCTGAAGTTCTCTGCTACAGCGTATGGCACAGATTGCTACCCGCGCAAGAAACTCGATACACTCATAAACATCAGGGACATTAATGAGGCAGTGCTTTTTAATATGAGGAACGCGTATCAGAACTACAATTGTGCCGTGAATCTGTCTGACAAAATAATCTATACTTACATGGGTGCATTGCGGCCGCAACTCGGCAATGCATACTATTGTTCAGCAGGCCAGCTTTCACCGCTTTTAAACGACCCGCACTATAAGACTCTTGGCATTGGGACTAAGATTTTCTTAGGAGGCGGCGAGGGTTATATTGCATGGCAAGGTACGCAGCATGCACCTACGGTAAAGCGGAAAAAAACAGGCATACCGCAGGCACCAGCAGGTACGCTTGCTGTGATCGGGGATTTAAAGAGCATGAGCCCTGATTATTTAGTAGGTACGACATTCCAGGGTTATGGTGTCACGCTTACAGTTGGCATAGGCGTTCCGATCCCAATATTGAATGAAGAGATCTGTAAGTTCACCGCTATAAAGGATGAGGACATATGGACGCAGATAGTTGACTATAGTGATGCATACCCAAATTGTAAACCAGGCAGCCTGGGAGAGGTAAATTATACTCAGCTGAAAAGCGGGAAGATAATTGTTAATGGCAAAGAAGTGCCTACAGGCGCGCTTTCCAGTTATTCAAAGGCAGTTGAGATAGCCCAGACCCTGAAAGAATGGATTGAAAAAGGCAAGTTCTTGCTTACAGAGCCAGTTGCGCCTATTCCAGGAGAAGAGAGCGGTCTTACGTTCAAATCATTAAAGGAACGTTCCTGGGAATAAGGATGTTGATAACGTGTGGATAACTTAGTTACAAAGGGTACAGACTGGTGTAAATTTTGTAACTCTTGTAACCATAGAAGGAGAGGCGTAGTTATGCGTGAAAAAATAGAAGGTGCTATAAAAAAGATAAGACCCTTTCTTCAAAGAGATGGCGGCGACATAGAGCTGGTAGATGTAGTAGATGGCGTAGTAAAGGTAAGGCTAAAGGGTGCGTGTAGTGGATGCCCTATGTCTCAGATGACTCTTAAGCAGGGCGTGGAAAAGGCCATAAAAGAGGACGTACCTGAGGTAATAAGCGTAGAGGCAGTACAGTAATTCTCTAAATATGAAAATCCCTTCACCCAGTATTCCAAGGATCTCACTTTACTACAGGGCGCTTTTGTCATTGAAAGACAAGGGTATCATATCTTCACAGGAATTATCCGAAGTTACAGGATGCAGCGCAGCGCAGGTCAGAAAAGACCTTACGTATTTTGGCCAGTTCGGAAGGCCAGGTAGTGGCTATAACGTAGAGATCTTGAAAACAGAGCTTAAGAATATCCTTGGCATTGGCAGAGACTGGGATGTGGCGCTTATAGGTGTAGGCAATATGGGCTCAGCGCTTTTGGCGTACAAGGGATTCAGGGGCCAGGGGTTTAACATAAAGTACGTCTTTGATAATGACAAGAAAAAAATAGGCAGGTTAAGGCAAGGCATCAAAGTAAGAAGCATACAAGAACTGAAAAAGGCAATAAGCCCGCAGAGAATAAACCTGGCTATCGTGGCAGTGCCGCAAGATGCTGCTCAGGACGTAATTGACAAGCTTGTATTATCTGGTATCAAGGCCATCTTGAATTTGGCTCCAATAAGGCCCAAGACCCCGAAAGACATTGAAGTCCTGAATATAGATCTGTCAATGGAGCTCGAAAGGCTTACGTATTTTCTACAAAGGAGTAGAGAGTGAAGCTTTTTGTAATAGCAGTGTTTTTACTTACCTATCTTGTGATAGTTTTATTCAACCGCAAGATCCATCCTTTGATCTCAGTATTCGCCGGGGTCGGTGTAATTTTATTTTCAGGCGCGTTGGGCGTTAAGGATGCATTTTTAAGCATAAATTTCAATGTGATTGGCGTGTTTCTCGGCACGATGATATTGTCCGGACTCTTTATATATTCTGATGTGCCAGGATTTTTGGCAGTACATCTTGTAGCGAGGTCAAAGAATGTAGGCATGGCGCTTTTATACATGTGCCTTTTGGCCAGTTTTATATCGAGTTTTACTGAAAATGTAGCAACTGTTTTAATAGTGGCGCCCATTGCATTCGAGGTCGCTAAAAAATTAAAGGCAAACCCCATCCCGTTTTTGATCGGGATTGCTGTAAGTTCAAATCTCCAGGGCTCAGCCACTATGATAGGCGACTCACCCAGCATAATCCTTGCCATGTCACACAAGATGAATTTCATGGACTTTTTCTGGATGAAGGGCCGGCCTGGCATTGCATTTGCAGTTGAGATAGGTGCGGTTTTTTCGTTCCTTGTATTATATTTCCTTTTCAGAAAGTACAAGCAAGGTGTTCAGAAGATAGACCAGGTCACGATCAAGACATGGGTGCCTACAATACTCATGGTTCTTATGATAGTTAGCTTGGCTATATCAAGCTTTATTCCACAAAAGCCCTATTACAGCATTGCGCTTATATGTCTATTTTTTGGAGCTATTGGACTTTTGTGGTATAAGATATTTCCCAAACAGGGTTTTTCTTTCAAAAAAAATATAGACTGGCGAACGTTATTCTTTTTAATAGGCGTGTTTATCCTTATAGGAGCGCTTTCACATGTAGGCGTTATAGAAGACATAGCGCATTTTATATCAAGAGTGACAGGCGGCAATGTATTGCTTACGTTTACTCTCATAGTATGGATTTCAGTATTGTGTTCAGCGTTTATTGACAATATTCCCTATGTCATTGCAATGATACCTGTTGCAAAGCTCTTGGCAGATGGCATGGGTGCGAGGCCTGAGCTTTTGCTCTTCGGCCTTTTAATAGGCGCTACATTAGGCGGTAATCTAACGCCTATAGGAGCCTCAGCAAACATAGTGTCTGTGGGCATGCTAAGAAAAAGGGGATACAAGGTCTCGTTTGGCGAATTCTTTAAGATAGGCCTGCCATTTACACTAGCCGCAGTGATTACAGCCTATATATTTCTTTGGTTCACCTGGCGCTAA
>CAZTIQ010000071.1:0-4737 GCA_964613735.1 uncultured Planctomycetia bacterium | reverse complement strand
AGTGCGGCGGTTGCTAGCTTGACTAGGCCCAGGCGGTTTTGCATGAATTTGGTGAAGGTCTTGGAGGTTGCGCCGAAAAGGCCTAAGAGAAACACAGCTATGAGCGGCAGGATAAATGACAGGTTATAGAGAACGAGGTATGAAAACGCAGATATCTTCTTTTCCGTCATCCTGAGCACGAATGCGATCGTCGGCAAATACACCTGGCCCGTGCAAAAGGATTCGAGTATGGACACTATAAAACCAGCTGAAAAGGCAACCCATATGATCCTCAAGAGGCCGGACTTTTTGTCTCTAAAATCAGCGCCTATTACAGAATGTATCCTGTTCTTTATGGCCTGCGGCAGCTTCAGCACCACGTCCTTGCTATCCTTGTTCTTTCTATATCGAAAGTAATCCACAAGGCTTAGGCCGCCCAGTAAAAGCGCAAGGCCAGCTATGAATATATTAAGTATCAGAGTAATATGATGGAACCCGTGCATTGCCCTTAAAAATCTGAATATGCCCAGCCCGATGAGTAAATACGTGATAAAGACAGCGAACGCAAAAGACAGGCCGGCAAAGAACATCTCGCGCCTTTTATATCCGACAAATGCAAGAAACGAAATAAAAAATACAATAGTCGTGAATGCGCATGGATTAACGCCGTCTAAAAGGCCTGCTGCCATAACTGCATATACGCTTAAGGATTCAAACCTGGATAGGATTATTGACGAGGCTGGTGCCTGGTACTGGACTGCTTCTAACTTGATTTCGCTGTTTTTTTTTGAATCAGGCGGTTCGGCCAGGGCCTTCTCGATGACATCGTCTAATCGCAGAGTTATATCCTCTTTGCCCATCAGGACATTCCTCGCCACTATGACCTCCGGGACATACCCGCCTTCTATGCCATATAGCTTTTCTAGTCTCACCATCTGCTCATAATTATTCGTCAGGCTCACATCATAGTGTTTTATCAGTATGTCCTGGCCGTATTTTTCTTCTATACCTGGCAATACATCCCTGTCTACCTCCATGCAGGCCCTGCAACCCGGGGAATAAAAAACAGATACCATTAACGGCCTCTGGTCTGCCAGCTTTTCGATCATTGCAAAATTTACCTTGCTGGCTTCGCCTACCTTGCTCGGGAATTGTGAAACCAGATTATTGATCATGAGGTTACCATCGTATTCTTCATCGAGCGGCGTGGATTCCCATGTATATGAGGTAACGGCGCTATCTTTTATTTTAAGATCAAGCCTCCCGATCTTTCTTGAGTGAAACGTCGTTGACATGATCAGAGTCTTTCCGATCACTTTAGGCTCCTGGCTATCCACATCCCAGTGCCCGTTCAAGATTACGTCAATGCCTTCTACTGCCTCAGCCAGGTGTTCTGAATATGGCAGGCCCAGGTGTCCAAGCACTATGACTATGTCGCTCTCTGATTTCAGATCCTCGACATATCTATCAGCAGTCTCGATGTATGAAATAGTGTCCAGCTTATCAGAATTTATCACGTACCTCTGGTTTAGGAGTCCCAGGATGCCTACCCGCAGGCCGTTCTTCATTGTCTTTATTACATATGGCCTGAAATGAGGTGAACCAGTGTATTTATCCACAATATTTGCGGATATTAAAGGAAAGGAAAGATTTTCTGTCTTCTGTTCCAGGAATCCTTCGCCGAGGATCAGGTCGCTTTCGCCTATATTCATCGCGTCATATCCCATGATGTCCATTGCCTTAAATGAAATAAAGGCGTCGTACTTTATCGTCATATCATCAATATCCGGCGTGCGTAAAGGCAGGACGTCGCCTACGTCTAAGAGCAATACATCATCCTGGACTTCTTGGACCTCGGCAATGTACTCGGCTCTCCTTGACAGGCCGCCAAAATCATCCTTTGGGCAGTGACAATTCTCCAGCTCGCCCCGCATATCACCAGAAAAGACAATGGTAAGGTCTTTTGTCTGTGCAAGACATGGGCGCGCAATAAAGAATACTGCCAGTATTAACAAAAATATTGATAGAGTTTTCTTGTTTGTCATAAGATTTCTATGTAGGTTTTTACGATCGAGCTATTTCTATTAATGTACCACAAAAAAGGCCCCGAATAAACTGTTTTTTGCAGAATTATCAGCGGGGCCTCTCTCGATTACTACTGGAACAAAATTTTATATAACTTCTATAATAGGCACCGGCTCGGCATTGACAGTAGCAACTAGCGTATCAGTCGCGATGTTGCACTCTGTCCCTGAATCATCAGTGACGCTCAATGTAACCTTGTATGTACCTATTTGATTATACGCGTGTGCCACCTTTGGCCCTGATGCAGTCTGTCCATCACCAAAATCCCAGACATACTTCAGGTTGTCATTGTCTGCGTCAAACGAGTCTGTTGCGTCAAACTTTATCTCATTTGTAAGACAGACCGTGATGTTTTGACCAGCGTCAGCCACAGGAGGCGTATTTACGTTTACATAATGGACTTTTGTAGAACCTGAACATTCAGATCCTTTGCCATCGTCTACAAAAAGCCTTACCTTATATAAGCCGCCTTTTGAGTAATCGTGCTTTACATTGGATCCGCTGGCTGTAGAGCCGTCTCCAAAATCCCATGTATAGCTCATCTTGTCGCCATCTGGATCATTCGATGAGGCGCCATCAAACTTTATATCGTCGCTGACGCAGGCGACTTCCTGAGCGTCTACCATTGCGCTAGGCGTGGAGTTCACATCTACTGTTATGACGTCAGAGGCATTGGAACATTCTGTGCTGCTATTGTCATCTACTATCAGGTTTACTTTATAGGTCCCGCCCTTTGCATACTTATGAGATACATTCTTGCCTTTTTCGCTCTTGCCGTCTCCAAAATCCCATGTATACGAGAGCGCGTCTCCGTCGTTGTCAAGCGAAAGACCAGCGTCAAACTCAGCCTTATCTGCGAGACATATCGCCTGATTCTCTCCCGCGCTTGCCATTGGCGCTCTATTTAATACGATCTTTCTGGTAGAAGTGGATTTATTGCATTCTGTATCCGTGTTGTCAGTGACTAATAGTTTTGCTATATACTCGCCGCCTTTGGCGTATCTATGAGTCACGCTCTTGCCTTCTGATGTCTCTCCGTCGCCAAAATCCCACACATATGTCAGCTTGTCCCCGTCAGCGTCAATTGACTTTCCTGCGTCAAACGCGACTTCAAGCGGATCGCTTGGATTGCCCTTACATAAAATAAGGTTCTTTCCAGCGTCTGCAACAGGCACTGTATTGACTGCGATATTCAATGTGTCTGTGCCGGTGTCGCATATAGTGTCTGAATCATCTACTACGGTAAGGTTCACTAAATAATTTCCGCCCTTTGCGTATTTATGCTCTACCTTTGCGCCTTCTGCTGTTTCTCCGTCTCCAAAATCCCATCTATACGTCAATTTATCCTCAGGGCTATCTGTTGACTGAGTGCCGTCAAACGCGATCCTGTCATTCACGCATGATATCTTCGGGCCTTCTGCCACTGCGCACGGTGGCTGGTTGACCTTTACCAGCTGCTGTGTCGTAGCAGTATTGCAATCTACATCTGAACTATCTGTGACAGTCAGCTGGACAAGATACTTGCCTGCATCCTTATAGGTATGCATATCTCTTACTTCAGTGCTTGTGGTGCCGTCACCGAAATCCCAGAAATAAACCAATGCTTGGTTATCAGGGTCATGTGATTTAGATCCGTCAAATGTAAATGTATTGCATGATATCCTTGACTCAAGCCATGGCTCTTTTGCCTTTTCTACCTTTTTCGTGACAAATACCCTCTTTGGCCCGCTATCACCTGGTGTAAAATATACAGGTATGGCATTACCGTCACTACTGGCAAAATACATCACCATGTTCGCATTTGGCTGGGTCGCCTTTGTTATTTCATATACCCATCTCTTGCCAGCATCTTTCTTTGGGACATCTATCTTTGTGTTTGCCCACATGCCAGTTTGAGAACCCTTTATTGCATATGCCTTGGATGCGCTAAACAGTTCAATGTTCCCGCCGGATGTATCAAGGTCAAAATTGTATTCCACTATGCTGTTCGCGCCCTGTGGTATTTCTGGATAAAGCGCCATCTTTGTGCCGCGACGCTCTGATAACCTCAGGTTTAAAGAATAAGCAAACGCCTCTGTTGTCTCAGGAGACACCTCTAAATAAAATACATTGTTGTCATTTCCTGCAAGTCCTTCTGCTACGACCTTAAAATATACAAAATCCCCGACTTTTTCACCCTGCGATACGCTTAATGGTGAAAAATGGAAAAACTTTTTATCATATTTTTTATCTTCTGAAAATTTTTCTGCCTGTATCAGCGCGCCCTGATAAAAATCTTCTACCTTTGCGCCTGTCACGCCGGCTATCGAAGTATACGCTTTCTTCCCGCCAAAAATAGAAAAGCGTGTCTCGGTATTCCATTTCCCGCTCTTTTCGTCTACGCTCCCGCCTATGTCAGGATCATACACAGAAACATTTATATCCCCAGTATAAGATGCAGGGATCTTTAAAAATACGACCTGCGGCCCCTTTGTTGCTCCATAACTCAATTTTCCATCTTCTCCGAATACATACAGATATCGGATCTTACTCTCTTCTGGTGGTACACGGTAACAAAACGCCTGTTTTGTTACTACGATGCTAAATAATATTGCAATAGCAAGCGTAAGTGTAAATAATTTCCTGTGCATATAGCACCTCCTATTGTTCGGTTATATACGATTATTATCGATA
>CAZTIQ010000070.1:0-4740 GCA_964613735.1 uncultured Planctomycetia bacterium | reverse complement strand
GGCCTCTATGATGAGGTCATCATCATCAACGACTAATATACGCCCCATATCCACCCCCCTTGAGATTGGCCTCGCCCGGAGGGCTCGGCACTTCCTCGGACATTTCGTCCTCGGTCGCTTCGCCGCTGCGGGGCCTCGCAATGACAGGAGAGGGGTATATTATGAAAGGGCTTGTTCCGCAAGAGCTGATAGAACAGAAGATATTTGTGATCCTGGGGCAGAAGGTGATGCTAAGCATGCACCTGGCTGAGTTGTATGGAGTTACAACAGGAGCATTAATTCAGGCAGTAAAGCGTAACATTGATCGATTTCCAAGCGATTTTATGTTTCAACTGACATGGAAAGAGGTTAAATCTCTAAGGTCACAATTTGTAACCTTAGACAATTCGAAGAAGGTAATTCCAAGATCACAATTTGTTATCTTGGAATCAGGAAAAAATGTCAAATATTTACCATATGCCTTTACGGAGCAAGGGGTGGCAATGCTGTCCAGTGTATTGCGCAGTAAACGAGCTATCCAGGTCAATATAGCTATTATGCGGGCATTTGTAAGGCTAAAGCAGGTTCTTGCTACGCATAAAGAGTTAGCGGAAAAGCTGGAGAATCTCGAGAAACAGATGGACAAACAGGATAAATACGTAATAGAGATATTCGAAATCATTAAATCACTCATGCCGCCACTTCCGCCACCACCGCCAAAACCGAAGGGTCCGATAGGGTTTAAACAAAATTAAAGCGCAAAAAATGATGCTATTTTTCACCTTCAAATATTATACTTCGAATGGATTTCTCTCATGGACCATGGATAGAATTTATAAGAATTTAGTTGCGGAAGCAAAGATAATATGATAAACTAATTTAAGTAACTTGGGGGTAGATATGTTAGAAAAAGAATATAATTACTTTTTGAAAAACAAGGCAGCTCTATTGAAAGAGCATGCAAATAAATTTATTGTAATTATAGGTGAGCAAGTAGTAGGCAGCTATGCTTCACAAGAAGAAGCGCTTAAAGAAGCTTCCCAGAAATATACCATAGGGAAATTTTTAATACAAAAAGTATCTGACAACCAGGATGATGTAACGCAAAGATTTTTTTCTGCTAGCGTTTGTTTCCATCGATGAGCAATGGAAAAGTATTTCATCATGCTTTTAGGGTTCAGTACGATCGTATTACAAGAGCCCTCATTACAGATTGCCAAATAGCCTTACCTTTAGCCATAGATTCTAACCCGCAAAAGCAATTTTCTCCCTTTAAGGCAATATGGGATACCGGTGCAACGAATTCCGTTATAACTGGCAACGTTGCAAAGAAGGTATCTTTAATGCCTACCGGAATGACTGAAGCTCACGGCGTTCATGGTAAGTCGCAAGTTAATACATTCATTGTTGATATTCTTTTGCCCAATAGGGTATGCATACCTAATGTTAGAGTTTCAGAAGGTAAATTATTGGATAATGTAGATGTGTTAATTGGTATGGATATTATACAGCTCGGAGATTTTGCTATTTCAAATACAAATGGTAAAACCATTTTTTCATATTGTCTTCCACCTCATAAGAATCCTGTAGATCTGCTTGAAAAAAGCAATTGTGTTAACGCTAGAAAAAGATAATTCCTATGAATCTAGATTTTTATTGACAAATACAAGGTCTTTGCTATAATAACTTTACAATTAAATAGATCTTCGGGAGAGGGTGAAAGTCCCCACCGGTGGTATAGTCCACGAGCTCTTTCCGCATAGGCGGAGAGGTAAGCAGATCTGGTGAGATTCCAGAACCGATAGTTATAGGCTAGATGGGAGAAGAGAGTGTATTATGATGACACAAATATGCCCGAAGATTAGTTTCTTCGGGTTTTTGTATTTATAAGAGGTAATATATGCGATTTAATACTATCCCGGAAATTTTAGATGATCTGAAAAAAGGCAGGCAGATCATTGTCATAGATGATGAAAGTCGCGAGAACGAGGGCGATCTTGTTGTCAGCGCGTCTTTTGCAGATGCTGAAGCAGTCAATTTTATGATCAGGCATGGAAGAGGGCTTGTGTGCGTGCCCATGGAAGGCAAAAGGCTTGATGAACTTGGGCTATATCCCATGTTCGAGAACACAAAAGATCCTTATAAGACTGCGTGGGCTATTTCTGTTGATGCCAGAAAAGGGGTCACGACCGGGATATCTGCGCATGACCGTTCAATAACTGTAAAGACGCTTATAAACTCGAAGACCAGGCCTGACGATCTCGTGAGGCCTGGCCATGCGTTTCCTTTGCGCGCAAAAGACGGGGGCGTTCTGACCCGGGCAGGCCACACAGAGGCATGCGTGGATTTTATGAAACTCGCAGGCCTTTACCCTGCAGGCGTAATATGCGAGATAATCAATGAAGACGGTTCAATGGCAAGGACGCCTGAGCTTATTGAGTTTTCAAAGATCCACAGCCTTAAGATCTGCACTATTGCCGACCTTATAGAGTACAGGCGTAAGTCTGAGAAACTTGTAAGGCGAGTTGTTTCAACTAAATTGCCGACAGAGTTCGGGACCTTTAAATTGCATGTATATGAATCTACTGTTGATGAATTTCATCACGTAGTCCTTATAAAAGGAGATGTGCGCACGAAAAAGCCAGTGCTGGTGCGTGTGCACTCTGAATGCCTTACTGGCGATGTATTTGGCTCAAAAAGATGTGACTGCGGAGAACAGCTTCGCAGGGCGATGAAGACAATAAGCAAGAAGAAGAAAGGCGTTTTGCTCTATATGCGTCAGGAAGGAAGGGGCATAGGTCTCATGAACAAGGTAAAGGCCTATGCATTGCAGGATAAGGGGCTGGACACGGTAGAGGCAAATGAGGCGCTTGGATTTAAGCCTGACCTCAGGGATTATGGCATAGGCGCGCAGATACTTGTAGATCTGGGCTTACAAAGAATAGAGCTCATGACAAATAACCCTAAAAAAATAGTAGGGCTTGAAGGCTATGGACTTGAGGTGGTAAAGAGGGTGCCTATTGAAATAGAGCCGACGCGGCTGAACAGGAAGTATCTCAGGGTGAAAAAGGAAAAAATGGGACATAAATTAAAGAAGGGGGTGTAACATGGTAAAGACAATTCAAGGCCAGCTGATTGCAAAAGGCAAGAAGTTTGGTATAATTGCATCCAGATTCAACGATTTTATCACTAATCGTCTTCTGGAAGGTTGCCTGGATACGTTATCAAGGCATGGCGCAAAGGAAAACGAGGTTCAGGTAGTATGGGCGCCTGGTTCATTTGAGATCCCGGTCATTGCGCATCGTATGGCAAAGTCAAAGAAATACGACGCCATAATCTGCCTGGGCACTGTGATAAGAGGTTCAACGCCTCATTTTGATTACATTGCCAGCGAAGTAGCAAAAGGTGTTGCGCATGTGTCTTTTTCAACAGGCATTCCAGCTATCTTTGGCATAATCACAGCTGATTCAATAGATCAGGCAATCGAGAGGGCTGGGACAAAAGACGGCAACAAGGGTCGTGACGCAGCTGTATCAGCTATAGAGATGGCGAATCTGCTGGATGAGATATAGCCATGAGAAAACGTACACTAGCGCGTGAGTGCGCATTAAAGATATTGTATCAGATAGAGATCGGAAAGCATTCTGTTGATGATGCCATCGAGGATTTCTGGTCAAAGGGTCATTTCAGCGATGACATAAAGGATTTTGCCAATTCTCTTGTGAGAGGGACCCGCAAGGATGTCGACAAGATAGACGCAGCTATTACAAAGTATGCCGAGAACTGGGAGCTTAAAAGAATAGCTGTAATAGACAAGAATGTTCTGCGTCTTGGGATATTTCAGCTTATCTACATGGCTGGGATCCCTCCAAAGGTCGCGATCAATGAATCAATAGAGCTGGCAAAGAAATACGGCGATATAGACTCAGGTAAGTTCGTCAATGGCATTTTAGACAGGATAAATAAAGAGCGATGAGCAAGGTAGCTGACTTACACGTTCATACCTATCTGTCTGACGGCACGTTTTCGCCTGAAAAGGTGGTGGAATACGCCAAGGCAAATGGGATCGATGCTATTGCAATCACTGACCATGACTGTTGCAGCGGTATCGCGCCTGCCATTCTGGCCGGCAGGGGTATTGATGTCGAAGTCATCCCAGGGGTAGAGCTGACAGCAGAACTGGAAAACTCAGAGATACATATACTTGGTTATTTTATAGATCGGAAGGACGCCTTATTCTTGAAAAAACTTGAAGAGATAACCATAGTCAGGAAAGAGCGCGCAAAAGAGATATTGAAAAAACTGAAAAAACACAGGATCGACATATCCGAGGAAGAGCTTTTTGAGGCGAGCGGCCCGGGCTGTGTAGGCCGGCTGCACATCGCCAATATTTTATTTCGGAAAGGATATGTATCTTCGATAAAACAGGCATTCAATAAATATATTGCAGACGGCGAATGCTGTTATGTCAGGAAATTCAAGTTATCTCCTAAAGAGGCAGTGGACATGATCAGAGCTGTGGGCGGGGTAGCTGTCCTCGCGCACCCGAAATTGATAAATATAAACGGTAAAGCTGTGGATGGGCTTATCGGGCAGCTTGTTAAAGACGGGATACAGGGAATAGAGGTCTATCATTCTTCACATAAACCAAGAGATGTAGAAAGACTCAAGAAGCTTGCCGGGGAGCACGGCCTGGCCGTAACAGGGGGCTCAGACTGCCACGGCTTTGGCAAGAAAGAAGTCCTGATAGGTAAGGTCAAG
>CAZTIQ010000069.1:0-4938 GCA_964613735.1 uncultured Planctomycetia bacterium | reverse complement strand
TTTATCGACCTTCTGCATGTCCCTGGCGGCTATTTCCAGGGCCTTTGCAAAACCAACTATGCCAGGCACATTCAAGGTGCCTGCCCTTCTCTTCCTCTCATGGTGCCCGCCGCTCTGGTAAGGTATGATCTTAACGCCCTTTCTCACATATAAGGCGCCTACGCCTTTCGGGCCGTTCAGCTTGTGTCCAGAAAAAGAACAAAGGTCAACGCCGAGCTCTTCCATATCTATAGGTTCTTTTCCAAGGGCCTGTACTGCGTCTGTATGAAAACAGATACCCTGTTTTTTTGCGATCTTCGCGATCTCTTTTATGGGTTGTATGGTGCCTGTCTCATTATTGGCAAACATGATCGAAGCAAGCACAGTATCCTTTCTGATAGAATCCTTAAACATGTCCAGATCCACAACCCCGTATTTATCAACAGAAAGATACGTGACCTCAAAACCAAGCTGTTCTTCTAAAAATTTACACGTATCAAGCACAGCTGAATGTTCAGTCTTCGAGGTTATTATATGGCGTCCTTTTTCAATATTTGCCAGGGCCACACCTTTTATTGCAAAGTTATCACTCTCTGTGCCGCCTGATGTAAATACAATATCTACTGGCTCTGTGCCGATTGCATTGGCTATTACAGCTCTTGAAGACTCTACTGCTTTAAGCGCGCTCTGCCCTTTAGAGTGCACACTGGATGCATTGCCATATTCTTCACTAAAATACGGCATCATTGCCTCGAGTGCTTCTTTACGAACATGCGTAGTTGCGTTGTGATCCAGATATATTTGTTTCATAACTCACCTCATCATTCATTAAGTTGCTGCTCCCCAGGCCAGTGGGTCCTGCAAAAAGCATCGAAATTTTTTGCGGGCATGGTGCCATTTTGCCGTAAGGCAAAATGGCGAGCAAAAAATTTCGCTGAGCGAAGGCCGCCTCGCTGGGGCGGCCGAGCGCCTTTTTGCAGGACCCACTGGCCTGGGGAGCAGCATCATTCTATTTCGATTCTCGGAAAGAGCGGTTTACCCTTTTTTATCTTTGTCCCTGACTTTGCAAGGCCCCAGGACAAGTCCTTCATACTCCTCTTGGCCACCTTAAGGCCAAGCTGGGCTATCATATTATCTGATGTCTGCGGCAAAAATGGCCAGAGTGACAGGGCTACGATCCTCAATACCTCATAAAGATCATACATCATGTCCTTAAGTTCATCTTCTTTTTTCTCTTTAGACAATTTCCACGGCGCCTTTTGCTCAATAAACTTATTTGCGTTGTTTATCAGGGCCCAGATAGCTGAAAGGGCGTGGCTAAAATCTATTTCATCCATGCTGGAGCTTATTTTAGCATCAAGTGATCTTGTATTCTCAATAAGGGCTCTGGTAATGTCGTCTGCCGTCTTTATATTTCTCCTCTTCGGCACGATTCCAGAAAAATATTTATCTATCATGGAAAGCGTCCTGTGTAGAAGATTTCCAAGGTCATTTGCAAGGTCGCTATTGATCCTTGAGATCAGGGCCTTTTCTGAAAAAGACCCATCCATGCCAAAAGGCACCTCTCTCAGGAGGAAAAATCTATATGCGTCCACGCCAAACCTGTCTGCGATCTCGTGCGGATCCACGATATTGCCCTTTGACTTGGACATCTTGTCTTCGCCTATCTTCCACCAACCATGCGCAAACACTGTCTTTGGCGGCTTAAGCCCGGCTGCATGAAGCATGATCGGCCAGTTCACCGCATGCATCCTTAGTATATCCTTGCCGATCATATGTATATCAGCTGGCCAGTATGTTTTAAACTTCTCAGGGTCATCTCCATATCCGCACACACTGATATAATTTATGAGCGCGTCAAACCACACATATGTGACATGGTCTTTGCTAAAAGGGATCTCGATCCCCCATGAAAGCCTGGACTTAGGCCTTGAGATGCACAGATCATTCAATGGATTTTTGAGAAATCCCAGAACTTCATTGCGCCTTATGACCGGCAATATAAAATCTTCATGCGAATCGATATATTCCAGGAGCCAGTCCTGATATTTTGAAAGTTTGAAGAATAAATTTTTCTCTTTTATGTGCTCGACCGGCCTTTTGCAGTCAGGGCAATTCTCCTCGACAAGCTGCGCCTTTGTCCAGAAACTCTCACAGGGAGTGCAATACCAGCCGCTGTATTCACCTTCATATATATCTCCTTTTTCATACAGGATCTCCAGTATCTTTTTAACTACTTTTTCATGCCTTGGTTCAGTAGTCCGAATAAAATCATCATAGGAGATATTGAGCTTTGTCCATAGATCCTTAAATCGCGGCACTACTGTATCCACAAATGCGGCCGGCTTCATGGCCTTTGCCTCTGCTGCCTCTTTTATCTTCTGGCCATGCTCATCAGTACCTGTTGTAAAAAGGACTTTGGCGTTTTTCAGCCGTCTGAACCTGGAAAGCGCATCGCAGGCAATATTTGTATAAGAATGCCCTATGTGCGGGTTTCCGTTTACGTAGTATAAAGGTGTTGTGATGTAAAACTTCATGTCAGCCTTCAGTCTTCAGCCTTCAGCAACTGATAGCTGAAAGCTGAAAGCTTATTTGTTATAATCCATCTCTATCTGTTTCCCGTCTTCAAACTGGACCATGATCTTTCTCTTCAGCGCATTGACGCTTATAACCCTGCCTTTACCATCTTTTGTCTTTATCTGCTCGCCTTCCCTGGGAAGGCCTTTTAAATATTTTTTATAGTTCTGATATTCGTAACCAAGGCAGCACATGAGCCTGCCGCAACATCCTGATATCTTCGAAGGATTAAGAGGAAGATTCTGTTCCTTGGCCATCCTTATAGTGACTGGCTCAAAGCCCTTTAAAAAGCTTGCGCAGCACAGAGGCCTTCCGCAGTGGCTAAACCCGCCCAGCATCCTTGCCTCGTCCCTTACCCCGATCTGCCTGAGCTCTATCCTTACCTTAAATATATGCGCAAGGTCCTTTACAAGCTCCCTGAAATCAACCCTGCCTTCAGATGTAAAATAAAATATAAGTTTTGTCCTATCAAACGAATATTCTGCGTCGATCAGTTTCATATCCAGTTTTCGCTCCTGGATCTTTTTGGCGCAGGACTGAAACGCGCTCTTTATGCGCTTTTTATTTTCAGTTATCCTCTGGACATCTTCCTTTGTCGCTATCCTTATGATCTTTTTTAGCGGCTTGCAATGATCTTTTTCCTGGATCATTTCGCGCTCGGTCATGACCTGGGCATAGTCATGACCGCGTTCAACCTCTACTATCACATAATCCCCTACCTTGGGGCTGGTCTTGCTGAGGTCATAATAGGCCACGCCGCCCGTCTCTCTCATCCTGACTTGAATAGCCTCTCGCATGTTAGCCTCTCTTTAATCCTACCGCCATATTGAAAAGCGCTGATTTAGGATTCACATTCGCCCTGACCAGTTCTATAGTCTTTAAAATGCTCGTGACATCCCTTTGTAATTTCTTTTTTGAAAATCTTCCTGCATAAGAAGATATTTCATTGCGCCTGTCTATGTTCAATAACTCCTCTTCGGTGTTTGTAAATCCATATACTAAAAGATCCCTGTACCAATAGAGCAGTATGTGGAGCGTGTCCTCTACATCATCTTTCATGGAGTCGCTCAACACATTTTCTCTGAATATGGCGCTCTTACTTAAGAAAAAGTTATTTACGATCTCGTCCCTTTGGGAGACTATGTTCATTTCCTTTAGTTCGATCGCCCTGCCAATGCTGCCCATGGCCATGTGCGAATATAAAATGGCCTGGTCTTCGTCAAAATCGCGAGACATAAGGAATCCCTGTATCATGGGCTGAGCAAGTTTATTAAATTTCAATATCTTACACCTCGAGATGACCGTGGGTAAGATCCCGGCCATATTTGAAGAGGTTAGTATCAATATATGATTTTTTGGCGGCTCTTCCAATAATTTTAAAAAAGAGTTTTGAGCCTCTTCTGTCATTGCCTCTGCATCATTTACAATAAAAACCCTCTTTTTCGCCTCATAGGGCTTGAGACTCGCCTCGTAGATTATCTCGCGGATCCTGATTATCTTTATGGAATAAGACGCACCTTCCGGATAAACCAAAAACACATCCGGGTGATTACCGGAATCTATTTTTTTGCACGATGTGCATTCGCAATCTGTATCTCTCGAGTCACCCTCACAGTTAACTGCTTTCGCAAGGGAGATCGCGGTGGCGCGTTTCCCGACGCCATCAGGACCAAGGAATAGATAAGTGCCCCTGACCTGATCCTGCGCGATCATATTCTTTATAGCTTTAATAGCTACGTCTTGACCGATTATCTTTTCAAATGACATAATGCAATATCCCTGATCTTCTCTTGGGCATCGCTTATTTTTCCAACTGCCCTTACGATCTTTACCCTTTTCGGCTCTCTCCGCGCTATATCAAGGTATCCTTTTCTTACCTTTCTGTGATATGCGATGGACTTTCTCTCCATTCTGTCCTTATTTTTTCCGGAACGTAGAAGCCCCTTTTTTGTCTCTATGTCCAATAGAAATGTAATATCCGGTGATATGTCTTTTGTGACAAGCCTTCCTATGTCTCTAATAAGTTTCAGACCTAACCCGCCCGCATACCCCTGGTATGCCAATGTAGCATCAATAAACCTGTCGCAGACTACTATCTTTCCTTTTTTAAGCGCCGGCAAGATCTTCTTTTCTACGATCTGCGCCCTTGCAGCCATATAAAGAAGCATCTCGCATACAGTGTCCATGTCTTTATTTCTCGGGTCCAGCAAGATCTTTCGTATCTTCTCACTTATCGCTACGCCACCCGGCTCTCTTGTATGCAGGACCTTGTAGCCTCTTTTCCTCAGAAAATCACATAAGAGCTTAGAGTGTGTACTCTTCCCGCTTCCTTCTGGGCCTTCGAATGTTATGAACAATCCTTGTCTCGCCATAGTTTTACCC
>CAZTIQ010000068.1:1436-5078 GCA_964613735.1 uncultured Planctomycetia bacterium | reverse complement strand
ACGCCACGGCTTTTGCAGGAGATCTTAAGGCTTGCGCGGCGCCATAAAAAGATCGTGACTGTGGATCCAAAAGAAGAACACTTTCATTACTACAAAGGCGTCACAGCTATTACTCCGAATCACCATGAGGCAGCTCAGGCAGCAGGCGTGAAGATGAAGGATGTGGATAGTGTTACCAAGGTAGGTAAAAAATTACTTAATAAGCTAAGGTGCGAGGCAGTGCTTCTGACGCTTGGAGAGAGCGGCATGCAGCTTTTTGAAAAACAGGGCAGAGTTACGCATATCCCTACGGTTGCGCAGGATGTGTTTGATGTTTCAGGCGCAGGCGATACAGTCATAGGCACATTTACCCTGGCTCTGGCAGCAGGCGCAAACATGCAGGATGCGGCCAAGGTCTCGAATTTTGCAGCAGGCATTGTAGTGGGCAAGGTCGGCATCGGTGTCGTGACACAGGAAGAGCTTCTGGAGAGGATTAGATAATGGGCAGATGCGTAGGCTGCCCTCGCGGCAGCCTACGCATCTGCCCAAAGGTAAAACTATGGAAACTATCGGAATAATTCCAGCGAGGTTTGGGTCAATGAGATTTGAAGGCAAGCTTCTGGCTGATCTGTGCGGTAAGCCAGTTGTCCAGCACACCTGGGAAAATGCAAAAAAGTCAAAGTCTCTAGAGGACCTTATAATAGCTACTGATGATAAGCGGGTCTATAATGTGTGCAAGGGCTTTGGCGCAAAGGCAATATATACTTCCAAGGCGCATAAAAGTGGTTCTGACAGGCTCACTGAGGTAGTGAGTGATATTGATACAAAGATCGTCGTAAATATCCAGGCAGACGAGCCATTTATACATCCATCGATGATAGATGATGTGGTCAGCCCTGTTTTAAAAGACAAAGATACCCAGATGGCAACGCTTTGCCATAAGATCAGAAACGAACGCGAGGTTTTAGACCCGAATGTAGTAAAGGTTGTTTTTGATAGAAAAGGATTTGCGCTGTATTTTTCGCGCGTCCCGATCCCATATGACCGACGACTCAACGAATCAACGAGCCAACGCGCCCCGAAATATTATAAACACATCGGTCTATACGCATACACAAAGGATTTTCTCTTTACCTTTAAGAGCCTTCCTCAATCACCGCTTGAGAAGATCGAAAAATTAGAACAGCTCAGGGTCATTGAAAATGGATACAAGATCAAGGTAATTGAAACAATGCATGACACAGTGGGAATAGACACGCCAGAGGACCTTGTGAAAGCGACGGAGTTAATAAAAGGATCGAAGCAGTTAAGTTTCTTGTAATATGCCAAAATATATCTTCATAACAGGCGGCGTTGTCTCAAGTCTTGGAAAAGGCATTACGTCTGCCTCGATCGGAAAACTGCTCGAGGCAACCGGACTCAAGATAACAATACAAAAGTGTGACCCTTACATCAATGTAGACCCTGGCACCATGAATCCTTTTCAGCACGGCGAGGTCTATGTAATAGATGACGGCACTGAGACAGATCTTGACCTGGGCCACTATGAGCGCTATACAAATGCGTTAATGACCAAGGAAAACAATATCACCACCGGCAAGATCTATCATTCTGTAATATCAAAGGAGCGCCGAGGCGACTATCTGGGCGCAACAGTCCAGGTCGTACCTCACATAACAAATGAAATAATCTCCCATATAAAAAAGGTCTCAAGCGGCAAGGATATTGATATAGTAATATGCGAGATCGGCGGCACAGTAGGCGATATCGAAAGCCTTCCATTTCTTGAGGCAATAAGGCAGTTCAAGCAGCATGTTGGCAGGGGAAATGCGATCAATATTCATCTGACTCTGGTCCCGTACATTAAAGCTGCCCAGGAAGTAAAGACAAAGCCTACCCAGCACAGCGTAGGTAAATTAAGGGAGATCGGTATCGTGCCAGAGATATTGGTCTGCAGGACTGAAAAGGCCCTTTCAAAAAAAGTTAAGGAAAAAATAGGACTCTTCTGCAATGTTGATGAGGATGCTGTTATAGACGCGCCTGATGTAAAGGATGTATATGAAGTGCCTTTTTTATTCAAAAAACAGGGACTCGACAAGATTATTTTTAGACTTTTAGATCTAAGATACAAAGAAGCAGACTTAAAAGAATGGCAGAACAAGGTCGTTAAAAGGGCGCTCCATCCTTCGAAGAAGGTGACAATAGCAGTTGTTGGAAAATACATGGAGTTGAACGATGCGTATAAGTCTATCTATGAGGCGCTCAAGCATGCAGGCGTTGCCAATGATGCAAAGATGGACATTAAAAAAATCGATTCAGAAGATATCGAGGAGAAAGGCGTGGATAGGTTTTTAAAGGGCGTGGATGGTATCCTGGTGCCTGGAGGATTTGGGACGCGCGGTATAGAAGGCAAGATAAAGGCAATAAAATTTGCCAGGGAGAAAAAGATCCCGTTCTTTGGCATATGCCTTGGCATGCAATGCGCTGTGATAGAATTTGCCAGGAATGCCTGTGGACTTAAAAAGGCCAATTCCACAGAATTTGATAGATCTACACCTGCGCCGGTCATCAGTCTTCTGGAAGAGCAAAAAAGGGTAAAGGACATGGGCGCTACAATGCGTCTGGGCGCATATCCCTGTAAATTGAAAAAGGGAACAAAGTCTTACGAGGCCTATGGCAAGGAAAGGATATCAGAAAGACACAGGCATAGATATGAATTTGATACACATTACAAGAGGAGTATGGAAAAACAAGGCCTTGTGATTTCAGGCGCGTCGCCGGATCTAAGATTAGTGGAGATGATCGAGGTGGTGGATCATCCATGGTTTGTGGCATGTCAATTTCACCCTGAATTTAAGTCAAAGCCAGATGATTGCCATCCTTTGTTCAGGAATTTTGTGCGCGCAGCATTAATTAGCCAGAAAGAGAAAAAATGATAAAAGAGATAAAGGTAGGAAATGTAAGGATCGGCGGAAAGAGTCCACTTGCATTGATCGCAGGGCCATGCGTGATTGAAAGCGAGAAACATGCGTTAGCTCATGCAAAGGCCATAAAAGCTATATGCAAAAAACAAGGCTTTGCATTTATCTTTAAATCCAGCTATGACAAGGCCAACCGTTCAAGCGTGAGCTCATATAGAGGGCCTGGCATTGACGAGGGATTAGAGATACTCGCCAGGATCAAAAAGGATCTGGATGTTCCAATATTAAGCGATGTGCACTGCAGGACAGAATTGGACAAGGCAAAAAATGTCCTTGATGTCATACAGGTCCCGGCATTTTTATGCAGGCAGACTGATTTTATTATAGAGGCCGCAAAGACTAAAAAAATAGTAAATATAAAAAAGGGCCAGTTCATGGCTCCGTGGGATGTAAAAAATGTTATAGAGAAAATAGAGTGCACTGGAAATAAAAATATTATAATTACTGAGCGTGGAACAACATTTGGATATAATAACTTGGTGAGTGACCTTCGGTCCCTACAGATCCTTTCTGAATATGGATACCCTGTAGTCTATGATGCAACGCACAGTGTGCAGCTTCCAGGAGGTGAGGGCATTGCCTCAGGAGGAGAGAGAAGATTTGTCCCAGGCCTTTCGCGCGCAGCAGTAGCAATGGGCTGCGATGGGCTATTTCTGGAGGTCCATAAGGATCCAGATAAGGC
>CAZTIQ010000068.1:0-1336 GCA_964613735.1 uncultured Planctomycetia bacterium | reverse complement strand
CTCAGTTCCCGCATAAACAAGGATTTTGAGAAGGCTGTTGATCTCATCTATGCCTGTAAAGGCAGGGTCGTTGTAACAGGTATGGGAAAGGCAGGTATTATAGGTAATAAGATCTCTGCGACACTTGCATCCACTGGCACGCCGAGTCTCTGGCTGCATTCAGCAGAGGCAATACACGGGGATCTGGGCCGCGTACAAAAACAGGATATTATCATTGCGATTTCCAATAGCGGCGAGACAGAAGAGGTCGTACGGCTTATTCCAAACATAAAAAAGATCGGCGCAAAATTAATTGCAATAACAGGCAACATCCGCTCGACCCTTGCAAAGAATAGTGATGCGCTTCTAGATGTATCTATTAAAGAAGAGGCATGTCCTTTGGGCCTTGCGCCTATGGCAAGTACTACTACTATGCTTGCCATGGGAGATGCACTCTGCGCAGCACTGATAGATAAAAGGGGTTTTAAGAGGGCTGACTTTGCATTCCTGCATCCAGGAGGAAATCTTGGTAAGCAGCTTCTTTTAAAGGTAGAAGATATAATGAGAAAAGGCGCTCAGAATCCTATTGTAAAAGAAAACGCAAATGTAAAAAGCGTGCTTTTAAAGATCACTGCTGCACGCGCAGGAAGCGCAACAGTAATTGATGATAAAGGCAAGCTAAAAGGCATTTTTACTGATGGAGACCTGAGAAGGCATTTAGAGGAAGGCCTTGACCTTTCAAAGCAAAAGGTCAAAGATGTAATGACAAAAAAGCCCAGGACCTTAAAGAAAGGCCGCCTTGCAGCAGAGGCGCTTAGAATATTGAGAGAATGCAAGATAGACGAGATCCCGATAGTAGATGAAAAGGGCAGGGCAATAGGACTGGTGGATGTGCAAGATTTGTTAAAGGCAGGACTGGTATGATACAAGAACAAGCAAAGAAAATTAAATTACTCATCCTCGACGTCGATGGTGTTCTCACAGACGGTCGTATAATCTATGATAACTACGGAGACGAGCTTAAGTTTTTCAATGTAAACGATGGTCTTGGTGTATTTCTTCTTCGTAAGGCCGGCATAAAGACAGTTATCATCACTGCCAGGAAAACCAGGGCAGTTGTGAAAAGGGCTAAAGACATGCGAGTCGCAGCAGTATATTCAAATCACTATAAACTGAAGATTTACCAAAAGGTCCTTAAAAAGTTTGGAGTAAAAGACGAAGAAGTCTGCTTTATGGGAGACGATCTATTAGACCTACCTCTGATAAAAAGGGCTGGCCTCGCAGCATGCCCACCTAATGCAGTAGAAGAAGTAAGAAACTCTAGCCACTATGTTACTCAAAAACACGGTGGCAAGGG
>CAZTIQ010000067.1:0-5146 GCA_964613735.1 uncultured Planctomycetia bacterium | reverse complement strand
AAAGGAGGATTGTAGCTGCTGAAATACTTTCTAATAGCGAAGCGAAGGACCAATACTTCATTTTCAGGAAATTATATGTGGCACGTCTACATCCTAGAATGCCGCGACAAAACCCTTTACACCGGCACTACCACTGACTTAAAGCGCCGCCTAAAAGAGCATAATTCAAGGAAGAAATGCCGGTATACTAGCGCCAGAATCCCAGTAAAGCTGGTCTATAAAGAAATCTACCCCACCAGATCCAAAGCCCAAAAACGAGAAGCCCAAATCAAAAGCTGGCCCAGAGCTAAAAAACTAGTTTTAATCAATTCCGGCGCGATATAGTCACTATTTGGTCACTATCAGTAAATTCTAAAACACCTCCCTTGAAAATTTCAAATCTTAGTATATACTTGCACTACACCTATGCAGAAAAACAAGAAAAAACACAAATTTGTCAGATTGAGCCGCGTCAGGGCCTATCTTTTGCTCAAGACCATCAAGAATAAACTCCGCGAACAAGAGAAAAAAGCCCTTCCCCGGTAGTTTTTAAACACCCTAACTTCACACTTGGTGTGTGTCACAAAATGTGAAGTTAGCAGAGGTGTTTCAGCGTAGGTTCAGCGGTTATAACTTTCCTCTTTACAAACCCTTAGCTTATTTGTATAATAGTTCCGCCATGCCGAAGAAGGCGAAAAAGGTAAAGATACGTAAGAAGTGGCAGATTAATCCCAGAACTCGTGTAAAAAAGAGCAAAAAGCGCTATTCGAGAAAGAACAAAAAGAAGGTGGTTGACCGTGAAGTTAAAATTTGGACTTCCTAAGGGAAGTTTACAAGAAGCAACAGTCAGGATGTTTAAGAAGGCAGGATTTAATATATCTATATCCTCGAGAAGCTATTTCCCTGCCATAGATGATGAAGAGATCGCCCCGTTTTTACTCAGGGCGCAGGAGATGGCCAGATACGTCGCTGACGGAGCGCTTGACTGCGGCATCACAGGAGAAGACTGGACCATAGAGAGCGGCCGCAGCGTCACAAAGGTGTGCGAGCTTATATATGGCAAGCAGGGACTTCGTCCTGTTCGTTGGGTCCTGGCAGTGCCAAATGACTCAAAGATCAAAAAACCAGAGGACCTGAAGGGAAAAAGAATAGCAACGGAGCTTGTAAATGCCACAAAAGAATATTTTAAGAAGAAAAAAGTGAGTGTCGATATAGAATTTTCCTGGGGCGCAACAGAGGCAAAGGTAGGCGCAGGTTTAGTAGATGCAATAGTAGAGTTGACTGAGACAGGATCGAGCCTCAGGGCAAATAATCTCAGGATAGTAGATACGATCTGTGAATCCACGACCATAATAGTCGCGAACAAAGACTCATGGAAGAATAAATGGAAGAGGCAGAAGATGGAGTCCATTGCACTTCTTTTAAAGGGCGCGATCGCTGCAGAGGAAAAAGTGGGATTAAAGATGAATGTCGCAGAAAAGAATTTAAAAAAAGTACTCTCAACACTCCCTGCAATGAAGACCCCCACCATATCAAAGTTATCACAAAAAGGCTGGTGCGCGATAGAGACGATAGTGGATGAAAAAGTAGTCCGTAATATTATCCCGAAATTAAAAGAACAGGGCGCGCAAGGGATCATAGAATATCCATTAAATAAGGTTATCCAATAGGAGGTTTTAACATGCCGTGCGGAAGAAAGCGCAAGAGAAGAAAGATTTCGACTCATAAGCGCAAAAAAAGACGCAGAAGAGATCGCCACAAGAAGAAGTAATTGCGATTTTAGGCAGCAGCGACAATGAGCTTAAGAAAATTATTGATAATAACAACGATAGGGTTGTTGTCATTAGAGATCTGTGGTTGTGTAACTAGTTCAGGGCCTAAGAGAAGCGCTGTACAGAGTCCGTCCAGAGAGATCCTAAAGATAGCTAATAAAAGATCTAACCCGCCTCTTATATCACCAAAGGCCTATGCCCATTATTCTATGGGTCTAATATATGACAATGAGGGAAAGACAGAAGAGGCCATCAGTGAATACTCTAAGGCAGCCGGGCTTGATCCTCTGGCAGCCCAGGCTTATTACAGGCGCGGCGCAGATTATGTAAAGCTTGGCCATCTCGATAAAGGTGTTATAGATATTAAAAAGACCATCGAGCTCGACAAAGAAAATGCCAGGGCAAGGTTTCTCCTGGCCATCATCTACACCTCGCAGAAAAAATATGACGAGGCGACCAGGCAATACGAAGAGATCTTAAAAAGCGAGCCAAGAGACCTTGCGACGCTGGCCTCACTCGCTGATCTTTATATACTTGGCCAGGACATAGACAGGGCAATAGAGATATACGAAAAGCTTTTAGAGGAAAAAGACGACAGCCCCCTTATGCATTTTAACCTGGGCATGGTTTATGCTCGCGCAGCAAGGCTTGATGAGGCAGTGGCCCAGCTACAAAAGGCAGTAGGATTAAAACCAGATTATCTTGAGGCGCATTTGGCGCTCGCAGTGCTCTTTGAAATGGATGGCGAGTTAGATAATGCCATTGAACATTACAAAAGCGCAATACAGTTCGACCCTGTGAACACAAAGCTATATCGACAGTTGGGGCAACTCTATTTCCAGCAGGATGATATCGAGAGCGCAATATATCAATACGAACTTTTGCTGAAGTTTGACCCAGAGGATGTGCAGGCCTTTATCGAGCTTTCCTACATCTATGTCGCAAATTCAAGGATTGACGAGGCGATAAAGACACTTAACGAGGCGCTTACATTAGAAAAAAGGAGTGATGATGTTCATATGGCGCTGGGTTTTTGTTACAGTGAAAAAGGAAACAAGCCCCTTGCGGTCGAAGAATACAAAAAGGCCATTGAGGTAGACCCGTTTGATGCAAAGGCGCATTTTTATTTAGGCGCAATGCTTGAAGATCTTAAAAAGACAAAAGAGGCGATCTTAGAATTAAAGCGCTCTATTGAATTAAATCCAAATGACCCAGAGGCCCTGAATTATCTTGGCTATGTGTATGCAGAGCAGGGGCAAAATCTTGATGAGGCGCAGGAGCTTATAACAAAGGCCCTTAGTATCAGTCCTAATAACGGCGCTTATGTAGACAGCCTTGGCTGGGTCTATTATAAAAAAGGCATGTTTGAAGAGGCCCGGCTGGAACTCGAGAGGGCGCAGGAATTGATCGGCGAAGACGCAGTGGTGTATGACCATCTGGGAGACGCGTATTGCAAGACAGACATGCCTCTCAGGGCACAAGAGGCATGGAAAAAGTCATTAAAGATCAAGGAGAGCGACGAGGTAAAAAAGAAGCTTGAAAACTTGGAGATTGACGAAACCTGTCAAATTATAAAATGACAAAAAAACCGGATATTAAGACATTAGAAAAAACTGCAAATGAGATCCGCATTGAAATATTAAAGATGCTTACATGCGCTGGTTCAGGGCACACTGGCGGTTCTTTGTCAATGGTGGAGCTCTTGGTAGGGCTTTATTTTTACAAATTCAGATGCGACCCTGAAAAGCCATTGTGTAATACACGCGACATATTTGTGCTTTCCAAGGGGCATGGCTGTCCGGCGCTGTACGCAGTGCTTGCGCACATGAATTTTTTCAAAAAAGAGGAGCTGTGCACTTTGAGAAAGGCAGGCACAAGGCTTCAGGGTCATCCGCAGAGAGGTCTCCCAGGTGTCGAGGTATCGAGCGGCTCTCTAGGGCAGGGTCTTTCACTTGCAAATGGATTTGCCCTGGCAGCGAGAATGGACAAGGAATCGAAAAACGTTTACTGTCTCATGGGAGATGGCGAGCTTGATGAAGGGCAGATATGGGAAGCGGCGCTTACAAGCGCGCACTATAAGCTGGATAATGTATGCGCTATCATTGACTATAATAAATTTCAGATAGACGGAAGGACCGAAGAGATAAAAGGCCTTGAGCCACTGGGTGATAAGTGGCGCGCATTTGGCTGGGAGGTCATTGAAATAGACGGCCACAGTATCAAAGAGGTCATGGGCGCCTATGACAAGGCAGAGACAATAAAAGGCAGGCCCACAATTATCCTGGCCCACACTGTAAAAGGCAAAGGCGTTTCAATTTTTGAAAACCAGAATCAATATCACGGCGTGGCGCCGAGCAAAGAGGAATTAGAGAAGGCATTGAAAGAATTAGGAGAAAATAAATAGAGGCAATGGCCTTTAATAAAGTAGGCCAGGTTTAAACCTGGCCTACAAAGAAAGGCCTTTGCTACAAATTGTAGGGCACACTTTAGTGTGCCAAAAGGACGGCATGGATAAAAAACCCACGAGAGATGGATTTGGCGAAGCCCTTGTAGAGCTGGGCGAGAAGAGAAAAGATATAGTAGTGCTGTCAGCAGATCTTACTGAGTCTACGAGAGCAGGTTGGTTTAAGAAAAAGTTTCCTGAGAGGTTTATCTCAATGGGAGTGAGCGAGCAGGACATGATCTCTACTGCAGCTGGTCTTGCGCTTTCAGGCAAGACTGCGTTTGCGTGCACCTTTGGTGTGTTTGCTGCTGGAAGGGCATGGGACCAGGTAAGGGTCTCAGTCGCATACATGGGGGCGAATGTAAAGATAGTCGGCACGCATGGAGGCATATCAGTAGGACCTGACGGGCCTACGCATCAGGCGATCGAGGAAGTCACCCTTACGAGGGTCTTGCCTAATATGACGGTGATCGTGCCGTGTGATGCAATAGAGGCGAAAAAGGCAACAATAGAAAGCGCATCTTTAAAAGGGCCTGTGTATCTCAGGCTTGGCAGGGGCAAGGTCCCAGTTATTACAAAAGAAAAAGATATTTTTGAAATAGGAAAGGCAAGTATATTTAAAAAAGGGAAAGACGTCACTATAATAGCGTGTGGCATCATGGTATACCACGCCATCCTGGCCTGCGATATTTTAAAACAAAAAGGCATTGATGCTGGTTTGATAAATCTGCATACAGTAAAGCCCATTGATTCAGATGCTATTATAAGCGCAGCAAAGAGCACAGGCGCAGTCGTAACAGCTGAGGAACACGCTGTGATGGGCGGCATGGGCAGCGCTGTGAGCGAAGTCCTTGCACAAAACTTTCCAGTGCCGATCGAATTTGTAGGCGTAAAAGATAGATTTGGAGAATCCGGCGATCCCGATGAGCTCTTTAAAATATTTGGATTGACA
>CAZTIQ010000066.1:0-5155 GCA_964613735.1 uncultured Planctomycetia bacterium | reverse complement strand
ATTATAAAATCTCTTGCTTACTGCCGGCGTAGATCTGGTATTGTAGTAGGCGGCATTCTATTCTGGCGTTGAAGAAGACCATGCGGCGGCTGGCTTTTAGGCCTATTTTCTTAGCCAGGGACATATTACCGGTAAAGACATATCCGGTAAATCCGGCGCATTTTTTTTTAAAGAAATCCCCTATACCTTTATAGGTGCCCTCCAGCTCTTGCTCTTTTCCGAGCCTATAGCCGTATTCCGGGTTAAGGATAACAATACCTTTTTCTTCGGGGATCGGGGTGTCTTTAAAATCACATACATGAAATTCTATGAGCTGATCGACGCCGGCAGTCTGAGCGTTTTTCTTCGCGGCCTCGATCGCTCTTGTATCAATGTCAGTCGCGATGATGCGGAAAGGCAGGTTTTTCTTTGACTGGGCGCGCGCCTTTATTCTTAAGGCGGCCCATGCCTCTGAATCAAATCCTATTATGTGCTTCAGCCCGAAATTGCTTCGCAAGAGGCCGGGCGCGCGCTTCAGGGCGATGAGCGCGGCTTCTATTGCAAGCGTACCGCTTCCGCACATGGGATTCACCAAGGGCTGCGAGCCGTCAAAACCCGCGGCGCGCAAAAGAGCGGCTGCGAGGGCTTCCTGCAGAGGGGCTGTGTGTGGGATCTTCCGGTAGCCCCGGTCTGGAAGCTTTTTTCCTGAAGTATTGAGATATATCCAGCATTTGTTATCGTTCCAATAAAAGTTGATGACCACATTGTCTCTGTCTGGCCCGGAATTCGGCCGACTGCCGCATTTCTCAGACACTCGATCGACGATCGCGTCTTTCACCTTCTGGCTCGCAAAAACTGAATTATCAATAGTAGGGGTATTCACGCGGGAGACGACGCTGAGGTACTCCGAGGGCGCAATATAGTCTTCCCATGGAAATGATACGACTTTCTGGTACAGTTCATCAGGGTCGTTACAGGAAAATCGCTTGAGCAGACAAAGCACGTTAACGCCAATGCGCAGCATAAGATTAAGCCGCATCGCATCATGCAATGATGCGGCTATCTCTATCCTGGTATCGGAAGTAGACTGCACTGTATATCCCAGCTGCTCTACCTCCTGGCGTAAATAGTCACCTGCTCCCCGGGCGCATGTAATCACTATTGTTTCTTTTTTGTGCATGTCCATAGTGCAATATTCCTTTTACTTCAGGGCGTCTGAAGGCGTAAAACCTGTAAATTTATATAATTTCGTGGAATCAAGCACTGCCCTGCCGATGCGCGGCGGGCCGTTCTTCTCGTCAAAACGTGAAGAGCGGATCAAAAACTCCTCTTGATATCCGCGCTTTCGGACAAGATGCGCCCCGATATCGTACAGGCTGTATTCTTGCGGCCCGCCGCAATGGAATACCCCCTCCCCTCTTTTATCAAAAAAATGCAAGGCCGCCTTAGCCAGATCTCTGGTTGTGATCAGCGATCTTATTTCATCGTGAAAAAGCGTCATTCTTTTATTTTTGCTGAGCCTTTTTGCAATAAAATCTATAGCTCCTTTTGTCCCTGTAATCGAGGGTCCTATTGGCAGGCCAAGGCGCATTATTCCGCTCATCTTGTGCTGAAGGACCTCGTTCTCTGCTTCCATAAAGGTCCTGCCGACCACACTGACAGGATCGCACAGCGACGACTCTGAATAACCGCGATCAATCGGGTCGTTCCCTGAAAAGACCAGATCTGTGCTGATGTATAACAAATAGCTGTCTTTTGACAAAGCGACTATGTTGCGGGTGCCAAGGACATTTACCTGATAAGTAAAATCCGGAGCGTCTTCGCACCTGTCGAGATCACAGACCCCTGCCGCATGCACGACTGCTTTAGGCCTGACATTATCAAATATCTCCTTCACCTTAGAAAAATTATCCATGGTGCAAAAAAATACTTTTTTATCATTTTTGAAAAAACGGGACTTTATGTCAGGGGCAACGCCATAGACGCGTTCTTTGTATTTTTCTCTAAACGCAGAGAAGATGGGCCATCCGTGGATGGATGTTACGCCTGTTATAAGGATATTGTCAGAATTTTGCATAAATAGATATTTGCTTCTGTATTCTACTCTAAACAAAAACCCGCTGCAACATATTTAATTACAGTGGGTCGTGTAGCGGCTCATATATCAGGACTCGAGCTTATCTCTGTGATCTTGGATTCAATATGTGAATAGGTCTTTCAGCGAATAGTTTTTTCCAGCCACGTTATTTAATGCGTTCAGGACCTTTGACTGGGCGCGCGGGGTCAGGCGCCTGCCCTTCATGGCACGGGTGACCATTTTATGCGTGAGCTGGTCATCTGAATGGACAACAAGATCATGCGGCTTAAGGCTGCTTGCCGTCATAATCCTCGAGATCGGCTGTTCGCCAAGATTTTTCTCTTTTTGACACATCCCTTATTTCCTTATTTCACTCAGGTACAGAGATTCCACTTTTTTTCTGGCCCACGGCATCCGCCTCAGGAACACAAGGCTGGATTTTATGCTGGGGTCTTTTGTGAAGCAGTTTATCCTGATCCTTCGGGACATCTCTTCCCAGCCGTATTTATCAACCATATACGTGAGGATCATTTCAAGCGTAACGCCATGAAGAGGGTCTTTGTGTTTATTATCGATCATCGGACGCCTTTATGCCGAGTGAAGATCAGTCCCGACTGGTTATTTCAATAAGGTGGAACCCGAATTGTGTCTGGACAGGGCCATGGACTTTATTTACTTCTTCATTGAACACGACCTGGTCGAATTCTTTTACCATCTGGCCTGGCGAAAAGCTTCCCAGGTCTCCTCCCTTGTTGCCGGAAGGACATTTAGAAAGTTTTTTGGCTAATTCACAAAAATCAGACCCGCCTTCGATCTGTTTTTTGATATTTTCAGCTTCCTCCCGTGTCTTAACTAAAATATGCCGTGCAGTTGCTGCGCTCATATGAGCCTCCTTTTTATGTTGAATGCATACATGATACTACGTTCAGGCTTATTGAGTCTTGGGGTCAAACGCTGAATCTTATGTCTATCATGTCTCCGTCCTCAACTATATAATCTTTGCCTTTGAGGTATGACTTTCCGGCCTCTTCGACTTTTTTTTCACTGCCCAGGGCAATAAAGTCATTATATTTTATTATTTCAGCGCGTATGAAGCCTTTTTGCAGGTCTGAATGCACTGCGCCAGCGGCTTCAGGCGCTGTTGAGCCTGCTCTGATGGTCCACTGCCTTACTTCGTCAGGGCCTACTGTAAAAAATGATATGAGGTCCAGGGCCTTTATGCAGAGCCTTGTCAGTATGTTAATAGCGGGTTCCTCTATTCCGAGCTCCTTAAGGAATTCCTTTTTATCGTCTTCAGACTCAAGTCCTGCTATCTCTGATTCTACCTTTGCCGAGACCTGCATGATGCTGATGCCGGTGGGCTCGTAATCCTGCTTTAATCGCTCCAAAAGCCCTGTGTCCTTCAAGTCCTTTTCCGAGACATTCAGCGCTATTATCATATTTTTGCGGGTCACAAAAAGATAACTTGATATTATTTTTTTTTCATCGTCCGTAAGCTCTAAAAGCCTTAAAGGCAGGTCTTTTTCCAGATGCGCCTTTAATCTCGTGAGCAGTTCTCTTTCTTTTAAAGCTGTTTCTTCTTTTATTTTCTTTATGCTCTTATCAAGGTTTTTCATCCTTTTTTCTATAAATATTAAGTCATGAAGAATAAGCTCTGAATTTACAGAGTCAATGTCCCGCTTCGGGTCGATAGAGCCTTCCAGGTGATAGACTGACTCGTCTTTAAACGCCCTGACAACATGGCATATGGCGTCAAGCTCGTTTATATCAACGAATATGGCTCCCTTTGCAATGGTATCTTTCTCCAGCTTTGGAAGCATCTCAATATCTATCCTGGCCCTTGCCTCTTTCTTCGGCTTATAGGCCTCTATAAGCCTGTCAAATCTTATATCCCTTATCTCGGCAACGGCCTTTATCGGCTTGTTTGACACCAGCTCGGTTTCTTTAGGCTTGCAGAGGGTAAGAACCTCGAAAAGAGCTTTTTTTCCTGATTGAGGTAGTCCTATCAGACCTATTTTCATATAGTCTCCATTTTACGATCTATCGGTGTCAGGTCCTGATAATGCCGAACCCGGCGCCGCTTCTTATTGTGATATCAGAGGCATCAAAGGCATTGTCTTCGAATCTTTCCTGCATCTCACCCCATAACTTTTTCATTTCATCGCATTGCCTGATATCATCCAGTATAACATAGGTGGGGTCCAGCTTGTCGGTATAAATATTTATATTTTCTTTTGTATGCTTGTACTCGTGCAGTGAATCGATGTAAAGAAGGTCTATATTCCTGTCAAAAGACGAAGAAACCTTTTTCACGACTTCTTCATCCAGCGAATCGCCATGTATCCTGCTGATATGCGGATATTTTATAAAGCCTTCTTCGTTTTTATGGGCGATATCCACTGTTACTAATCGGCTGCGCTCAATATCGTCTTTATGCAGGCCTTTGCTTATAGACATGATAGAGCCGCCGCAATTTGTCCCTATTTCAAGGATGCGGGTAAGCCTCTGAGTCATGACAAATCCTGAGAGAAAAAAATAGTAGCTGGTAGGCCGGTTAATAAAAGCGCATGAGCCTGTGGTCTCTCCATAAAGACAATCTGAGAGATCTATCTTGAGCCCTGTTTTCATTGCCTGTTCACAGATCTCCTTCAAATCCCGGTTGTAAGGTCTCATAATAACGTCTGGCTGGTCAAACAGGGGTTTTGCGTAGTTGTTTCTTCTCGGAACGCATTTTTTTATACCTGAGCATCTTGTCTTTGGCTCTCCTGGAACGCTTTCGCTTCTGACGCCTTATCTTTTCTGTTTTCCTTTGGTCTTCTGCTTTTTTGCCGAGCGTAAGCGATTCTATCTTATTGACGAGTATTCTTCTGGCCAGGAACCGGTTCAGGCCTTGAGAGCGTTCTTTCTGGCACTTGACCTCGATGCCCGTAGGATCGTGTTTTAGATAAACGCACGTGGAGGACTTATTGACCTTTTGCCCGCCCTTGCCGCCCGAGCGGATGAATTTTTCCTCTAAGTCTACTTCTTTTATTCCCAGCAAAGCCATCTTTGCCTTTAATGCGGACTCTTTGCTGGTACTTACGCTGAATATCATCTTAT
>CAZTIQ010000065.1:1686-5190 GCA_964613735.1 uncultured Planctomycetia bacterium | reverse complement strand
TAAAGTGCCGCAGAAGATAAAATTTTCAGGTAAGTATTTGTTTGATAAGAAGCATAACCTGGTCTATGTATTGGACAAGTGGAACAATCAGTGCGAGGGCAATCGGCTTAGGTTTAAGACAAAGGTCATGGACGCGAATAAAAATGAGATAATGTTTTTGGTTCAGTCGCAGCATCCTGCCGAGGGACAGAGGTCTATTTATACTATGAGACTCCACGGTGCCTGGAGCGCAGACAGAAATAATCGCCTTACTTTTGGAGTCAAACAAAAGAAGGGCAAAAGAGATACACTGATTTTTTTCAATGCATGGCAGATAAATAAGAATAATGAGATAGTGTATAGATATGGCAGCCAGCCAGAGACTATTACGCTAAAGGGTAATTGGGAAATAAAGAAGAAGCACAGGCTGGGATATGTTTTAGATAAGCGGCTTGATTCTGGATTTGATTTTAGGACGTCTCTTAGCCAGGTGGTCCCGAAGCGCAAAAAGAGCTACGCGAAGTTTGATGTTGCAATAGAGATATCGAAGAGGAAGAGGATAACGAGAAAGATTATTTTTGCAGGTAAACTGAAATTGAATAGAGCAAGAGATATTATCTTAGAATTTTCACCTCGTAGAAAAGCAGCCTTGAAGCTTACGAAGAATATTTTTAATCGAAGAGGCCTTGCCTATATTGAATCTTTTCTTAAGGGCAGAGAAAGATACTTGGGCGCAGGATTAGCTTTTAGGTGGTAATATACCCCTCTTATTTGGTATAATAGCTTTCATGGATAATATAGGACCTATATATAATATAGCTGAGAATCTGGCGAACTCAGTGGCAGAGTTCAGGGATAGGGTTGCAATTGAGACTAAGGCCGATGATGTAATCAAGACCCTTACCTATGGCCAGTTAGGCGAGAAGGTGGATTCATTTGCCCATTTTTTATCATCGCATGGCATCGTAAAGTCAGATAGGGTAGGTATAGTCCTTGAGAACAGGCCAGAATTCGCAGTTATTTTTTTCGCCCTATCTTACATAGGCGCTATTGCAGTCCCGCTTGATCCGCACATGAGTACTAAGGACGCGAAGAACATCCTTAGCGATGCTGGTGCAAAGCTTATTTTGGTTTCCAGAGAGACCCAAGCAATAGTTGAGCCCCTTAAGGATTTTATCCCATCTATTAGCATCGAAGATATTAAAGAATCAGGCACCTCTCAGGGATTTAAGAAGGCCACAATAGAACCAGATGAGGTAATGCTGCTATTGTACACTTCTGGTACTACTGACCTGCCAAAAGGCGTAATGCTTACACATAAGAATCTGTGTTCAAATTCTCATTCGCTAAAAAAGATGAAGATCTTCTCATCCAGGGATATAGTTTTGTCGGTTCTGCCGCTCTATCATTCCTATGCCATGATGACTACCTTTCTCGCGCCGCTTTTCTCAGGCGCAAAAGTGGTATATGTGCCTTCTGACTGGCCTGAGAAACTGGGCGAATACATAAGAAGCTCAAAGACTACTGTATTTATTGGCGTGCCGCAGATATATCACTTGATGCACTCGAGGATCATGAAAAAGATCGAAGATATGCGCGGCCTGGCAGGGATGTATGTAAAACTTGTAACAAGACTTGGCCTTGCAAAGATCTTCCTTCGCAAGATCAAGAATGCCTTTGGCAAAAATCTTCGCTTTTTTGTAAGCGGCGGGGCAAAGCTTGATAAAGATGTTGCCAGAGATTTTTTTAAGCTTGGTTTGAAGACAATAGAGGGGTATGGGCTTACTGAAACCTCGCCTGTTGCGAGTCTTAATCCGCTGAAGAAACAAAAGATAGGCTCTATTGGCAAGCCAATAGTCGATGTAGAGCTAAAGATCATCAATAAAGACGCAGATGGTATCGGCGAAATCGCTATCAAAGGCCCGAATATAATGAAGGGCTATTATAAGAAAGAAGAAAAGACAAAAGAGGTGATGAGGGATGGATGGTTTCTATCCGGAGACCTGGGACATGAGGACAAGGATGGATATTTTTATGTGACAGGCAGGTCCAAGGAGATGATAGTTTTAAGCTCTGGGAAAAATGTATTTCCTGAAGAGGTCGAAAAGCATTATTCTCAGTCGCCGTATATAAAAGAGATGTGCGCCATGGGCGTCATAAAGGAAAAAGGCGGCGGTAAGTTAGAGTATTTGCACGGTATTATTGTGCCGGACACTGAGTTTTTCAAAGAGCGCGGGGAGATGAACCCCAGGCAGGTCGTGGCAAGCATATTTGATAATCTTTCCCAGGGCGTGCCTGGCTACAGGCGTATAATGGGTTTTACATTGACGCAGACTCCGTTGCCGCGCACAGTGCTGGGGAAGCTAAAGAGGTATGAGATCAAGAATAAATTTTTGCCTTTGATCTTAGAAGAGGGCAAGAAAAAACAAGAACTTAGCAGTGAGGACAAGGACTTATTAGAGTCTGATATTGGAAAAAAACTCATTGGCTGCCTGAAAGAAAGCCTGGATATAAGAGGAGCCATGCATCCCTCTGACAGTATAGAACTTGATCTGGGTGTTGATTCGCTCAGCAGGGTAGAGCTTATGCTGGCCATTGAGAAGCGTTTTGATGTGGATATACCAGATGAGATGGCAGTGGCAGAGATATTTACTGTAAAGGATCTGATTTTAAAAATAGGGGAGCTTCTTAAAGAAGCCACAAGCCACAAGCTACAATCTACAGATGATACGGGACAGGCTGTTCATTGGGCAGAGATCTTGAAACACCCCTTACCAAAGGATTTTCAGAAAAAGATCTCACTTAAAGTTTGCTGGACTGACTATATGTTTGTATTTTTAGCAAAAGGTCTTATCAGTCTATTCTTCAGACTTTTTTATTTACTCAGGGTAGAGGGCGCTTATAAGATACCCAGAAAAGGGCCGTATGTCTTGTGTGTTAATCACACAAGTTTTTTTGACGGACTTATTGTGACAGCAGGTGTTCCATTCAAGATACAACTGGGTCTATTTTTTATTGCATTCAGGAGATATTTTATAGCGCCGGTTATCAGGGATCTTGTAAGAAGGGCAAGGATCATCCCGATAGATGCCTCGCAGATAATAGAAGCGATGCAGGGGTCAGCATTTATTTTAAAGCACAATAAGGCACTTTGTATATTTCCTGAAGGCGAACGGTCTATAGACGGCAATGTAAAGGAATTTAAAAAAGGTATTGGCATTATAGCAAAGGAGTTTGACATACCCCTTGTGCCGGTTTATATTAAGGGCGCATTTGAGGCATGGCCAAGGACACAGCGATTTCCAAGGCTGCATCCGGTCAGGATAAGATTTGGAAACCCAGTTTCTAAAAAGGATCTAATTGAGAAAGGCATGAAGCTTGGCGCAGCAGATGAATATGACGCTATCTGCATGGGCATAAGAGATGAAGTGATCAGATTGTCGCAGTCCTAACTTTACACTTGATGATTGCAAGAGTGTAAAGTTAGCTAATAGGAGAGGGGATTGGCATGGGCAAGGTAAAGGT
>CAZTIQ010000065.1:0-1586 GCA_964613735.1 uncultured Planctomycetia bacterium | reverse complement strand
GGGCAAGGTAAAGGTGAATACAGCTGATGGAGAAGAGGTCGAATTTGGCAAGGGCGACCTTGTGACTTTCCCGCAGGGTGTAAAATGCACCTGGGATGTGAAGGAGAAGATAAGAAAAGTATATAAATTTGGAGGTATTTGATGTCAGATGATATGTCAATGAAGCCGGATCTGCAGTTTTCAATTGTGTGCGATAGCATACGCAGGGAAGACAATGGAAAGATGATGTTTATAGGTATCTTTGAGGTGATAGGTGCCAAGAATTTTCCAGCAAAGCACCGCGAGCTTTTTATTGCAAACAGATGGATAAAAGGCGCTGGAAAATTTACTGAAAAGACCAGAGTCATAAATTTAAAGAGCAACAAAATGATCGTGGAGACGAAAGAGGTCACTTTTGAATTAAAGAACATAGAGGCGGCGCATACAGTAATATCCAAATTCCTGAATATAGTTTTCCCAGAGCCAGGCAGATATCAGGTAGAGGTGTTGCTGAATGGGGAATTATTGAGGTCGTATCCGATTATATTGGCTGAGGACAAGAGAGTATAAATTTTCCCGTCCGGGACGGGAAAGGAGAAATATTTCTTTATGCGTGTTGCGATGTATTATGCAAATAATGATGTGCGTGTAGAAGATTCGTCTAAGCCGAAGATAGGAGAAGGCGAGCTTATTGTCAAGGTGATCGCAAGCGGTATATGCGGCACAGATGTCGTGGAGTGGTACAGGCGCGATAAGGTGCCTCTGGTTCTTGGCCATGAGATAGCAGGCGAGATCGTTGAGGTTGGCGCCGGAGTGACGGGGTACAGATCTGGCGACAGGATCTCTGCGTCTCATCATGTGCCGTGCGGGATGTGTCACTACTGTGAGATGGATCACCACAGCGTATGCGATACATTACGCAAGACAAAGTTTTACCCGGGCGGGTTTGCAGAGTTTGTAAGGCTCCCGCAGATCAATATAGAAAAACAAGGCGTATATAAGATACCTGAGGGCGTATCTTATGAAGAGGCGACATTTACAGAGCCGCTTGCATGCGCAATACGCGGACAGAGATCAGGAGGATACAAGAAAGGCCAGTCTCTTTTAGTGATAGGAAGCGGGATCTCAGGGCTTTTGCATATTCAGTTGGCAAAGACCAAAGGCTTTGGTAAGATATTAGCCACTGATATTAATGAACATAGATTAAAGGCCGCTCTCAAGTTTGGCGCAGACAAGGTTGTGCACGCAAAGGATTTCAAAGAGGAGAAAAGCGCAGATTTTGTAATATTGTGCACGGGCGCAAAGAGCGCGTTTGAGCAGGCATTCAAGGCGGTGGACAAGGGCGGGACGATCCTGGTCTTTGCTTCAGCTGGCGAAGGGTATAAATACCCCTTGCCTATAAATGAGTTTTTTTGGAGAAATGAAGTGACAGTCACCTCTTCCTACGCGGCAAATCCTGAGGAGCACCTTGCGGCGCTGGAGCTGATAAGGAATAAAAAAATAAATGTAAAAGATATGATCACGCATAGATTTGGACTGGGAGATATCCAGAAGGGATTTAAACTGGTCACAGATGCAAAAGAATCAATAAAAGTGATAATAGAACC
>CAZTIQ010000064.1:0-5223 GCA_964613735.1 uncultured Planctomycetia bacterium | reverse complement strand
CTGGCAACTTGGATCATGCTGGAGTGTTTTGTGACTTTTAGGGCTATGTCGTCTACTATTGAGTAGATGCAGGGGATTACTATAAGTGTAAGTAGCGTAGCGAATGCAATGCCCCAGCAAATGGCGAGCGCCATTGGTACTAGAAACGGGTCTTTGCCGCCTATGCCATAGGCCACAGTAGAAAGTCCTCCTACAGTGGTGATCGTGGTAAGTAAGACAGGGCGCAGTCTCATCTGGCCAGCCTGTATTATAGAATTACGCCTGTCCAGGCCTTCCCGACGCAATTTATTAATAAAATCCACAAGCACTATAGAATCGTTTACCACTATGCCGTTTAGCCCGACAATGCCAAGGATGGCCATAAAAGAAAATGGCAGGCCGTGCAGCAAGAAGGCTATGACCACGCCAATGAGGCCAAAAGGTATAGCAAGCATTACTATTAGAGGCTGAATAATAGATTTAAATGAAGAGGCTAGTATTAAGTAAATAATTAAAAAGGCAAACAAGAATGCCTTTAAAAGACTCATGAGAGAATCAACAGTTTCTTCTTGTTCACCCCCGTATTTTACAGAATACCCTATATGATCCCGCGGTAAGTCCTTGAATTTTTTCTGTAATAGAGAGTTTACCTTTAAGGATGTGGTCTTGTCAGTGTCTACATTGGCCGAGGCAGTTATCACGCGCTTTCCGTCAAGGTGATGGATGGTAGTGCTGCCCGCGACCGTTTCAATGGTAGCTATGTTTTTAAGAGGTATAAGATTTCCGAATTTATTTCTTACGAGAATATTCTGGAATACGTCCATCTTTCCTGAAAATTCTTCAGGGAACATCACAGTGACATCAGTTTCTTCCTTTGCTTTAACAGGTTTTATTTTTGTAGCAATACTTCCTTCAAATACTGCCCTGACAGTCTTTGCGATCTGCGCTACATTCAATCCTGCAAGGGTAGCTTTTTCATTGTTTACCTTTACGCGTATTTCTTCCTTGCCAGGCTTGTGGTCCCATGTGATATCAGTCGTGCCTTTGATCGTCTTTAAGTGATCCATAAATTCAAAGGCGATCTTATCAAGCGCGTCAAAGTTTTCCCCGCGGATCTTTGCTTCTACAGCCTTTCCCACAGGCGGCCCAGACTCAGGTTTATCAAATCTGATCTCTGTAAACCCTGTAAAATCCTTTGTTTTTTCACGGATATCTTCCATGATCTCTTCTACTCCGCGCTTTCTGTCCTGCTCAGGCGTAAGATACACTGTTGTCTGCACAAGATGACTGCCCTGCCCGGCAAAAGGGTCATGCCGGTCTTCTGCCATTTCTCCTACAGAAGTTACAAAGCTCTCCATTTCTACAGGACTTAATTGAGATACTATTTCTTCGTAAGGAGCTATTAGCTCATTAGTCTTTTGCAGAGGAGTCCCTATAGCCGCCTCACCTCTTATAAAAAAGTAATTTATCCCAGCGCTGGGGAAGAGTACGAACTTTAAAAAACCAAAGGCGAGAAAGCCGCACACTATGAGAACTATTGTAAAGCCTGCGACTACCCTGTATTTTCTTCTAATAGCAGAAGTCACGACCTTGGTATAGAAATTTACAAGAGTTTTATACCACTTCATGTCCTTAACAATATTAATAGGCTTGCCTACTGAGTCGTATTTTATCTTTACAAAATCTGCCAGGTGACTGGGGAGTATTATCAGCGCCTCTACTAAAGATGCTGAAAGCGCTATGATAAGGACAGTAGGTATATTTCTTATAAACTTGCCTATGATGCCTGTCATGAAAAGAAGAGGGGAGAACGCAGCTATTGTGGTAAGGACCGCTGTTGTGACTGCCCTCATTACTTCTTCCGTGCCTTTTACAGCTGCCTCTCTGGGTTTCATGCCTTGCTCCATATAGCGATACACATTTTCCGCGACGATTATTCCGTCATCCACGATCATTCCCAGGACTATGATGAGGCCAAACATGCTTATGAGGTTTATTGTAATTCCCATCATGCCCATTACTATAAAGGTCGTAAAGAATGCTATGGGTATGCCCAAGACAGTCATGAATGCCACGCGTTTCTGCAAGAATATAAGGACAGAGGTGATTACAAGGATCAGTCCTGCCCACGCATTATTTTTCAAGACATTCAGGCGCCTTCTTGCAAAAAATGAGTAGTCGTTTACATAGGATATCTTAAGCTCATCCGGGCAGTTTTCTAAAAATCTATCACATACCTTTTTGATATCATCCACTATATCTATGGCATCCCCGGATTGTTTTTTCATTACAATGAGATTTATAGACCTGGTACCTACGGTCTTGTAGATTATGTTTTCTTTTTTAAATGAATCTTTAACAGTTGCAACGTCCTTGACCCTTAGCCAGTTTCCCAGATCATTTGCCCTTATTATGGTATTTTCAACCTCTTTGGCTGTTGCAAACTCTCCAGTTGTACGTATGCTGTATTCAGTGGTCTCAGTATTGATCTCGCCTGCAGGTATGCTTATGTTTCGGGAAGAGAGGGCCTCTGATATTTCATCGAATGATACATATTGCTCACGCATCTTGTCAGGATCAATATGGACCTGCATTTCCCTGTCCCTGTAACCGGATTTTCTTACCTTTGCCACGCCTTCTATGTCTTCGAGTTCATCCTCCATGCCGTCAGCGTAATATTGCAGTTTTTTCTCGGTCATATCACCCGAAAGGGATACCTCTATTATAGGATATTGTTTTGAGGTGAGTTCGACTACAATGGGATCTTCATAGATATCTTTAGGCAGGTCTTTTACCCTGTCCACAGCGCTTTGTATATCGTTTACGACCTTTTTCCTATCCTTTTCATCAGGGTCTAATTTTAATGTAAGGATAGACGCGCCGGAGGAAGATGAGGATTTTATTTCCTTTATACCGTCGACCTCTTTTAATTCTTTTTCTATAGGTACAGTAATGAGTTTTTCAACATCCAGCGGCGTAGCCCCGGGGTATATTGTAGTGACACTTACTATTTCAAAGTCCACATTTGGAAAGACCTCCCTGTTCATACCAAAGACTACTATTAAGCCGAATATAATGATCATTATTGATACAAGATTGACAAAGAGCGACTGGTTTATGCTGAAACGGGGAAGACTCATATTAAACCTCAGTTTGTACCTGGGTAGATGCGTAGGCTACCAAGATGGGTAGCCTACGCATCTACCCAGGTAATCTGGTTATTCCAATCCTATATGCTTTAAATAACTATCCTCAGCACCCATAAGGTCCAGGATGGATGCCTTGTAATCCAGGTGCGCGCGCTGGGTCATGAGCTTTGCATTCAAGAGGTCTTCCTGATAGCGTATGAGCGTATCTGAATCAGACCTGCCGTATTTGAATCTTTTTTCTTCCTGAAATAATTTGCCCCTCTGAAGGTTTTCTACGCGCACCATCTTGGTAATATTTATTTTATTGACTGACATATTCCTGAAATTCTCGTCGATATCAGATATGATCTCCCTTTCTGTTTTTTGGAGATTCACGATTGCCTTTGTCTTTTTTAAGGTAGCCTTTTCATACAAGCTATTTGCCTCGTTATTTTCAATCGGATATTTAAACTCTATGCCTACGTAATACTTAGGATTTGAATCTTCGTATATATCTTCAAGGGCCCTGGAATATCTGGAGTCAATGCCGTTTGCAGCAAAGGTGGCCTTAAGGTCTATCTCTGGAAAGCGCGCATTGGACTTCATTTTTAGTTCTATGTTTTGTTTCTCAACGTCATTTTTCCCGGAAAGGTAGTCGCGCCTGTAGTCAAAGGCGGTTTTTAGGCTGGATACAAAGTCTGTATCTAGATCTGTGATTGTAAGCGGATCCATGGGGAGCAGCTTTATGTCATTTTTAAGATTTAGCCTTATCCTTAAAAGCTCCTGGGCTGATTCTAATTTATTTGAAGCGATTAAGATCTCGCTCTCTCTTATGTGCATATTTGCCTCTACAGCCAGGACATCACCTGTCTCCACAAGCCCCATCTTTAGTTTGCTTCGGTGCTGATTAAAAAGGGTTATGGCCTTTTTTAGCATTTCTTTCTTTGTCTTAAATTCTTCCTGGGCAAGGACCAAGTCCCAGTATGCTTTCTCAGCAAGGATAATGGCATCTTCAACCTTTATGTAAGAGTCTAGCTCAGCATTTTTTATCTCCTGCTTTACTATCTTTATATTTCCACGGTCGATCAGGCCAAAGAAGTTTTTGGCTATAGGCTGGGTCAGGGTTATTTCTATCTGAGACTCATGATACGGGTTTGTAGAGACAAAGGTCGAATCTGTCCATTCCCTTTTATTAGTAAAATCAATATCCACGTCAGTCCCGCTCTTTAATTTCTTACCAATGCCTATATCATAGTTATTTGTTATGCTTTTCATGCCAGATAGTGATGAGGCAGATTTTCTCTGGTCGTCTGTATAGCCTATTTCCCCGGATAGAATCGTATCAAAAACCGCCTCTTTATAACTTAACTCAGTGCCTTTTATCCTGGCATCGAGCTGGGCAAGCTTTATGTCCAGGTTATTCTGTGATGCGATGAGCCTTACCTCATTTACTGATATGGGCAGGGTCCTGGTCTTTCCTGAGTCCTGAGGAAGAGCAATGTCAGGGGGTAAAGATAGCGTTAATATTATAAAAATACCTAGAAACCTTTTCAATTTTTTATCCCTTTTTTTCTTGTTCTGACAGGATGATTACTATCTTCCTGAGTATATGAAGATATTGTTCCTGCTCTTCATGGGAAAGCTTTATTAATACGCTTTTCCATAAGTCCTGAATCGTGCATAGATGGAGGTCCACTACGTTTTCACCTTTTTTCGTAAGCGAGACCAGGACTGCTCGTCTGTCTTCCGCATCAGAGCCTCTTTTAACATAGCCGCCTTTTACCAGTCTGTCTATCAGGCCTGTTGCAGTAGGAGGGGAGATCTTGCGTTCCTTGGCAAGTGTGTTTAGCTTGCACTGACCATGATTTTTTATAAACATTAGCATCAATATTTGAGCAGGCGTTATATGGATATTTGCAAACGCTTCTGCATGCGCGTGCCTTGCGATCTTTGGTACCATTATTGAGATCTCTTTGGTTATCGCGTCAATAGTGGCCATATCGACCCCCCTTTGGGTTATTTAGTTTGCCTAACTAAATATTAGCATACCTAACTAACTTTGTCAAGCCTAACTTTACACCCGCCTTAGGCGGGAGTGTAAAGTTAGTTCATAATA
>CAZTIQ010000063.1:0-5379 GCA_964613735.1 uncultured Planctomycetia bacterium | reverse complement strand
TTACCTTGATAATCTTATCTTTTAATCCACCATTCTGCATTATCTCCTCCTTCTTTAAATATCCTTAGAAAATATAATAACCCCTTGCAACTATATTAACTACAAGGGGTTATTAAAAAAGCTCCCCCAAGACTACGAGTTTCGCAACTTTCTGGAGGAGTTTAGGGATTGGTGCTTTAGTGAGGAAGCGACAAAGTTGTATGAAAACTCACAAACATCTATTGCTGAACAGAATCTCCTAAAGAAATATGCCTAAACGCTTCCTCGATTGATTGATAAGTAACTATACCTACATCGGGAGAATAATTAAATAAAGACATAATATTAAATCCTATATCTTTATTGGAATCAGGGATAACTCTAATAACCTTTGACACTCCATGTTGGTTGCATAATTGCATCATTTTTTCAATAACCAGATGAGTTTTAGTATCTATTCTTTCTAGTAAAGATAAATCAGTCAAAATCTTAAACCCACTCTCGAGTTTAGAGATTATCTGTTGAATGTTGGTATATAATTTCTCTACTTGTTGCACATCAACAATACCCCTAAATGTAACCACCATTACATTATTGGTATTATTAACCCTTACTTCAACCATAAGTTATCTTGCTCCTGCAATAGCTTAGAAAGTGACAATTTTATCACTTTCTTTAATAATATCATACATATCCTTCATTGTAGAAATAGGGCACATTTCAGAACCTTCTTGCTCCCTTGACTTGATACAGCTTCCACAAGCATATATTTTACCACCTGATTGCATCAATTTTTCAGCCTGTTCAACTGTGTTAAACTTCTCTATACTAATTTTTTGATATTCTACGCCTTTTCCCATAAAGAAAACTTTAACTCTGTCTTTCTGTGACAAGCAAAAATTAGCATATCGCAAAGCATTCCAACAAGTCTCAACATCATTACCTGAAATGACAACTCCTATATTCATTATTTTTTCCTCCTGAAAATCATTATATCAAAACAAAAAGCTCTTTATTGCCTACCATACTTGATAGCATCGTTTGGACAAACATTTAAGCAACGCGCACAACTGAAGCAATCAGCCGGCATTTTCTTGCCGTTAACCAGTCCTTCTGCGGCTTCCAGAGGACATGCCTTTATACAAGCGCCACATTTGGTGCACTTTTCTTTATTAATTCGAACACGAAAAATGCTGAATCGCTCAGTTATCCATGCGATAAACCCAAAAGGACAAATGAACTGACAAAATGGGCGATAGATAGCGAATGATATCAACAAAGCAATAATTATAGTAAGCAAAACACTGAATAGTTCAAAATCAAAATTAAATAGGTTAAAAGGATTAACATAGTGGTAAATCACAAATCCCTTCCGTCCTCCAATAATTCCAAACAGGAAAAGAAGCATAGCAATAAAAAGACACGTGCGGATTGTGTTTGTAATTACAAATGGAAGTTTCTTTTTTTTGTTTTTTTGCAAAATTGGTATGCTGTAAATAAGTTCTTGTAAAGCGCCGAAAGGACAGGCCCAGCCACAAATTATCTTATTTCCAATAACAGCGAGTATAATGAAAAAGCCGAAAGCAATTACTTTGACCATTGGGTCAGGGTAAAGCCCTACCATTGATTTGAATACTTTGACTGTCCCCTCCATGGGATTGGGTGACTTGCCAAGAAGAAATCCGGCTACTATTACAGAAAGTAAGAGAGAAACGATGTAGGGTGCTCGAGGATACCAGTTATGCCTGCGCTTGACATCAGACCCATCAGGCCGTCCTAGTTTAGTGAGAAAAACGAGGCCAAACAATACCAATGCCGCATAAATATAATACTTCAATATACTATCGCGATGAGAAAGAATGTGTTCAGTGGCATGATGGAGTTCTTCGTCTGTTACCTTTAATAAATTGAGAGGCTTTTTCTTGGAAATATCAATCGGTAATTCCAGTTCACGCGCAAGACCTTTACCTGTAACTCCAAGTTTGGGAGCAATGTCACGGATAGACATATTAATGCTGAAATCGATTGATTCCTTTGGCTTACTTGATGAGCTCAGTAAAATCCCAAGAACTGTAATCGCAAGCATTCCTACCACAGTCGCAAACAACCAAATCCGTTGTTTAAAAGAAATCTGAGAGAACCAAGAACTATTATTCATTTTTCTCCTTTATGCTATTATAACCAAATGAAAAACCCGTTGCAACTTTTTTAATTGCAACGGGTTAAAAAGACTGGCTCCCCCAATTGGACGAGTTTCGCAACTTTCTGGAGGAGTTTGTAAAATTTTGCTGTACTAATGAGGCGAAGGGATTACTTGAAAAGATAACCTCTCTATAATGATCGATACTACCCCTGCAGCCAAATTCGCCAAACATAGCCCTACAAACAATCCAGTTAATCCTGCTAGCTTACTACCAATTACTGCCAGCGGAATATACAATAAAAGCATCCGCACTAAATTCAACCCAATAGCTAAGAAAGGCTTATTCATAGCATTAAACACCGAGGTGATCAAAAATGCACAGCCAAGCATGCCATAGCTTATAGGCATAATCCATAGATATCTCGTAATATATTTTGCAACCTCAATATCCTTTCCAAAGGCATATCCTAAAGGAATTGCCAGCAGCAAAAATACGACAAAACTGACCAACCCCCACCATAGGGAGAACACATTTGCTTTTTTTATTGCGTCTTTAACGCGACTGAAATTTTTTGCACCCCAGTTCTGGCCCACAAAAGGGATCAAGGCTGTAGCTAGAGCCATGATCAATACAAATACAAACATTTCAATTTTTGCAGCAACGCCAAAAGCAGCTACAGCAGCAGGTCCGAATCCGGCAACCAAGCGCATAATTACTGCCATAGTAACTGGTATAAGCAGTCGAGACATGGCTGAAGGAATGCCAATATAAAAAATTTGTTTTACTGAATCGATAAGCTCTTTGAGAGGCGGCATGGCAAAATCAATTAACTTTTCTTTAAAATGTAAGATCAGTAAAGAAAATATAAAAGCTACAGCGCGGGCGATTACTGTGGCAATTGCTGCGCCTTTTAATTCTAAACGCGGAAAGCCCCAGAGCCCAAAAATCAACAAAGGGTCTAAAATAATATTAACGATCGTTGAAACAATCATAATCACGCTGGGAAAGAACGTATCGCCGCAAGCTCTGATCGCATTATTGCCTATCATAGGAATAACAACAAAAGCAGCGCCTAGATACCAGATACACATATACTGTTTAACTAAGGATAAGGTTTTACCATCGGCGCCTAGTAAACGAAACACCCAATCCATTGAAAACAACCCTAAAGCTGCAAAAATAACTACAATAAAAAGAGAAATGATAAGGCTGTCGGTGGTAAGGCGCTGCACCTGGTGGTGATCGCCCCTGCCAATAGCGCGTGAAACTACAGATGAAGTAGCAATTCCAAATCCCAGCGCAATGCTTACAATGAACATAACTACCGGGAAGGTAAACCCCATTGCTGCTAATTCTTCTATGCCAAGACGAGAAACAAAGAAGGTATCAACAAGGTTAAACACCACCATTGAAAGCATGCCAAACACCATAGGTATGGCAAGTGAGATCAGTTTTTTTGTAATTGGCCCTTGTGTAAGATGGTTTTTTGGGTTCATGAAAGTAAATTACATTATATGGAAAAATAGGGTTCACTGGCTCGCCTTTAAGGACGAGTTCGTTAAACTTATAATTAATATTAATAATAATATATAATATTATTCTATATAAAAACTGACCGTTTGAAAACTACTTCCGGAACTCGGGACAAGTTTTATAACTGGTTGGATGCAACAAAAATAAAAACTAGACTTAGTTACGTTGAGGCCTACCCACCCCTAATGCTCTTATTCCAGATTTGCTCTCTTGTGCCTTGCAATTACTTCTCCGCTATTATTATACAAACGAAGCTCAAAATATTTTGTTTCAAGACGAGCATATTTGAATTTAAAGTTAATAATAGATTCATCTTTACAGGAAAATGTTTGTATTTCTTGTAATGTGCCCTGGGCATCAACGCTGTAAAGTTTGATCTCAACCGCATTTTTCCCGAATACCTGAGCTACAAAAGAGCCCTTTGGCTTAAACATGTTGCCTTTACCAATGTCCCATTCTGTCACGCTAATACGTGCTGTCCCGGTTGAAACAATGTCTTCCTTGGTTTGATAAGAAGATTGAACCCCTTTAACAACAACTATCTTGGAGATCCCGAAACAGTTGGAAGCAGTATCATGAACTGTAACAGTACTTGAACCTTCACTTGTAGCTCGAAACCTTCCTGATTTGTCGATTGTCCCGCCTCCCGTTACATGCCATAATGGCGAAAAAATGACGGGTTTATCATCGCGATTATAACCTATGGCACAAAACATATATGTCTGTCCGACACTAACCTTTACATTTTCAGGAAATACCTCAATTCTCACAATTGAAGTCATCAAAGACTTCTCTTCTTCCTGAGCGCAACAAACTAATGGGATAACCAACAAGAGAATTACTACTATGACCTTTTTCATTTCCAACTCCTTTTTTTAAAATTATACTTCAAACAAAAACCCATTGCAACTTATTTAGTTACAATGGGTTTCAAACAATGGCTCGCCGCATTAGATGAGTTTCGCAACTGGCTATGTATAGAAGAAATATCCAAATTACTTAATTACTACTCTCTGTCTCTTGCGTAATAACTCTTAACAAGCATCTTATTCAATACTTCTGTTTTGATATGTTTGAATTTTAAGCTCTGGTCAATGTCACCAAATAAAGGAATCCCTTCTCCGAGAAGAATTGGGACTCTCGTAATAATAATCTCATCTATTAAATCTTCCTTTAAGAAGCTCTGTATCACTTTACCGCCATCAATATATAAATTGTCATACCCCCGTGTTTTCAATTGGGTAATTATTGCCTTTGGCTCTCCTTTGACAATTTCAGCTTTGCCTTTGAGCTTTTCAGGAATATCTGTTAAGCTATTGCTTAAAACAAACACAGGCTTATTGTAAGACCATTCGCCGAATGTTAGAACCTTCTCGAAAGTATTCCGTCCCATTACTAATGCATCAATGCCATTAATAAAATCAGCAAATCCGTAATCGTTTTTTTCAGGATTAGGAATTTCCATCAGCCAATCTAATCCACCATTGCTTGTAGCAATAAAACCGTCAAGACTTGTTGCTATATATACATAATTTGCCATTACACAATACTCCTTTTAAAATATTCTACATCAAACAAAAACCCTATGCAAGTTTTTTACTCACATAGGGTTATGTCTTAGTGGCTCCCCCGCGAGGACTCGAACCTACAGGATAACTCAATCTCTGAATTGTTGACACTTATTTGCTATTACAATCCCTTTTATTCGATTGAATCGCTAAAT
>CAZTIQ010000062.1:4254-5577 GCA_964613735.1 uncultured Planctomycetia bacterium | reverse complement strand
TTTGACATATTATCAGTCTTTCAGTATACTCTTTTATATGAGAAAAAAGCGGGATGCGTGGAAATCGAGGATTGGGATTATAATGGCTGTTGCTGGGAGTGCAGTGGGGCTGGGGAATTTTCTTCGCTTCCCGGTTCAGGCGGCGCAGAATGGCGGCGGGGCGTTTATGATACCCTACTTTATATCACTCCTCCTCTTAGGTATACCCCTCATGTGGATCGAGTGGACTGTAGGAAGATTTGGCGGCGGTTTTGGCCACGGCACTGCGCCTGGAATATTCCACACCATGTGGGAGAAGAATAGATTTATAAAATACTTCGGTGTCATAGGTATATTCGGGCCGCTCGTCATCTTCATATACTATAACTACATCGCATCCTGGACACTTGCTTATGCGTTTTTTTCAGCAACTGGCAAATACGGGCTTGTCGCTGATCAGGGAGGTATGCTCTCTCTCTTAAAAGGATTTCAGGGCGTTGAAAAAAACTCATTTTTTTCAAGCCTGCAATACGCATATCTATTCTTTCTTATAACATTCATCATAAACTTATTTATTATCTATAAAGGCATATCCGGCGGTATTGAAAAACTCTGTAAGATCGCAATGCCCGCGCTTTTCATATTCGGGATCATTATAGCTGTAAGGGTCTTGACGCTCGGCGCGCCTGATCCAACAAGACCCAGCTGGAATATACTTAACGGGCTTGGATTTTTATGGAACCCTGACTTCAGCGCGCTAAAAGACGCAAAGGTCTGGCTTGCGGCAGCTGGCCAGATATTCTTTACGCTCAGCGTAGGCATAGGTGTAATACTCACATACGCAAGCTATCTCAAGAAAACAGATGATGTGGCTCTCAATGGACTTACAGCGGCAAGCACAAATGAATTTGCAGAGATCATTCTCGGCTCATCTATCATAATACCGGCTGCGTATGTATTCTTCGGGCCGCATCAGATCCAAAGCATTGCAGCTGGCGGCGCATTTAACCTGGGATTCGTGACAATGCCACTGATATTTCAGAAGATCGCGCTCAGCGCATTCTTCGGGTGCATGTGGTTTACGCTGCTATTTCTGGCAGGTATCACATCATCTGTATCACTGGCCCAGCCCAGCATTGCATTCATGGAAGATGAATTCAACATATCAAAGAAAAAGGCCGTTATAATCTTTGGTATTGTATCATTCATACTCTGTCAGCCAGCTATATTTTTCCTGAAGCATGGGGTCGTAGGCGAACTGGACTTCTGGGGCGGGACATTCTGCCTTGTGCTCTTCGCTACTGTAGAGACAGTGCTCTTTGGCTGGGTATTCGGCATAGAAAA
>CAZTIQ010000062.1:2633-4154 GCA_964613735.1 uncultured Planctomycetia bacterium | reverse complement strand
CCCTCGCCGTCTTCTGTTTTAGAAGAATTCTTTCTAAAAAGAACTGATTTCTATTCTATTATTATCGCCTCAACAGGACATTCGTCCTTTGACTGTTTTGTGCAATCTTCAGCCTGAGCCGGAACAGCATCACCTTTTATAATCGCCTTATCCTCTTGCATTTCAAAGACATCAGGACAGGTACTTACACACAATCCGCATCCAACGCACAGTTCTGCGTTTACCTTTACCTTCATTTTCCAGTCTCCTTTCTAATAATAAATTCCCTGAACATCCTGTCTGGTATAACAAAATTAGCCTTTTGGTCTCTACCTATAATACCTTTTTCTTCTAATCTGTAAAGGAAATTTTTTATATTCGCAATAGGAAATTTCTTTGCGTGTCTTCCCACTATCATCAATCCCCTGAAATCCTTTAATGAGAGAGGGTGATTTTCTTCGGCAAGTATCTTAAGTAGATCCTTTTCCCTATCACTGGCCCGGGAAAGAAGACTATTAAAATAATCCTTTCCTAATTCCTTCAATGTATTTACAAGGGCGCCTTCCCAGGCATCGGCCAAAACCTTTCCCTCTATCTGCCCATCATAAAGATGACTCGAAAGAAGCTGGACTTCATACGGATGGCCATTTGTGTATTCAAAAATCCTTTGCTTTATAGTCTCGTCAAACTCTACCCCTGTGTCCTGGAGCGTCTTAGCTACCAAGTCTACGGCATCATCTTTGTCTAAATTCTCCACAGTCAGTCTCTTTCTAAAAAACCTGCCTATAGGGTCATGCTTGTCTAAAAATGTTGCCCATCCCCCTGGTGTAGAAGAAAGTACAAAGAGAAACTTTGTGTTTTGAATGATCTCATCCTTACTCAATACTGCCCTTAAGATATCTATTGTATTTGAAATAGGCGCTATATTCTGCAAGTCATCTAAAAAAACTACGGCCAATTTTGCATCCAGGACCTGCCAGAGCTTAAGAAGAAATTTTGCAAATTGTGACTGAGCCTGTAGGAGCGATTTTTTCTTTGAAAAGAGGTTCAGGAACTCTTCCGGATCTATATTAGGCCTTGAAAAACCCATAAGCATCTCTTCTGCGATCAGGTACATCGCATCCAATGGTTTATCATTCTTTGTAAACCTTGAAATAGCGCAAAAACATGCTGGATGACCAGTCTCCTGTGCCATCCTCCTGAACTGCTTTAAGAGCGAGGTCTTACCAATGCCCCATTCACCTAATACCACCAGATGATTTGGTCTGGCTGACAGAGACCCTTCAAGGTTAGACCTAAATAAAGATAAGGCCTCTCCCCTCCCGCCAAATACGCGTGGCTCCCAGCCTGATTGTGGAGTAAAAGGATTGGGTTTTATCATATTTATTTACCCAGTAACATATATATAGAAATCCCTAAAAGCATAACACCAAATAAGCGCTTTAAAACCAATTGTGGCAATAAATGCGCCGCATGGGCCCCGAAAAAACCGCCTATAAAAAATCCCAGACTTATCAATAGCCCCAGCTTTATATTTACATT
>CAZTIQ010000062.1:0-2533 GCA_964613735.1 uncultured Planctomycetia bacterium | reverse complement strand
TTCCTATTAGGACATTGAATAAATAAGTCATATATGGTAGATTATATTCATGATTATAAAGCGAGATAAGGACATTATCAAGTGTTATTTTGAAGACGAGTCCGGCCTTTTGGGCGGATATGCTGACGATGTAATATATCCAGAGAGTGAAAAAGACGTCATCAATTTTTTACAAGACTCGAGCTCAAGACATACGCCTGTAACTATTTCCGGCGGTGGCACAGGGGTAACCGGAGCAAGGGTTGCTTTCGGGGGATCCGTCCTGGCCACTGACTCACTTAATAAGATCATAGACATTGATACAAAAAATTTATTTGCCACCCTCCAGCCAGGCGTAAGATTATCAGATCTCCAGATAGAACTTTCCAAAAAAGGTCTCGTATACCTGCCTGACCCCACAGAGCCAAATGCCTTTGTGGGAGGCACAGTCTCGACAAACGCATCAGGCGCAAAAGGCTTTAAATACGGGCCCACGCGCAACTATATAAAGAGACTAAAGATAATACTTTCCAGCGGAGACATCCTGGATATAAAGCGCGGGGAGTTTTTCATTAATAAAGGCGAAGACATATCTTTAAAATTTAAGAAAAGAGATCTAAAACTAAAGATACCGACCTACTCCATGCCTGCTATAAAAAGCGCTGCAGGTTATTATATAAAAGATAATATGGATATGATAGACCTTTTCATAGGCAGCGAGGGAACACTCGGCCTTGTTACAGAGATATCCTTATCCCTCGGGAGAGCACCTGAGAGGGTCATGAGTTTCTTTAGCTTCTTTCCGGATGAAAAATCTGCCTTGGAGTTTGTAAAAGACGCTAAGACCTGCAATACACTGTCACTGGAATATATGGATGAAAACTCTCTGGACCTCCTGCGGCAGAGGCATAAGAATATACCTTCGGGCTCAAAGGCAATGGTGTCTTTTGAAGAGGCCTATAAAAAAGAAGATGAAACCTCGATCATGGAATCATGGATAAAGATGCTTGAAAAACACAACGCCCTTACAGAAAAATCATTTTTTGCAGACTCTGAAAAAGAAAGGGAAAAACTAAAAGAATTCAGGCATGCCCTTCCTGAGATGATAAATGAGATCGTGAAAAAAAACAAGCTTCCAAAGGTCGGGACAGATATAGCTGTGCCAGAAGGCGGATTTTCTGAAATGTTTGAGTTCTATAAAGAAAGACTCCTCTCTTCAAAAATAGCCTTTTTGATATTCGGCCATATAGGCGAAAACCACCTGCATGTAAATATGCTTCCAAAGACAGAGGCGGAATTCTCAAAAAGCCGCTCTATTTATTTGGACTTTGTAAAAAAGGCCGTGGGCCTGGGCGGCACTGCCTCAGCTGAACACGGAATAGGCAAACTAAAACACGCGTATCTCGAGGCCATGTATGGAAAGCAAGGCATAGCTGAGATGGCGAGCTTGAAAAAATCCCTGGACCCAGCCTGCATCCTGGGCCTGGATAACATGTTCCCAAAGGAACTCTTAACCTAACTTTACACTCCCGCCTAAGGCGGGTGTAAAGTTAGCAAGGTAAAATCTCATGAAAACCATCATCGCTGTTCCTGATTTTACAAGAAACGCTCATCTTAAAAAAATACTGCCAGGGCTTATTAAAAGGCTGAATGGAGATATTGAGATAATAATAGCAACAGGCCTGCACAGGCCCCCCACGAGAAAAGAAATAAAAGTTGGATTAGGCCTTGATAAACCGCGTAGGTTGCCCTTTGGGCAACCTACGCGGTTAAATAAGGTAAAGATATCAGTCCATAACCACGGAAAAAATCATGTCGTGTATTTCGGAAAGACAAAAAAAGGCATACCTGTATATCTGAACAAAAAATTAAAAAATATAGACTCAATAATAACAGTCGGGGTCGTAGAGCCTCATCTATATGCTGGTTATAGCGGCGGTACAAAGGTAGCAGCAATAGGCCTTGCCGGCGAAAAGACAATAAACGCAACCCACCATCCAAGATTTCTGGATCATCCTGGGACAACTCTATGCTCGATATCAGGAAACCCCTTCAGGGCATTCATAGAAGAAGTGAGTAACCTTTTACCTATCACCCATTCCATAAATATAGTAAATGACGAGAACGGAGACCTAAAGAATGTCTTTGAAGGAAAGCCAGGCCCCTGTTTTAGAAAGGCAGCTAGTTATTCCAAGAAATTATACGAGAAAAAAGTCAGAAAAGGATACGATATTGTAATATGCAACATCCCAAGAGAAAAAGGAGAAAATATCTATCAGGCATCACGCGCATTTAATTACGTGGCAAATACAAAGAAAAATATCCTGAATAAAAATTCAATAATTCTCGTAAAGGCGGATCTAAGTGAAGGCTTTGGAAAAGGCCTGGGTGAGAAGCGGTTCATGAAAACTATTATCAAGATGAAAGACCCAAGAAAGTTAATACTTAAGATCAAGAAAAAAGGCTGCCTCGCAGGTGAACACCGCGCCTATATGGTAGCAAAAGCAATGCTAAAGGCAAAGCTGGGTTTCATATCAAAACGCGCTTATTTATA
>CAZTIQ010000061.1:4072-5646 GCA_964613735.1 uncultured Planctomycetia bacterium | reverse complement strand
TAAGAGTTGTCCTCACCTTTACTATGCCTGGATGTATTGGCAGGTCAGGATGGATCACCCTATATGCCACATCAATATTTGCCTTAAAGCATTCCCATGCAAAAATAGGAACATAATATAAAAACCACAAATATCGTCCTGGATGAGAAAAGAGACGAGTCCTCTTTATAAAAAAGTCTCCTGTAAGAAATACTACAAGGGCTGAGACAAAGACACCCGCCAGAAGATGCTGCCAGTCAGGCACCCAGTTTAGAAGGGCCCATGTTACAAATCCCAATATGAATAAAACAATTTTTCTAACCATTCTACCTCAATACCCTAAAAACATTTTTGGCGTATTCGCCGCCAGTCAACACTGCATCTCTGGCTGGCCCTAAAAAAACCTTAGATACGTCAGGCAACAATAACAACCCACTCGCTACGCATATAACAGCCAAAACTATCATGGATAATTTCATAAAAAACGGCACTTCCTTTATTTTGTTCAACGTACTTTTTAGTTCTCCAAGAAAGGCGTATCTCTGAACCTTCATAAACGATGCCAACGTCAGGATGCTTCCGATGACTGCCCAGGATGCAAATGCAAAATGACCTGCCTGTACACATGCGGCTATAATGATCATCTTGCTCCAGAATCCATTAAAAGGCGGAATGCCCGAAATAGACATGGATGCAATTAAAGAAGTGTTAGCGGTAACGCCCATCTTTTCCCTGAGTCCGCCCATCTTTTCCAGGTCCCTTGTGCCAGCAGCATATTCCACTGCGCCTGAATTTAAGAACAAAAGTGATTTAAATACAGAATGATTAAAAAGATGAAACAACCCTCCGAGTATTCCAAGGGGAGTGCCCAATCCTATGCCAAGGATCACGTATCCGACCTGACTTATAGAATGATAGGCCAGCAGTCTTTTAAGGTCCCACTGCCCAACAGCAAGGATCACACCGACCATCATTGATAATACACCCATCACCATCATAACAGATAAAATCTTAGGACTTGCGCCCAGGACATTAAAAAATATCCTTAAAATCGCATATATGCCCAGAGATTTAATAAGCACGCCTGAAAGCATTGCTGATATAGGCGCAGGCGCAGACGGATGCGCATCAGGAAGCCATGCGTGAAAAGGGACAAGGGCTGACTTCAATCCGAATCCCACAAGAAACAGCACGCCTGCCAGCAAGACGATGCAGGAAGTCCCTTTCCTTGCTATCTCCATTGACATATCTGCCATATTCAAAGTGGATGTGAAACTATATAAAAACACTATTCCCAAAAGAATAAATGAAGAGGCAAGCGTACCCATAACTGCATACTTAAATGCTGCTTCTAATTCTTCATGCTCTGTGCCAAATGCAACCAGGGCATAGCTGGAGATAGCAGCGATCTCGAGGAATACATAAAGATTAAACATGTCTCCGCTTATGATCACGCCGTTCATGCCAGCTATCATCAATAGAAACAAACAATAGAAATTCCATTTCTCAGTGTATTTCTCCATGTAATTTATAGAATAGATACTTATAAGAAATGCGACTACATTTACTGTGACGAGCATGAAAGAAGTCAGCCC
>CAZTIQ010000061.1:0-3972 GCA_964613735.1 uncultured Planctomycetia bacterium | reverse complement strand
TACTTATAAGAAATGCGACTACATTTACTGTGACGAGCATGAAAGAAGTCAGCCCGTCCATGACCATTGAAATACCTACAGGAGGCGCCCATCCGCCGACCCTGTACACGATCATGCCGCTGTCTTTGATCAGGAATACAGAATACACCGAAACGACAGCAAGAGACAGCGTAGCAATGCTTGAAATGATGTCAGAAAATCCCTTTATCCTCTTCCCTAAAAGAGAATTCACAAAGGACGCGGACAGCGGAATTATTATAAATAGGGGCAATAGGTGATGTGTCATAAGTTATTCTTCTCGACTTCACTCGGGATAAACTCCGTCGAGAACAACTATCCTTTCAATCTCCGTATCTTCGTAATATCAAATGTGCCGTACTTCTCGTATACCCTCATGGCAAGCGCTACTAGCAAGGCAATTACTGCAAGGCCGATCACTATGGCAGTCAGGACAAGCGCCTGCGGCAGTGGATCCACCATATCAAGTATAGTCTGGTCAGGAGAGTAGATAGGTACGCGTCCGTTCATCTTGTAACCAACAAGTACAAAAAACAGGTTTACAGCATATTCTATTATGGCTATACCTATAATGATCTTTATAAGGTTTCGTTTTCTAAATATGCAATAAAGACCTATGCAAAACAGTATGAGGCACAAAAAATATACAGTCATTTACTCTTCGCCTTTCTTGCTTATCTTCAATAAAACTAAAATAACAACTATCATGAAAAGGCCTGACCCTACCTTAAAGGCTATGGCAATATTTAATAAAGGCATGGTGCCTGCGCTGAATAGCTCAAATGGCTCGCCCTTCATGCCAAAGTTCAAAAGGAAATAGCCGCTCACCATACCAAGTATTGCAATGGTGATAAACATTATCGCTCCCAGGCTTTCGAAGAAAGATGCTACCTTTTGATTTATCCTTTTAAATGCAGCCTCTTTACCAAATGCAAGCATGATATGAATAAAACTGAGTGCAATGATCACGCCACCTGCAAAACCACCGCCAGGGCTGATATGTCCATGCGATACGATGTAAATACCGAAAAGTAATATCAGGCCCACAGTCAATCGGGTTATGGTCTTTACTATTAACGTCATTCCTGGTTCTTGTTTTTTCATAGCTCTTTTGTTCTCGACTCTGCTCGAACAATATTCTTCGAGCTTGCCCCGTACCAAATTCTCTTCGAGTAAACTCGACAAGCATTTAGTACGGGGCTTGTCGAGAAGAATATATTACTTTTTGCGTCCCACTTTCCTCATGAGAGCCATAACAGCAAGTACTGCTGTAAATAGTATTGTGGCCTCTCCTAATGTATCATATGCCCTATAATCCAGGACAACACTCGAGACCAAGTTAGTAGCGCCGGTCTGCCTCAAGCCCTGGGTCAAAAAGAACTGCGCAACTTTCATTATAGGCTTGCCAAATTCCGGCAGGTCTTTTATACAAAAATATGCGAAACTAAGGAATACTACGAGAAAGATAAAAGTCACCATGGTATTAAAAAACCAGCGGCCGCTCGTAGAAAATAGCAGATCCTTTTTTATAGTCGCTCTTATTAATATTATCACGCATAGGATCTCGACAACGAGCTGCGCGATCGCAAGGTCAGGCGCCTTGAGGATTAAAAACGCCAGTGATAGCCCAAGTCCTACAACACCCAGGGCAATAACTGATGATAAAAGGTCCTTTGCCTTTACTGCTATCAACGCACCTATGATCATGAATATTAAAAGAATCTGTAGTTCCAGCATCTTACCTCACAAGTGTAAACAAAAGCGCCATCATCCCCAGTAGACACCAAATAAGATATGTCGGCAACACGCCATTATGTAAAAATTGAAACGCCCGGATAAAAGAAAATAATATTCTTTTCCCTATCTCATAAATATCAAAGGCCTTTTTCTCCGCCTTATTGTAGATCGCATTTATAAGAGCCATCTCCTTTATAGTATTATAAAACTCTGTGCCTGAAAACCTCATATCTTTCGTGACTTCCTCTCCGCCTATATATGAAGACGTCTCTCTTACTCCCTTAAAATTGCCGCATAGATATATGGCCAGGCCCACGACCAAACCTATTAGTAAAAATACCGTTGCTGTCAGAGAAGGCCATGCCCCGATAAGATGAAACCCTTCTGGCATGGCAGGTCCTATAAAATACTTTAAAGGAAGTATATATGCAAATACGCCGAATGCAATGCACAACACCGCCAATATAACTGGCGGAAGCCACATAGTCCACGATACTTCACATCCACCCTTCACCCGGCACCCTTCACCCTTAGCCTTCCCCAGGAAGATCGCATGGAGGAGTTTTATAAATGAGGCAAGGGTCAGGCCGCTTCCGAACATTGCAGCGACTATACAAAATACCCACAGCACCCCTCCTGATCTACCCTTTTCTATCAAGCCCTGATACACCATCCACTTTGAAAAAAATCCGTTAAAGGGTGGTATACCTGATATTGCAAATGAGGCGATCAGCGTGGTAAAAAATGTTATTGGCATGAATTTTGCAAGACCGCCCAGGGAATCCAGATCTGAAGTCTTTGTTTTATATTCTACATTGCCTCCTGATAAAAATAAACAACTCTTATATATCGTATTATTTAGCATATGAAAAAGGCCGCCTGCAATACCGATCGGATTACCTGTCCCTATACCAAGCACCATGTATCCGACCTGGCTCACTGCATGATAACCCAGGAGTTTTTTAAAATCGTGCTGTATAAGCGCCATCATTACTGCAGCCACTATGGTGACAGAGCCCACGACCATAAGAATGGCATAAGTATGGTCATCTAATATAAATACATTTAAAACCAGCCTTGCCAATAAATAGATGCCTAATAGCTTGTCTAAACTTGCCGGCAAAAATGCAGTTACGGGTATAGGCGCCTCCTTCGCTGTGTCAGGTATCCATGTATGAAATGGCATTGCGCCTGCCTTTGCTAAAGCGCCTGTTGCTATCAGTAAAAACGCCCAAAAGCTTACTGGGCTGTCTATCGCAATCTTAATATTGCTCAGCATTAGATCATTTGTGATAAACCACATAAGGGCAAAGCCCATGATCATCAAGCTGTCTGTTCCGCCTATTATGATAAATGTTTTCTTGCTGATAGGCGCGGTCTTTGCCCCGCCCGCATTGATCAACATATATAAAGTAAACCCGAGGAAACCCCATGCGACTAAAAGCAGTATTATATTATTTGACACAGCGGCGAGTATTGAAAAACCAATAGTCCAGATGACATTTGCGTAATACACGCCGACCTCTTTATAAGAGGCCATGAAACGCAATGAATAAAGACTGATAAGGGCGCCGAAGAAACCGATCGCAAGGACTATAAATCTTGAAAGTCCGTCTACATATAAAAACTTTCCTGTCAAAGGCGCTATGTTAAATATCCTTACGCATGATACCAGTAGATATATAGAGGTAAAAAGGCTAAATACCTCTATTACCCGCCTAAACCTCTTAGGCGCGATAAGGACCAGGCATCCGGCTAATATTGAAACTAGAATTGGCTGTAGTAATATTTGCATAATCTAATATTGTTCGAGCGAGCTATTAAATATTCTTCTCGACCCTGTAACCTGGGTAGCTGCGTAGGCTACCCATTTGGGTAGCCTACGCAGCTACCCAGGTTAGTTCCTTGACTATCTCCTCATCCTCTCTGTCTTCTCCTGCGACAATCTAACTAAATCCTGTCCATCCATGACCTTTTTGCCTGTCTTATAATCCACGACAGCTGTTCGCTCTGTACAGCAGTAGCACGGGTCAACAGCAGCAAGTATTATAGTAGCATCTGAAATCGTATGACCTATTACCGCCTTTTTATTAGAAGCGATATTCATAAAGCTTGGTGCCCTTATCTTATGCCTGACAGGACTATTCCCGCCATCTGACATGATATAGTGAAAGACCTCGCCCCTTGGAGCTTCATGCCTGCCAATACCTTCTCCGA
>CAZTIQ010000060.1:0-5667 GCA_964613735.1 uncultured Planctomycetia bacterium | reverse complement strand
TTCGTACAATGCCCGCCCCACGATCACGCCTTCTAGATTCTTATTCTCTATCTCCTTCAGCTTCTTGATATCTTCTAAACTCGATATCCCGCCCGACGCTATTACTGAAATATTCTTGGAATCGATAATCTCTTTTATACGTTTCACATTAGGTCCTTTTAAAGTGCCGTCCAGCTTTATATCTGTCACGACAATAGTCTTGACCCCTGCTTCCACCATCATATCCACACAGGCCTCAGGCGTCAGATCCGTTTCTTCCTGCCAGCCTTTCTTCGTGACCCGTTTCCCTGAAAAATCAATACTAACCACGATCTTTTCTTTATATTCTGACACAAGTTTGATCAGGTAAGCATTGCCTTCCAATGCCTTTGTCCCGATGACTATCCTTTTTGCCCCGGCATTTAGAAAAAACTCGATATCGTCCTCGGTCCTTATGCCGCCGCCGATCTCACAGGGTATATCAATATTCTTTACAATATCGACTATTACATCCTTATTCTTCAGCTTTCCATCCCTGGCGCCTTCCAGGTCCACAAGGTGCAAAAGCCTGGCCCCGTTTTCCTGCCAAGTCCTGGCTATTCCAATAGGATCATCTGAATAGAACGTGACCTTATGAAAATCTCCCTGATGCAACCTGACGACTTTTCCCTGGATTATATCAATGGCTGGAATAATCAGCATTTCACAAAATTTCTTATAATATTCAAGCCTATGGTCTGGCTTTTTTCGGGGTGAAACTGAAATGCGCATATATTATCTTTACATATACCAGAAGTAAAGACATCCCCATATTCAGTCTCGCAGAGCACCACGCTTTTGTCTTCCGGCTCCACATAATACGAGTGCACAAAGTACATATAGCTCCCATCTTGCACGCCCCGCAAAATCCCTGTCTCTTGTTTCTTGTCTCTTGTCTCTATGGTGTTCCACCCCATATGCGGGATCTTTAAATCCTGCCTATCCTGGAATTTCTTTACCGTCCCCTTAAGCACGCCCAATCCAACGGTCTTGCCGCCCTCTTCGCTCTCTGAAAAAAGCAGCTGGAGGCCAAGGCATATTCCCAGAAATGGCTTTTCTTTGTTTACACTATCGAGTATGGCATCTGTCAGCCTTCTTTTTTTCAACTCCTGCATGGCCACGCCAAATGAGCCCACGCCCGGCAGGACGATCTTATCCGAGGTAAGGATGTCCTCGTAAGAAGAGCTTATCCTGACTTTTGAGCAATAAAGCTCAAACGCCTTTTGAACGCTCCTCAAATTCCCCATCCCATAATCAATTATAGTGATCATATAAATAACTTTACACCCGCCTAGGCGGGTGTAAAGTTAGAGCTTGCCTTTGGTAGAAGGCACGCCCTTTACCCTTGGATCGACCTGAGTTGCATCATCCAAGGCCTTGGCTACGGCCTTAAAAATAGCCTCTATTAGATGATGCATGTCAGGACCTGAAGAAAGGATGGAAATATGCATTGTAATAGGGAAATTGTTTATCAATGCCTGAAAAAGCTGGCGCGTATATTCTAGATTATACCCCCCCTGCACATCCTTATCTTCATATGGTCTCTCTGATTTAATATTATTGAAAAATGGCCTGCCACTTATATCTACCACCGCGCGAACATTAACTAAAGCCTCGTCCATCGGAATCGTCCGTTCTCCAAACCTTCGAATCCCTTCATTCTTACCTAGTGCATTCTTGAAGGCCTCTCCTAAACAGATCCCAATGTCTTCATTAGTGTGATGCATATCCACTTCCAGATCGCCTTTTGCCTTGATCTTCAAATCAAAAAGCCCATGTTTTGCAAAAAGCGTCAACATGTGATCCAGAAAAGGTATTCCTGTCTTGATATTCGAAACGCCTTTTCCGTCTACGTTCAGTTCAACAATAATATTTGTCTCACTCGTCTTCCTTGTTATTTTTGCTTTCCTCTTCTTCATACCCACCTCTCAAAAATAGATTGCTTCATCCGCCTATGGCGGATTCGCAATAACATTTTTACTATTGCCGGATCTGGCCGCTGCCTAGTATAATATACTTGTACGTGCAGAGCTCTTCGAGCGCCATTGGGCCGCGCGCGTGTATCTTGTCTGTGGAAATGCCTATCTCCGCACCCATACCAAACTGATGCCCATCTGTAAACCTCGTTGAGGCGTTCAAATACACGCAAGCAGAATCGACATTATTTAAAAACTTATCAACAGCCTTTTTATTCCTTGTAACAATCGCGTCAGAGTGGCTTGAGCCATATTTATTTATAAACACTATTGCCTCTTCGACATTGTTCACGATTTTTATCGCCAGCGTCAGATCAAGGTATTCCTCATACCAATCTTTGTCAGTAGCAGCTCTTATGCCGCGTAAGATCTTGCGCGTCTTTTCGCAGCCTCTTAATTCAACGTCCGCCTCTTTCAGCGCCCGCGCAGCCTCAGGCAGAAACTTTCGCGCGACATCCTTATGGACCAGCAGATTCTCTATTGCATTACAGACGCCTGGCCTCTGCACCTTTGCGTTCAATACGATCTCTTTTGCCTTTTTCAGATCTGCGGATCTATCAACATACAGATGACACACGCCCTTGTAATGTTTAACAACAGGCACCGTAGAATTCTTCGCAACATGTTTTATCAGACTCTCTCCGCCCCTCGGGATAATAAGGTCTATATATTCGTCGGCATGCAGCATCGCCTCAACTGCCGCTCTGTCAGTCACGTTGATCATGCCAATGGCCTCCCTGGGAATACCGAATTTCTCGATCCCAGACGTAATGGAGCGATGTATCGCGAGATTTGAATTAATCGCCTCGCTCCCGCCTCGCAAGACACATGCATTACCAGACTTAATACAAAGCGCAGCGCAGTCACTTGTCACGTTGGGCCTGGATTCATACACTATGCCCACCACCCCTATTGGCACCCGCACCTTCTTTATCAGGAGGCCATTAGGCCTCTTCCACTTCCGCAATACTTCGCCAACAGGATCTTTTAGCCCGTGGACTGACTTTATGGCCTGCGCCATATCTTTAATGCGTTTATTAGTAAGTCTCAGCCGGTCTATCATGGCATCTGAAAGGCCTTTTTTCTTTGCAATGACAACGTCCTTCGCGTTCTGCAAAAGTATATACCTGTAATTTTTCAAAAGCGCCTTTGCCATTTGAGAAAGCGCCTTATTCTTATTCTCTGTAGATACGCCTGCGACCACCCGCGACGCGTCCTTGGCGTCATTCAATATTTTCAGTATCTTGTTTTTCATTTTGAACCCTTAGGAATAAACATTGTGCCGGTATTTTCGCCATCCAGTATCCTGCGCAAGATGTCTTTTTTGTGGCCGTTTGCGATCACGCTATAAACCCCGGAGTCCATAGCCATCCTGCAGGCATCCAGCTTGGTCCTCATCCCTCCGAGGGAACATTCTTTATCTGTGCCCCGCGCGTCTTTTTCAAGTTTTGCGTCGATCACTTTGACAACGTCCGCGCACACCCTATCCTCGCCGATGCATAACCCATCCACGTCAGTCAACATTATAAGTAAATCCGCGCCCACGAGATCCACGACCAGGCTGGAAAGCTTATCATTATCCCCGAATTTTATCTCGTCGACTGACACGGTATCGTTCTCATTAATAACAGGAACTACTTTTTTGCTCAAGAGCGTGTTGATCGTATTCCCTGCATTAGCGTACCTGCGCTTATCGCGTATGTCTTCCCATGTCAAGAGTATCTGCGCAACATGGAACCCGTTCTTGTTAAAAAATTCTTCATACACGTTTATGAGCCTGCCCTGGCCCACTGCTGCGCATGCCTGCTGCTCAGGCAAACTCTTCGGCCGCTTCTTTATGCCCAATAAATGCATGCCTGCTGCAATAGCGCCGCTGGACACGATGACTACCTCGCGACCATGCTTCAATAGCATGGACACATCCCGGCTGAAATCTTTGATCCACGCCTTATCCAACTTAAGGTCCTTTGCGGCCAATACACTGGTGCCTATCTTTATGACTATTCGCTTTGAATTTTTTATATTTTGTCTGCTCATATTGAAATTTTTAGTTTTACACTTTAGTTTTGCGTTTTTCGCTTTGCGTTTTGAGTTTCTTATACGCCGCCTCAAGCATCTCTTTTATCCCCTCTCCTGTAACGCAGGAAACAGGGTACACCTTTCTTTTTATCTTTTTCTTAAAGCGCTTCAGATTCTCAGACGCCCCTGGAAGATCCATTTTATTCAGCGCCAGGACCTGTGGCCGCTTCTTGAGAACAGGATTATATAACCCGATCTCTTTATTTATTGCGTCTAAATCACAGACAGGGTCTCTTCCATCCACCCCTGCCATATCTATCATGTGGATCAGGACATTTGTGCGCTCAACATGCCTCAGGAATTCATCGCCCAATCCCCTTCCTGAATGCGCGCCTTCTATCAGCCCAGGTATATCACAGACAAGAAAACTTCTTTCTGAGTCCAGCCGCACTAGACCTAGGACAGGAGTCTTTGTGGTAAAAGGGTAATCGGCTATTTTGGGACGGGCGTTTGAAACGCGTGAAACAAGGCTAGACTTTCCAGCATTGGGATAACCAATGATCCCAACATCCGCGACCAGTTTCAGCTCTAGTCGGATATTTTTTTCTTCGCCGTCTTTCCCCGGTGTCGCATCTCTCCAGCGCGAGTTCCCCTTACCGCCTTCGCCGCCCATGGCTATAATCACTGAGCGGGCCACCTTATCAAGGTCGCAATACGTGATGTCTTCATCCCTATCTTTTACCACGGTGCCGATAGGGACTCTTATTATACAAGCCAGCCCGTCAGAGCCATTTTTGTGATTACTACTGGCATTGTATCCTGAATCCGCTTTGAAGTGTTTTTTGAAATAAAAATTGACGAGGGTCTGGACATTGTTATCAGAAACTATTATTATGTCTCCGCCTTTTCCTCCGTCGCCGCCATTGGGCCTTTTATATCTCTGGCCCTTGCCCTTGGAAAAGCTATGACAGCCATCGCCGCCATCCCCTGCCTTTATAAAAATCTGTGAATGGTCTATGAACATACTTACACTATACTGATCTTTCGACCACTGCCGAACTGCACAACGCCATCCTTGAGCGCAAACAAGGTCTTATCCCTGCCCGTGCCCACGCCAGGACCAGCAAAAAACTTGGTCCCTTTCTGCCGCACGATGATGCTGCCAGCTCTAACTACCTGGCCGCCAAAGCGCTTCACGCCAAGACGCTGTGAATTTGAATCGCGACCATTCCTTGTACTTCCCCCTGATTTAGTATGCGCCATGTTATCCTCCTGCTTTACTCCCGTAACTTTACACTTGAACATTGCAAGAATGTAAAGTTATTGGGATTATGTTGACTATGTTGTGATATCTTTGACCTTAAGCACTGTATAATTCTGCCTGTGGCCTATCTTTTTCCTTGAATTACCAAGTCTCCTGCGATATTTAAAGGAGATCACCTTGTCTCCCTTGGTATCACCCATGACCTCGCATGCAACTGACGCGCCCTTTATATAAGGCTTGCCTATAGTCACATCCTTCTTGTCAGAGACAAGGAGCACCTTGTCCAATTTTACTTCCTTGGTTTTCTCGTGATCCAGTTTTTCTACAACCACCACATCACCCTTTGAGATCTTATACTGTTTTGAACCTGTCTCAACTACTGCGTACATT
>CAZTIQ010000059.1:0-6151 GCA_964613735.1 uncultured Planctomycetia bacterium | reverse complement strand
CTGGGTAGATGCGTAGGCTACCCATATGGGTAGCCTACGCATCTACCCAGGTCGTTCGAGAGTGGAGGGGGATATGGGGAAGATAGGGATAATAGGCGGGAGCGGGTTGTATAAGATCGATGGGTTACTGGATATAAAAGAGGTCAAGCTGGACACGCCTTTTGGCTCGCCTTCTGATAGCTATATTACCGGTAAGCTTGGAGGCGCAGAAGTTGTATTCTTGCCAAGACATGGCAGGGGGCACAGGATATTGCCGTCAGAACTAAACTATCGAGCAAATATATACGGGATGAAGAAGTTAGGAGTAGAGCAGATCATTTCTATTTCTGCTGTGGGGAGCTTTAAAAAAGAGCTCAAGCCCCTTGACATAGTGCTTCCAGACCAGTTTGTCGACAGGACAAATCAGGCGCGAAAGACTACATTTTTTGGTGATGGCATAGTGGGACATATAAGCTTTGCTGAGCCAGTGTGCGCGTCGTTAAAGGACGTTATTCACAAATCTGCAAAAGAACTTGGCCTTAATGTGCATAATAGAGGTATATACCTTAATATGGAAGGACCTGCGTTTTCTACAAAGGCAGAGTCGCGCCTTTATAAGGGCTGGGGCATGGATATTATAGGTATGACCAACATGCCTGAGGCAAGGCTTGCAAGAGAGGCAGAGATCTGCTTTGCAACCGTAGCCTTTGTGACTGATTATGATTGCTGGCACGAGGAGATAGTCACCGTTGATATGGTGATAGCGAATTTGACCAAGAATGTAGATACAGCAAAGCGCCTGCTTGAGAAAGTGGTCTCTGACATGGCAAAGAAAAGAGATTGTCAGTGCCGAGAAGCGCTGAAACATGCTATAATAACCGACAAAAAATTGATCCCAGAAGGCACAAAGAAAAAGCTGGATATCATTATAGGAAGGTACATTTAAAAACCACTCCCGGACCCGTCCGCCTAAGGCGGACGGGTCCGGGAGTGGTGGGGCAAAGATATGGATTATAAGAAGACGCTGAATCTACCAAAGACTGATTTTCCAATGAAGGGCAACCTGCCTGCCAGGGAACCTGCTATGCTCGCGGATTGGGAAAAACAAGATGTTTACGCAAAGATCCGGAAGAAGCGTAAGGGCGCAAAGAAATATGTGCTGCATGACGGACCACCTTACGCGAATGGCAATATCCACATAGGCCACGCCCTGAATAAGACCTTAAAGGATGTAGCCGTGAAGTTCAAGACAATGCAGGGATTTGACGCGCCTTATGTGCCTGGCTGGGACTGTCATGGTATGCCTATCGAGCACCAGCTGTTTAAGGAGATAAACAAGACAAAGCATGATGTAGACCAGGTGAAGTTCAGAAAAATGGCGCGCGAATACGCATTGAAATATGTAGACATACAGAGAGAGGAATTTAAGAGACTTGGCATATTTGGCGACTGGGAGAACCCATATCTTACGCTAAATCCACGATACGAAAAAGAGGTAATAGCAAGCTTTAACAAGCTTTTAAGAGATGGATATATCTACAGAGGCCTTAAGCCGATAAACTGGTGCGCAAGATGCGAAACAGCATTAGCTGAGGCAGAGGTGGAGCATAAAGATCATTGTTCACCGTCTATATATGTGAAGTTTGCAATAAAGAAACAAGAAACAAGCAACAAGCAACAAGCCTTCCTTGTATGGACGACTACTCCATGGACGCTTATTTCAAACGTTGCGATTGCAGTACACCCTCAGCTGGAGTATGTAGAATTCAAGACAGATAAGGACGAGGTATTTATTTTTGCAAGCGAACTTTTGCCAAAGCTGCAGGAAAAGTTTAAACTGATCGGGAAGGTAGTAAAAAAGGTCAAGGGCAGCCAGCTCGCGGGCAGTATCACACAACATCCATTCTTAAATCGCGAGTCAAAAGTAGTCTTAGCGGATTTTATCTCGAACGAAGAAGGCACTGGTTGCGTCCATATTGCGCCTGGTCATGGCCAGGATGATTATGATGTGGGCTTAAAATATGATCTTCCGGTCATAATGCCTGTCGACGACAAAGGCAGGTTTAAAAAATCCGCGGATCATGAGATCCCTGATTCTGTAGCCGGCAAACATGTCTTTGAAGCAAATAAGGATATCCTTAAGATACTGAAAGACAGAAATGCGCTCATGTTTTTAGAAGAGGTGAAGCATTCTTACCCGCATTGCTGGAGATGTAAACAGCCGCTTTTATTCCGCGCGACAAAACAGTGGTTTGTGGGGGCGGACAAAAACGATCTGCGCTCAAAGACCCTGGATGAAATAAAAAAAATAAAGTGGGTGCCGCCCATAGGAGAAAAACGCATCTCGACGATGATAGAACTCAGGCCTGACTGGTGCCTCTCAAGACAGCGCTATTGGGGAGTGCCTGTACCTATACTATATTGCGTATCATGTGATTCTGCGATAATTGACAAAAAAGTTATGACGAACATAGAAGAGCTTTTTGAGAAACATGGCTCTGATATCTGGTTTTTAAGCAAGGCCTCGGATCTCCTCCCCAGGAATTTCAAATGCCCCAAATGCAAGGCCACGGAATTCAAGAAGGAGATGGATATACTGGATGTCTGGTTTGAATCAGGCGCCAGCCATCAGGGCGTATTAAAGCTCAGAAAAGATCTGGCCCTTCCCGCTGACTTATATCTGGAGGGCAGTGACCAGCACAGGGGGTGGTTTCAGACCTCGCTTTTGGTAGGCATGGGCGTGATGGGCACGGCTCCCTATAAAAATGTCCTAACGCACGGTTTTGTCGTAGACGGAGAAGGAAAGAAGATGTCCAAGTCAGCCGGCAATGTGATCGCGCCTCAAGAGGTAATTTCCAAAAAGGGCGCGGATGTATTGAGGCTGTGGGCCAGCTCTTCGTCTTATTTTGATGATGTAAAGATATCAGAAGAGATCCTGCAGCGCACAGTCGACTCATATAGGAAATTCAGAAACACTGCTAAGTTTTTACTGGGGAATCTGTACGACTTTGACTATGAAAAAGACGCATTAAAGGCAAAGGACATGCTGGAGATAGACAGATGGGCATTATCGCGCATAAATACCGTCCTGAAAAATGTCACAACCTCCTATGAGAGATTTATGTATCATGACCTCACAAGCGCGCTCTATAGATTTTGTATCATTGATATGTCCAGCTTTTACCTTGATATTCTAAAGGACAGGCTTTATACATTTGGCCGCAAATCAAAGGCCCGGCGCTCAGCCCAGACAGCCATCCATAGGATCATGGATGTATTGGTAAGGTGCCTTGCGCCCCTGATCCCGTTTACAGCAGAGGAGATGTATCAGCATTTCAATGGCGAGGGCTCTGAGTCAGTGCATGCGCAGGATTGGCCGAAACTGGATGAAGGCTTTATTGACGATAAGTTAGAAGAATCATGGAGCAGGCTCAGGCAGCTAAGGGAAAAGGTCTTGAAGGCGCTGGAGGAGAAGCGGGCCAGCAAGGTCATTGGCAGTCCGCTTGACGCGAAAATAAAGCTTTACATAAAAGATGATCCAGAGTATAATTTTTTGGCTCAGTACTTAAGCGAGTTGCCGGCTCTTTTTATAGTTTCACAGGTGGAATTAGAGAAGGCAGAAGAAGACGCTATAGAGGTGGTAAAGTCAGACGGTGAAAAGTGCAGCCGATGCTGGAACTGGAGCGCCTCCGTAGGAAAAGAGAGCGAGCATCCAAGCCTCTGCAAAAGATGTGTAGATGTGGTAGCAGAAGGGAGTTAAGTTTGTTATGAATAAAAGCGAGACAGCCAAGTTAAAAAAGTTGCTTTTGGAAAAAAGGGAAGAGATGTCAGGTGATATCAATAGCATAGCCAGGGAAAACATGAAGTCACTTAAAGAGGCCTCAGGCGATCTCTCTGGATACAGTTTGCACATGGCAGATATGGCCAGTGACAGCTATGACAGGGAATTTAGTCTTAATATTGCGAGCAGCGAGCAGAAGATCATTTATGAGATCGACGAGGCCCTGAAGCGCATAAAAGACGGGAAATACGGGAAATGTGAATCTTGCAGTAAGCAGATACCTGTTCGCAGGTTAAAAGCCGTCCCATACGCAAAGCATTGCATACAATGCCAATCCAAAGAAGAAAACAACAAGGAATAGTTTTCTTTGTCTCGATTTTCGCAATCCTTATCGTTGACCAATCCTTAAAGTCATTAGTCCGCCTTAAGCTAGCAGTAGGCGAGTCCATACCACTCATCAATAACATATTCCACATCACATACGTGACAAATACAGGCGCGGCCTTTGGCCTTTTTAAAAACAGCGCTATTTTCTTTATCATTGTTTCAGTGGTAGCGATTGTGCTTATCGCAGGCCTTATTTTAAAATCGATCAAAAGGGCTGAATTCATGGCAAATCCCAGGTTTGACCTAGGCCTTATCATGATAATCTCAGGGGCTATTGGTAACCTGGCAGACAGGCTAAAATTTGGCTATGTCATTGATTTTATTGATGTTAGGATATGGCCAGTCTTTAATATAGCAGACACCTCAATAACCATTGGGACCATGCTTTTGATCCTCTCATATATGTGCCAAAAGCGGCCTGTTTAAATTGACAAACCCTAAAACGTGTGGTATACTTTGTAATGAATAAAGAAGCAAAATCTTTTTTATTAAGTCAAAGTAAAGAGATTTAAAAAGTATTGAATGAGAGGCAGTCCATGAGAGAATTAGTATATAGGAACCTCACGACTGGTAATAAAAAGAGAAAAGACCTCTTTATTACAGAGACGGTGGAGAAAGATGGCCTGAAGACAGTCACGCGCAGGCACTCCATGTACGTAGTAGGCGGACACACCAGATTTAGCAACTCAAAAGAAGTAATGCATTTTAAAAAGATAAAATCTGCTGGCGCGAATAAGCGTCACATCTTTATCTTCAAGAAGAGAGATTCAATAAGCAAAAAAGATATATTTGTCTGTGATGTGGTAGGGAAGTTTTACGCGGTTGTTAAGAATGATCTGTATTCGGTCGCATTTAAACATTCTCTTGAGATAGATTTTTTCTGTACGGAAAGATAAATTTCCTACACCTGTGAAGCTGACCTAGTTTCCTCCTTGGTTGCGCCCGTCCGCCTCAGGCGGACGGGCGCTTTTTGTTTTATTGACTATAAAAATTCTTTATGTTAGACTGAATTCTATGAAGATAACAGTTCTAGGAGACGGCGGCTGGGGCACTAGCCTTGCGCTTCTTTTAAAGCAAAAGGGCTTTGACGTGGCTTTATGGGGAGCGTTTAAAGATAACATAGACGCTATAAAGGCGCATAAAGAGAACAGGAAGTTTTTGCCCGGCATCAAGGTGCCAGCCAGTATCCAGCTAGGCACTGATATGCGCTTCGTGTGCGAAGATGCGAACCTGATCATATTTGCCATACCGTCCAGGTTTTTGCGGGGCGCGTTGATGAAAAATATAGACACGCTTAAGAACTCACATGCTGGTTTTATAAGCGTAATAAAAGGGATCGAGCAGAAGACGCTTAAAAGGATGAGCGAGCTGATACTCGAAGTCTTGGGCGAAAGAGAGCTGGCGGTTTTATCAGGGCCGAGCATAGCGCCTGAGGTGGCAAGAGGCTTGCCTACGACTATTGCCGTAGCCTCATCTGATGAAGTATTTGCCCGCCGCGTAAGAGATATTTTCAGGACAGAGAGATTCAGAGTTTATACGAACAAGGATGTGGTAGGTGTGGAGCTGGGAGGAGCCCTGAAGAACATCATGGCGATAGCAGCCGGTATATCAGATGGCCTTGAGTTCGGAGCCAATACAAAGGCAGCTATCCTGACGCGGGGGCTTCTGGAGATGGCCAGGTTAGGCGTGGCGCTGGGCGCATCTCAGGCTACATTCAATGGCCTGAGCGGACTTGGAGACCTGATAACGACTTGCGTGAGCCTTGAAGGCCGGAACCGCGGCTTTGGAGAAAAAATAGGAAAAGGACAGAAGGCTGAAGACCTCCTAAAGAAAAGCATAGCAGAAATAGAAGGTGCCTGGACCTCAAAAGCAGCACTTGAACTAGGCAGAAAACATAAACTCGACCTACCTATTACCCAGCAGGTATATTCAGTAATATTCGAGAAAAAATCCCCGCTCCAGGCAGTAAATGAACTAATGTCACGCGAACCAAAGGCAGAGTAA
>CAZTIQ010000058.1:0-6494 GCA_964613735.1 uncultured Planctomycetia bacterium | reverse complement strand
AAGGTGCCGCAGAAAATGGAAATAGGGTACGATCCTGTTGAAGACAAAAAGCGCTTTACTGTAACTGATTCCGGCGTAGTAGTCATACCAAAGGGTACGGTATTAAAAGGTAAATAATGATAAGAAAAGCCGATGTTCATGATATAAAGGCCATCCAGGAGCTTATAAATTTTTATGCAGATCAGGACAAGATGCTCCCGCGCTCTTTAAATGAGCTGTATGAGAACATAAGGGATTTTTTTGTTTATGAAGAAAATGGAAAGATAATGGGGTGCGTGGCGTTTCATGTCACATGGGATGATCTTGCGGAGATAAAATCATTGGCAGTCAGGGAGTCTAGGCAAAAGCAAAAAATAGGAAGCTCATTGGTCAAGTCAGTATTTGATGACGCAAAACTGCTTAAGATAAAACGCATATTTGCGCTGACATATGTCCCTGCATTCTTTGAGAAATTTGGTTTTAAAAAGGTCGAACATTCTGAACTGCCGCACAAGATCTGGTCAGAGTGCATAAAATGCATTAAGTTTCCTGATTGTCAGGAGATCGCATTGGTAAAGGATGTTTAAATAAATGGCATATACTATAACCGAAAAAATATTATTGGCCCATACGAACAAGAAATCCATTGCGCCGGGCGATTTTATTTACGCAAAGATCGATATGGCGCTTGGCAATGATATTACTGCGCCCATCGCCATAAAGGAGTTCGAGTCGACTGGAACTAAAAATGTCTTTGACAGGAAAAAGATCGCGCTTGTGCCGGATCATTTTACGCCTGCAAAAGATAAGAAGAGCGCTGACCAGGCAAAGATATTGCAGAGATTCGCTATCAAGCACCGGATAGAAAATTATTTTGAGCTTGGGGAGATGGGTATAGAGCATGCGCTTTTGCCGGAAAAAGGACTTGTGGGGCCAGGAGACTTGATCATAGGCGCTGATTCTCATACGTGCACTTATGGCGCGCTTGGCGCGTTTTCAACAGGCGTTGGCTCGACTGATCTGGCTGCCGGATTTATTAATGGACATGTCTGGCTGAAAGTCCCGGAGACTATAAAATTTGTTTATCATGGAAAATTAGGGAAGTGGGTGAGCGGTAAAGATCTGATATTGCATACTATAGGTGATATTGGCGTTGATGGCGCGCTTTACAAGGCAATGGAGTTAACAGGCGAGGTTATTCGTTCACTATGTATGGACGATAGACTCGCTATGTGTAATATGGCTATTGAGGCAGGGGGGAAGTCAGGGATCATTGAGCCGGATGAAATAACTCGCAGATATATCAGGGGTGAAGGGAGAAGGGTAAAGGGTGAATTTTATAAGAGCGACAAGGATGCTAAGTACTGTGAAATACGGGAATATGATGTTAAGAAAATAGAGCCGCAGGTCTCTGCGCCTCATCTGCCAAGCAATGCCGGGCCTGTCACTAAATTTAAGAGTATCAAGATAGACCAGTCAGTAATAGGTTCGTGTACGAATGGCAGGATAAGTGATCTAAGGATAGCTGCAAAGGTGCTTAAGGGCAAAAAGAAGGATCCGCGAGTCAGGCTTATAATTATTCCTGCTACGCAAAAGATCTATTTGCAGGCAATAAAGGAAGGGCTTGCCGAAGTATTCTTAAAAGCTGGCGGGGTTTTTTCTACGCCGAGCTGCGGGCCGTGTCTGGGAGGGCATTTAGGGGTACTGGCTAAAGGAGAGCGCGCCATCGCGACTACAAACAGAAATTTCCGAGGCAGGATGGGCCATCCTGACAGCGAGGTATACCTCTCAAATCCTGCCGTAGCAGCTGCGAGCGCTGTAAAAGGCAGGATCGCGCACCCAGAGGAAATTTAGACATGAAGATCAAAGGCAAGGCATGGAAGTTTGGGAATGATGTAAATACAGATGAGATAATCCCTGCAAGGTTTCTTAATACCCATGATCCTAAGGAGCTTGGCGCGCACTGCATGGAGGATATTGACGCGGATTTTTCCAAAAAGGTTTCCAAGGGCGACATAATAGTAGGCGGGAAGAATTTTGGCTGCGGTTCATCAAGGGAGCATGCGCAGATCTCCATAAAAGGCGCAGGGGTCTCATGCGTAATAGCCCAAAGCTTTGCCAGGATCTTTTACAGGAATGCGATCAATGTGGGTTTGTCTATATTCGAGATAAAAGATGCTCAGGGCATATCACAGGATGATTATCTGGAGGTAGACCTTGATAAAGGCGTGGTTGTAGATCTTTCAGAAAACAAATCGTATAAGGCTCAACCCCTGCCTAAGTTTATACAAGAGATCATTAAAACAGGCGGACTTTTAAAGTGGGTCAAGAAGAGAAAGAGAGGATAGGAAATGGGAAGTAAGGGATATAAAATAGCAGTTATTCCTGGAGATGGCACAGGCCCGGAGGTCATGAGAGAAGGGCTAAAGGTCTTAAAGGCAGTGAGCCAGAAAATCGGCTTTAAATACGAGACAAAGGAATACGATCTGGGCGGAGACAGGTATTTAAAGACAAAGGAACTGGTGCCTGATACTGTATTAAAGGAGCTTTCCGGGATGGATGCTATATATCTGGGCGCTATAGGTCATCCAGATGTGAAGCCTGGCATTTTAGAACAGGGCGTTCTCTTAAAACTCAGGTTTCATTTTGAGCAGTACATAAATCTCAGGCCTGTAAAGTTGTATCCAGGCGTGTGGACTCCGATAAAAGATAAAGGGCCTCTAGATATAGACTTTGTGGTTGTAAGAGAAAACACAGAAGGGCTCTATAAAGGTATGGGCGAATTCAAGGACAAGGGCACCAAGGACGAGATCGCCTTACAGATCTCACATAATACAAGAAAAGGCGTGGAGCGCTGTATAAGGTTTGCATTTGAATATACCAGAAAAAGGAACAAGAGAAAAAAACTTACGCTCTGCGGCAAGACAAATGTCCTGACATATGCATGGGACCTGTGGCAGAGGACATTTGATGAGGTGGCAAAGGAGTATAAGGACATAAAGACTGATTATGCTCATGTAGATGCCACGTGCATGTGGATGATAAAGAACCCTGAATGGTTTGATGTGATAGTCACGGATAATATGTTCGGCGATATTATTACTGACCTGGGCGCGATGATCCAGGGCGGCATGGGCATTGCTGCAGGGGGCAACATAAATCCTAAGGGGATTTCCATGTTTGAGCCAATAGGCGGGTCAGCGCCTAAGTACACAGGAAAGAATGTCATAAATCCGCTTGCTGCTATCTGCGCAGGCGGGATGATGCTTGAATATCTTGGAGAAGAAAAGGCAGCAAACATGATCGAGGCTTCAGTCATGAAGGTGACCAGTGAAAAGCTAAAGAGCCTTTCAGCTGGCAAGATGGGGTATTCGACAGGTGAGGTAGGGGATCTGGTGGTAGAGAATCTATAGGAGAGAGGTCATCATGAGCAATAAATACAATGTCGCGATAGTGGGCGCCACTGGTGTTGTGGGTCGTGAATTTATAAAAGTCCTGGAACAGAGAAAGTTCCCGGTTAAAAACATACGTCTTCTGGCATCAGGCCGTTCAAAAGGCAAGACGCTAAAATTCTGCGGAAAATCATGTAAGGTCGAGGTGCTTGGCAGGGATTCTTTTAAGGATATAGACATTGCGCTATTCAGCGCGGGCGGAGGTATTAGCAAGGAATTTGCTCCGATCGCTGTAAAAGCTGGCGCGATAGTCGTAGATAATTCCAGCGCGTGGAGAATGGATCCAAAGGTACCTCTGGTGGTCCCTGAGGTAAATCCGCACGCGATAAAAAACCATAAAGGCATCATAGCCAATCCAAACTGTTCGACTATACAGATGGTCGTAGTCTTAAAGCCGCTTCATGATGTCGCAAGGATAAAACGCATCGTAGTTTCTACGTACCAGTCTGCTTCTGGCTGGGGCAAAGAAGCAGTGGACCAGTTGTGGGAAGAAACTGAAGAGGCCGTGAAAAGTAACAAGCGACAAGTAACAAGCGACAAGATAAAAAAGGTCAAAAAAGTGTTGCCTGCTCAGATCGCTTTTAATGTGATCCCTCATATAGATGTATTTTTGCCTAACAGGTACACCAAGGAAGAGATGAAGATGCTGAATGAGACCAGGAAGATCATGGAAGATGACAGCATAAATGTGACTGCTACCTGTGTCCGCGTAGGCGTCGTGACCTCTCATGCAGAGGCGGTCAATATTGAAACTGAGAGAAAATTAAGCGCGGGTGAAGCAATGGAGATCCTTAAAAAATCACCAGGCGTGGAAGTCATCGATGATATTGCGGATTCAAAATATCCTCTTCCTATAGATGCCGTAGGCAAAGATGCCTGTTATGTTGGAAGGATCCGCGCGGATAAATCTGTAAAATACGGCCTTAATCTATGGGTCGTGAGTGACAATCTACGTAAAGGCGCAGCCTTAAACGCGGTCCAGATAGCCGAGCTTTTGATCAAGTGATCCGTAATATCCGTCTGACAATAGAATACGATGGCGCTCGTTTCTTTGGCTGGCAATCGCAGCGAACAGAAAAAAGAAAGACTGTCCAGGAAGAGATCGAAAAAGCAGCTTATAGGTTATTTGGGAAAAAGATCAAGCTTGTAGGAGCTGGCAGGACAGACTCAGGCGTTCACGCAGAGGCGCATGTCGCAAATTTTAAGACAGCTTCGAACCTACCTCTAATAAATATCAAAAGAGGCCTCAATAATTACCTTCCAAAAGATATTGCAGTGACTGCAGCAGACGAAGTAAAAATAGATTTTCATTCCAGGTTCGACGCCAGGGGAAAACTTTATAGATATACAATACTCAATAGAAAAATCAGATCGCCATTATTAAAAAGATATACAGCGTTTGTCTCGTATGATTTGAATATTGATTCTATGCGGAAGGCAGCCAGATGTCTTATAGGCAGGAAGGATTTTAAGTCATTTCAGGCAGCCGCCAAGAAAGAAAAAAGCTCTATAAGGACAATAAAAAAACTTACTATCGTCAGTAAACCGCCACTTATAGAGATCTATATACAGGCAGATGGATTTTTGTATAATATGGCGCGAAATATTGTAGGCACATTGATAGATGTGGGCAGGGGCAGGATAAAACCAGAAGCTGTAAAAGAAGTCTTATCCAAGAAACATCGTGCTTTAGCCGGACAGACAGCTCCGGCAAGAGGATTATGTCTCGTTAGGGTCTATTATTAAGTTATCCACAAAGTAGGGGAGCCTTAAGGCTCTCCTACTTTGTGGATAACTATCATTTCTATGGGATATAGAGAAGCGTTGGAAAAATCATGGAATTCGTTTAAGGAATCTGAGAAGATGCAGGTGAAGTTTCTGAACGACGAGTACGAAGTAGATTTTTCCAAAAAAACTATTTTTTCGCTATCCTGCAACATCGAGGCAAAGGATTATTATAAGATATTGATCCTTCACTATCTTGCGAACGAGGACAAGGTCGCGAGCATAGAGGGTGATGCATGGATATCATTTAAAGAGATGGACGGAGGCAAGGAGTATTTTTCCGCATTTCGCAAGAGGGCAATAGAGCCGATAATAAGAAAATACGGGGATGACTCTAAAGACATGCTTATTCAGGCATTCCCCAAGATAAAAGTCGAGATCAAGGTCTGGGCAAAGGATGAGGAGTTTGAAGCAGATTGCAATATGCTCTTCAACGAGAGCATTAAAAAGATCCTTCCAACCGAAGACGTGGCAGTTCTAGGGGGCATAATAGCCTCCTTAATCTAGGGCGGTTTATATGGTAAAGAACATAGTGTATATATCTATAGCAGTAGTTTTTGTTTTTGGCTATCTTCGGTATTTTGAGCATCGGTCGCTTTATTTTCCTATGGAGGAGATAGAGATCGTGCCGAGCGCTATTGGGCTTGCGTACGAGGATGTGTATTTTGAGACAGAGGATGGGGTGAAGATCAATGCGTGGTTTGTAACAGCCCCATTAAAGGACTCAAAATATACACTTCTATTTTCTCATGGCAATGGCGGCAATATAAGCCATCGCGTAGAGAAGATAGGGATGCTGAGTAAGCTTGGATTAGATGTGTTTATTTTTGACTATAGAGGATATGGAAGAAGTAGCGGCAGGCCGTCAGAAAAGGGATTCTATAGAGATGTGGAGGCCGCGTATAATTATCTAGTGAGTGAGAAGAATATCCAGCCAGAACGAATAATAGTATACGGAGAATCCTTGGGCGGGTCAGTGGCAATCGATCTTGCCAGCAGGAAAAAGGTCAGGGCATTGATAACAGAGTCTGCATTTAGCTCTACTGTGGATATGGCAAAGGCGCTCTATCCGCGGCTTCCAGCATTTTTAATATCTACAAAATTTGATGCAGTGAGTAGAGTCAAGGATCTAAGTATACCAAAGCTAATAATCCATAGTAAAAACGACGACATCGTACCATTTGCTCAATCTGTAAAACTCTTCAAAGCTGCCCCAGAGCCAAAGAAACACCTGGTCTTAGTAGGTAGCCATAATAGCTGCTATGTGGATTCAAAGGA
>CAZTIQ010000057.1:0-6671 GCA_964613735.1 uncultured Planctomycetia bacterium | reverse complement strand
GAGACTGGCGTTATAAGACTGAACAATGCAGCAGGTGCACCGATAGAGTAAGGCGTATTTTGTAGTGTAAGATTTATCCAAACCCGTCCGCCATGCAATAAGGCGGACGGGTTTGTTATTTTAGGGTGCATTTTGACTTGACTTTTCCCTTCATTTAGTATAAATTTATTGTAACTGAATAGGCGGAGGGGGTTTAACCTATTCAAAGTTTTGGCTTAATGTTCTTAATATTATATATAGCTTAAATATGGATACAAGATATAGTACAAAATATAGCAAGGCTGTCAGGTTTAGTACAGGGTTTACATTAGTCGAGATAATGATAGCCGTGGCAATAATCATGACTATCGCAGCCCTTGCATTCTCAAGCGTTATTCGCGCAAGACAGAACGCAAATGAGATGGCTGCAGTGGCCTCATGCAGGACAGGCGCAACTGCCGCTCAGAATTTTTACGCTAATTCATACCCGCACACTTATCCAGGCGCCTTACAGGACCTTGCATTGCCTAATTTAGATCCTCCTTACATAGATAGCGTGCTTGCCAGCGGCACAAGGCAGGGATATAGCTTTACATATAACCGGATAGATCCTGAGACCTTTACCCTGAATGCAGATCCGACCAGTCCTGGCAAGACAGGCACAAGGTATTTCTTTGTTGATGAGACTGGCGTGATAAAGGCAAATGCTACTGGTCAGGCAACAGCAGGCGATCCTGCCATAGAGTAGGCTTGCAATTAATTTACGCAATACAAATATATGAAAAAAACCATAGGTATTGACATCGGAAGCCATAGCCTTAAGCTGATAGAGCTCGAAGAGCAAAAAGGCCGTATCAAGCTCGCAAAGTGCGCTATAAAACCACTCAGCAAAGAAGGTATAGAGCTGGACTTTAAAAAGCTGATCTCTTCTGCCAAGCCATCTCACAGGAGTGTTAATATCTCGCTTTCAGGGCCATCTGTCGTGGTGAGGTACATTGAGATGCCGCCCATGAAGAAGGATGAGTTGAGGAGCGCTATAAAATTTGAAGCAGAGAAATATATCCCGTTCAAGATAGACGAGTCGATCGTAGACTGCGCTATACTAGATAAGGCCTCGTCAGGCCCTCAGAGGGTGTTGCTGGCTGCCACAAAAAAGACTGATGTGGGCAATCTGATGGGGCTGTTGAAAAAAGTAGGCCTGGATATTAATATTATAGATGTCGATAGTTTCGCGCTTATGAATGCATTTCATAGGCTAAAAACAGGCATCAAGGAAGATTCTACCTACGCGCTTTTAAACATAGGCGCCAGGTTTTCAAATATGAATATAGCGGCAAACAAAAATGCCTACTTCACAAGGGATCTCTTGTGGGGTGGAAAGGATATAACAAAGAGGATCCAGGACGCCATGAATATAAGCGAAGAAGAGGCCGAGGCGCTCAAACATTCCCCTGGCGATAAAAGACAAGAGGTCGTCGATGTAATAACGCCGGTCCTTGAAAGATTTTCTTCGCAGATAAGGCTGTCTTTTGATTATTACGAGTCTCAGTCAGGCAAGGGCGTGGACAAGCTTTATATAAGCGGAGGTTCGTCATATTTATTTAATATGGTCGATTTTTTACAGGACAGCCTGGCCGTGGATACCCTGATGTGGGATCCGTTTCAGGATATCAGTATCGCAGATGGCGCAAGAGACAAGGAAATAGATGCAGTGCCAGCGCTCTTCGCAGTCAGCATGGGCCTGGCATTGAGAAAATAATAAATATGATAGAGATAAACTTATTGCCGGATGAAAAACGGAAAAAAACAAAAGAGTTTTTCAGCTTTGACCTGGGACGCCTTGGCATTGACAAGGGCAAGATCGCGCCCATTGCCGGCGCAGGCGCTGTAGGCTTTCTTGTACTCCTGGTCTTATTGTTTTTCATGGGCTCATCCATAAGGACCCATCAGATGCGAAAACTCATGCTAAAGGAACAGGCCATGTCTGAGGAAACATCAGGCGCGGAACTGGTCAATGACAGGACCTCTATCTTAAGGACCAAGATGCAGGTGCTGAGTCAGATCACAAAGAGGCAATTTCTCTGGGCGCAAAAATTAAATGAACTGTCTGATCTCGTCCTGCCAGGTATATGGCTTACGCGCATGCGCACTGACGTGGATAATAATTTTGTAATAGAAGGCAGTGTTGTGTCAAAGAAAGAGGAGGCCATGGCCTCGGTCGGAGAATTTATGAAGAACATCAGTGAGCATCAGTCTTTTTTTAAGGATTTTAGCAATATAAGGCTGGAGTCAGTGCAGCGCAGGTCTCAAGAGTCAAAAGACGTCGTGGACTTTAAGATAGTGCTGTACTTTAAGGATTATGGATATTAAAGAAAAACAAAAACTATATGTACTTTTTGGGATATTCGCAGTGGCGGGCCTGATCATGTATTTTAACCTGTTTCTGGCGCCCCAGTTCAGAGGTTTTATCGCGAAGAATAGAGAATATTTTAGCGTAAAGAGGCGCGTCAGTTCAGCAGAGAGACTTATAGCAAATAAAGAAGGCATGAAGATACAATACGAGAAACTTAAAAAACAGGCTGAGCATCTGGAAAAGAGCCTGCCGGCTCAGGACGAGGTCTCGAACCTTCTGGGAGTTTTTTCAGATATTGCGGAATCCTCCGGCGTGAAGATACTCAAGATCAAGCCCATAGAGACAAGGGATGATGAGCCGGTTGATGCTGGGATCCACAGAGAATTTCCAATATTAATAGAGGCAAGGGCTGGTTATCATCAGTGCGGCGAGTTTATTAATAAATTAGAGAAAATGGAGAGATTCATAAGTATTGACGATATATCAATAAGTGGACAGTCGCAGGACCAGCGGCGGCATGATATAAAATTGCGAGTGAGGACATATGTTGCGAAAGAGCAGTAAGAGTAAAATAATTAGTTTTCATTGTTTCATTGTTTCATTGTTTCATTGTTCTCTTAGCGGACTTTTGATCATGACTTTCTGTATAGCAGGGGTTGCGTCTGCAGAAGAGGCTTATGAATATGATTCTAAAAATAAGCGCGACCCGTTTGTCCCTCTTATATCTGGATCAGGCGCATATATGTCTGATGCATGTGGGATCACAGGAATAAAGGATGTGAGGCTGGAAGGTATTGTCTGGGATGACGCAAAAGGGTCTGTGGCTATAATAAATGGCGAGATAGTGGAGGAAGGCCAGAAAATAGGGGAAGTAAAGGTCCTTGAGATAAAGGACGACAGCGTTATCTTTGATGTTGGAGGAGAAGAGGTAAAGATCGAATTAAGGAATGAATGATAATGCAGCATGGAAGGAGCGAGATATGAAATTATTTAAATTCAGTATTGTTTTTATGTTAATCCTGTCTGGAATGACTTTGGGTCATGCGCAAGATGAAGAGGGCACTGAGACGCAGGTGGCCTCGAGTGAACTTACGCCGCTCAGGGAGCCAGCTGTTACTTCAGCCGGCAACGTGACATTGGATTTTAAAGACGCTGATATTACAAATGTATTAAGGATACTCTCGTATAAAAGCGGGATAAACATCGTCGCTGGGCAGGAAGTGACAGGCCCTATTACAATACGGCTTACAGATGTGCCGTGGGACAAAGCCCTGGAAGTGATATTAAGGACATATGGGTATACATATGAGCGCGATGACAATATAATACGCGTGATCACGACTGAAAATCTGGAAAAAGAAGAGCTGGTGACAGAGGTCTTTTCTCTTAATTATGCAGAAGCTGAGAATGTGCCATTGGCAATAGAAGAGATGCTGAGTGAGCGGGGCAGCGTTAAGTTTGACAAAAGGGCAAATCTTGTGATCGTGACAGATATATCGACCAATGTCTACAAGATAAAGCAGGTCATTGAAAAGCTTGACATGAGGACGCAGCAGGTGAATATCGAGGCAAAGATAATAGAGACCACGCTTGATAAAGAAGACAAGCTGGGTATAAACTGGACCACGCAGATAGCAGCCAGCGGCGCTTCAAGGCCTCTTACATTCCCCTGGCATAGAGGACAGACCGGAGGAAACTATTTTCCAGACGGGGACCCGAGCGCTGAAGCAGGTGATAATATCGGGGCATTTCCTGGAAACCCGGGCAGGGCGTTTCCATTGGCATTGCCGACTAATTTTTCCCTGGGTACTCTTGATTTTACTCAGCTGCAGGCAGTGCTCCAGGTCTTAAAATCAAAGACTAATACAAAGATAATTTCAAACCCAAGGATAACAACATTGGACAATAAGGAGGCGAAGATAGTAGTGGCGACGACGTTTAGCATACCTACTTATGAGCGAAACGATAGCACAGGCAATATTGAGATAACAGGATACGATGAAAAAGAACTGGGCATAACCCTGGCAGTGACCCCTCAGATAAATCCAGAGGGCTATATTGCAATAAAACTAGAGCCAGAGGTGTCAGCATTTTTATCGTTTGATACATTCAGCACCTCAGGCGGGACTATTCAGGCGCCGAGGTTTTCAGTGCGTAAGGCCTCGACTAATGTAATGGTAAAAGATGGGGAGACGATAGTCATCGGCGGGCTTATAAAAGAGAATGTGATCGATACAGTGATCAAGGTGCCCATACTGGGAGATATACCAATATTGAGTTTCTTCTTTAAGAAAAAGGAAAAGACAGTCGACACGACAGACCTTATGTTTTTTATAACGGTTAACCTTGTAAGCCCGGAATCCAAGCCCGCAGTTGAAGATTGAGACAAGATTTTGCAAAAGAGGAGACCTTAAGAATATATCCCACCTGGACATCGTCCGGCTTTTTCAAAGGTCTGTTAGGCGGGCAAGACTCCCTGTTGCATTGAGTCAGGGTTTTTCTCCGCATTACAGAATAAGTTTTGGAAACGCGCTGAAGCTTGGAGTGGAGAGCGAGGATGAACAGGCAGTCTTTAAGATGGAGAAATGGGTGGAGCCAGAAGAATTTAAGAAAAAGATAAATGAAAAATTGCCGAAAGGGGTACAGGTGTTGGAATGCAGAAAGAAATTTTAATTAATGTCGAGTCGCAGGAGATACGCGTCGCTGTGGTAGAAGGCGGCAGGCTCGAGTCTTATTATGTGGAGCGGCCCAGCCAGGAGACGTTGGTAGGCAATGTTTACAAGGGCATAGTGAAGTCTGTTGTGTCAGGGATAGGCGCTGCATTTGTGGATATAGGCCATGGGAAAAATGGATTCTTATATGTCTCTGACATGCTCTCGCCTTCGCATGAATTTGATTTACTCGAAGAAGAGGGCAAGGCTTCTCCAGCGCGCCGCGCAAGGCCAAGGCCGTCAGAGATAAACAAGCTTGCAAAGGAAAAACAAGAGGTGCTGGTGCAGGTGGCAAAGGACCCAATAGGAAACAAGGGGCCAAGGCTTACCACGCACGTGGGCATACCAGGGAGATTTACTGTGCTCATGCCTTTTGACCGCCACATGGGTGTCTCAAAAAAGGTCAGCGACAGGGCAGAGCGGCACAGGCTGCATAAGATACTGAAGAAGTTATTTTCCGGGCTTAAGATGGGGCTCATTGTCAGGACAGCCGGGTCAGGAAAGAGCGAGGGGGATTTTAGGCGCGAGATCAGGTATTCGACTGCATTGTGGAGCAGGATACAGAAGGTCAGCAGCAAGGCAAAGGCCCCGGCGCTTATTCACGAAGAATACGGACTTACATACAGGATCCTGCGGGACATATTCAGCGAGGATGTGACCAGGGTGCTTGTGGACTCTAGGACAGAGTATAATAAATTAAGACAGTTTGCCAACAATCTAATGCCGTCCATGAAGAAGAAGCTCATGCTTTACAGGGAGAGGGTGCATCTGTTTGATTCGCGAGGCATAGAGAAGCAGATAGAAGAACTATACGGGAAAAAAGTAGGGCTTAAATGCGGCGGACACATTGTAATAGAAGAGACAGAGGGGTTGATCGCGATCGATGTAAATAGCGGGCCATTCAGCAGGAAGCATATAGAGGATACGGCGTTTAAGGTAAATTGCGAGGCTGCTGCAGAAGTCGCCAGGCAGATCAGGCTCAGGGATATAGGAGGCATAGTTGTAATAGATTTTATTGATATGGCGCAGCATAGACGCAGGCGCGAACTCTTTGACATACTGGTCAATTCAGTACAAAAGGACAAGGCAAAGATCCAGATATTAAGGATGTCAGAGTTTGGCATAGTTCAGATGACAAGGCAGCGCATAAGAAGGGGCGTGAGAAAGGTGTCTTACCGGAACTGTCCTTATTGCAGCGGCAGGGGCTCGGTAAAGTCAGCCACTACAATGTCCATAGAGGTGCTGAGGGCCATAAAGAAAGAATTAGAGCGCGCCAGGGCCAAAGAGATCCGCTCGTATGTGCATCCAGACGTGGCTAATTACCTTTTGAATGAGGACAGGCCTTCTATTACAAAGATGGAATCTGAGCACAGGGCAAGGATCGTAATAATAGCAGAGCCAGACCTGCACATAGAGCACTTCAAGGTCCAGCGCTAATGCCTTTGGGTAGCTGCGTAGGCTACCCAAAGGGGTAGCCTACGCAGCTACCCAAAGGTGAAGACAGGGTTGACAGAGCTGGAAAATTATTGTAAAATACTAGGCTCTAAAAAGATAGACACTGAAGGGGGTAAACAATGTACGCAGTAGTTGAGACAGGTTCAAAACAGTATAAGATCTCAAAGGGTGAT
>CAZTIQ010000056.1:1482-6773 GCA_964613735.1 uncultured Planctomycetia bacterium | reverse complement strand
ATACTCAGCGCTATTTTTTTCCCGAATTCTATATATTTTTGCGAGAGGTCTTTGCTGGATGTCTCAGCATACACTCGGAGAATAGGCTCAGTCCCGGAGAGCCTCATGGTCAGCCAGCTGCCGTCTTCGAGTATAAACTTAAAACCGTCATATGATTTCATCTCCACAACCGGCTTATCGAGGACTTTTTTTAGAGGGTCTTTCTTCAGGGATTCCATGAGTTTTTTCTTTTTATCGTCGGCTAATTCCATGTCTATCCTTGTGTAGCAAAACCTGCCATATTCTGTCTCGATATCAGACATGATCTGGAGTATGCCTTTTTTTCTGTGCGCCATCATCTCTATCAGGAGCATGCCGAGAAGCATCCCGTCTCTCTCGGGTATGTAGCCCTTGACGCCGATCCCGCCTGATTCCTCGCCGCCTATAAGCACGTCTTCTTCCAGCATGAGCTTACATATGTATTTAAAACCTACCGGGGTCTCGTGCAATTTCAGCTTATATTTCCTGGCAATGAGCTCTATCAGAGTGGTATTAGTGACTGTTTTTACAACAGACCCTGTCCACTTTTTATCTTCTATAAAATGCAGGAGCAAAAGCGCCATTATCTGGCCTGCGGAGATATACTCGCCCTTTGGCATTACAGCCGCGATCCTGTCAGCATCGCCGTCATTTACGATCGCAATGTCAAATTTTCCGTTTTTCATCTCTTCAAACACAGGCCCGAGGTTTTTAGGTATAGGCTCTGGACTTACGCCCCCGAACAAAGGGTCCCGCCCTGTCCTCATCTCAGTAATTTTAACGCCGGTATCCTTCAGGACTTCTTTTATATATCCATCGCCAACACCATGCATACAGTCGATCAGGACATTAAGCTTTGACTTTTTCAAAAGATCAAGGTTTATATAGGATCTTACAAATTTCATATAATCAGCCCTTAGGTCGACTATCTGGACAGCGCCGGATTTAATAGCGTCTTTTAATGGCAATATCTTCACCTTATTTTTTTCAAGAAGGGCCTCTACAGATCTGGTTATAGCCTGGTCCGCGGAGCTTGCGTAGTGAGCCTTTATCTTTATCCCATTGTAGTCTGATGGATTGTGACTGGCTGTTATCACGATGCCGCCATCGAGCTTTCTGTTTTTAATCAGCAGGCTGACCAAAGGCGTTGGAATTGCCTTATCTGAAAGAAGCACCTTGATGCCATTGGCAGCAAGCACTTCTGTTACAAGCTCAGCATATTTCTCCGACAGAAACCTCCAGTCATAACCTACAGCAAGGGTAGATCCTTTTTTAAAATGGTCTGCGATAGCCTGCGATACTATTTGCACGTTTTTAAAAGTAAAATCCTTTGATATTATTGCTCTCCAGCCATCGGTGCCGAACTTTATTCCCATATCTATGATCCTTTCTAGCCTCTAAGTCTTTTAACAGCATCTACAGGGTCTTTTGCGCTGAAAAAATATGACCCTGCTACGATGATATTTGCGCCTGCATCTATCACTGTTCTGACATTTTCATCATTTACCCCGCCATCGACTTCAATGTCTCCGGAGAACGCCTTTCTTGCCTGTTTTATCTTTGGTAAAACCTGACTGATGAAACTCTGCCCGCCGAATCCAGGGTGCACTGACATGATCAATATCATATCAATGTCCCCCAGAACGCCTTTTATGCAAAATGGAGAATCTGGATTCAATGAAACCCCTGCCTTTTTACCAAGAGATTTTATCTCGGAAAGGACTTGCTTTAGTTCTTTTTCATCCACTTTATCAGTAGATTTAGACATCCCTTTGCCTGTCACCTGTCCCTTGTTGCTTGTCGCTATACTATGGGGTTCTGCATGCACTGTGATGATATCAGCGCCGGCATCTACAAACTCTTTCACGAACCTGCGCGGCGCCTCGATCATAAGGTGCACATCCAGCGGAAGCTGGGTGCATTTACGCACAGCCTTTACAATGAGCGGGCCTATTGTGATATTCGGGACAAAGCAACCATCCATGACATCGATGTGTATCATGTCAGCCCCTGAATCTTCGACCTTTTTGATCTCGTCTGCTAATTTAGAAAAATCAGCTGACAGTATACTCGGCGCCACTAATATGGGTTTTTTCATATTTTTATCCTCTTATAACGCCAGCTCTTTTTTTAACTGGCTTGCCTCTTTGTCTTTTATGGGTCCGACAACAGCAAGGTTCAAACCGTTTGTCTTGAATATTGACCTGGCTATGCGCTGCAGATCATCGCGGGTCACAGAATCAATTTTTTTTATGACGGCTTTTTTATCAGGAAGTTTGCCTGACAAAACAACCCTTTCTCCAAGCCATAACATGTGGTCCATCGTGTCTTCCAGGGCCAATAAAAGCTGGACCTTGAAATATTCCTTTGCTTTTTTAAGCTCATTCAAAGACACAGGCGCATCCTTGACCTTCTTCAGCTCTTTTAGTATCAGAGAAACGACCTCTCTTGCCTGTGAGCGGCTTGTGCCTGCATGGACTACAAAGCCGCCTGTCTCCAGGTATCTCTTTACGTCAGACCCTATCTCGTAAGCCAGACCCTTTTTCTCTCTTATGTTTTCAAATAACCTCGACGACATATTCGCGCCAAGAATGATGTGCATAAGGGTCAGGCCGTATCGGTCTTTATGCATCCTGCCAAATGCATGCACCCCTATGGATATGCGGGTCTGTTCTGAGTCTTTAAAGAAAATATTTGCCTGAGGCCGGACTTGCTCATGGTCGAACCTGGTGATGGGTATAGAGCCGCCTTTCGGGGCATGGCTGAATATAGTATTTATCTTTTTCAGAATATCAGCCTCTTTTAATTTCCCGCACAATACAACGACGATGTTTTTTGGAGTATAACTCATTTTTTTGTAATCCAACAGGTCTTTCTGAGTGATATCGCTGACGGATCCTATAGTTCCAGCAACAGACCTTCCAAGCGCATGATCTGGCCACATGAGCTCGCTTAGTATATCTATTACCTGGTGATTCGGGAGGTCACGATACATCTTTATTTCTTCTATGATGACATTGCGCTCGCGTTCAAGGTCTGTTTTGGCTACCTTTGCATGCAATGCCATGTCAGAAAGCACATCCAGCGCAATATTTACGTGCCGGGCGCTTACCTTTGCCAGATAGCAGGTCAGCTCCTCGGATGTAAAGCCATTCAGCGACCCTCCCCGGCCCTCGATCTCGTCCTTGATCTTCTGGGTGCTTCTCGCAGGCGTGCCTTTAAAGACCATGTGCTCCAGGAAGTGAGAGATGCCTGATATGCGTTCTTCCTCATTTCTCGAGCCAGTTGCTATCCACACACCCACAGTCGCTGATTCCATGTGCGGCATGTTGTTAAGTATAACGCGAACGCCATTATCAAGTTCTATTTTTTTGTGCATATCTTTTATTCACCACCCCCGGACCCGGGTCGGGTCGACCCGGGTCCGGGGGTGGTGAATCTTGAGTCCAGGTATGTCTGGAGTATGAGTTGGGCTGCTATTTTGTCAATGCTGGATTTTCGCTTGCTGCGGGAGACATCTGCTTCCAGAAGCATGCGCTCGCCCTGCGCTGAAGTAAGCCTTTCATCGATCAACTCTATATCAATGCCTGTGCCTTTTTTTAAAGACTCTACAAATTCTTCGGTTGCCACTGCCCTGGCGCCCTTTGTTCCATTCATATTGAGGGGCAATCCAACGACGATCTTTGAGATGGCGTATTGACTGATCAAGGATTTAATGGCTTTGAGGCTGTCTTTTCTTTTAACTGTCTCGAGTCCCTGAGCTGTAATATTCAAAGGCCCGCTTACTGCAAGGCCTAATCGCTTTTCGCCAAAATCAATCGCTAATATCCTCTTCATGCACCTCGTAATTTTACACCCGCCTTAGGCGGGAGTGTAAAGTTAGGTTAAAATTTTCTTACTAGTTCTTTTACTTCCTGGGCGCGGTTTTTATTGCAGACTAAGGTCCCTGACTTTGTCTGTATGATTATCAGGTCTTTAAGCCCTATGACCCCTATCTTATGCCCTCTTTCGCCTATTATAGTTGAATTTTTTACATCTATGAGCCTTGCATTGGAAAGCACGATGTTCCGGCAGTCATCTTTATCATAGATCTCTTCCACGCTTGACCATGAGCCTATGTCTACCCAGTCAAATCCTGCTTTTACGCAGAATATCTTGTGCGTCTTGTTCTTTGCAGTCGGCTCTATTACACCATAATCAATAGAAAGAGGCTTGAGCCTTGAATATTCGCTGGACAATTTTACTGAATAGCCTTTTTTGCCTTCCAGTCTTACAACATCTTTTAGGCCATAATATAAATTCGGCAAGTGCCACTTCAAAACAGTCAAAATAGAAGCAGTGCTCCAGACAAATATACCGCTGTTCCATAGATAGGTCTTTTGTTTATAAAAGCTCTCAGCCTTTCTCTTTTTTGGTTTTTCAGTAAACCTCTTGACCGGGTAAGAGCCTGAGGCCTCTCTGCCTAGCTCTATATAGCCATATCCTATCGAGGCATACTTTGGTTTCACGCCAATAGTCACAAGACAGGCCTGAGAATTAGCTATTTTCTTGGCTGAAGATAGATTCTTGAAAAATGCCTTTGAATCTTTTATTATATGGTCAGCTGGCAATACAGCCATTGTGACATTGCCATGTCTTCTCTCCAGGGTAAGCGCTGCCAGGCATATTGCGGCGGCTGTATCCTTGCCCTCTGGTTCCAATATTATATTTTTTCTCTCCATGCTGGAAATATAAGGTCGCAGAGTAGGGTATTGTTTTTTTGTTGTAATAAGTAGTATATTTTTTAAAGGCAGATGCTTTTTTAATCTTTTTATTGTCTCCTGAATCATTACATTTCTTGTACCGAATGAAAGCACATGCTTTGACTTGCCCCTTGCACTCTTTGGCCATAATCTCTCGCCTTTGCCGCCAGCCATTATCACAGCATACATGTAAGCCTCCTGACAAATTTTCCAACGTTTTCTACTAATTTTTGTTTGCCGATATTTTTTTCTATTGTCTTAATAATTGCACTTCCCACAATAACACCATCTGCTAATCTTGAAATTGCCTTTACCTGGCCTGGCCTTGAAATACCAAACCCCACGCAAACAGGCTTGTTCGTCGATCTCTTTATCAGCCTTAAGCTAGCGGATAGGTCTTTTGGAAGCTCTTTTCTGGCGCCGGTTGTGCCGGTTAAAGACACGTAGTATATAAAACCTGTCGAGGCGTTTGAGATCATCTTTATCCTCTGCCTGGAGCTTGTGGGCGCCAAGAGATGTATTAGTGAAAAT
>CAZTIQ010000056.1:0-1382 GCA_964613735.1 uncultured Planctomycetia bacterium | reverse complement strand
AAGGTTAAATTAGACCTTTCACTATATCTATATCCTTATCCCCTCTGCCTGAGAGGCAGATGGCTATGATCTTGTTTCTACCTACCTTAGGTGCGAGTCGCTTCACAGCATAATATATTGCATGGCTTGGTTCGAGCGCTGGGATGATGCCCTCTGTCTCGCACAGGATCTTAAATCCTTCCAGGCCTTGTTTGTCAGTTACTGAGACATATTTAGCGCGGCCTATGTCTTTATAATACGAATGCTCTGGGCCTACGCCAGGATAGTCTAAGCCTGCAGATATAGAATGCGCTATTTTTATCTGGCCGTCTTTGTCCTGAAGTAAATAGCTCTTGCTCCCGTGTAACACGCCGGGCTTTCCTTTACACAATGCTGCGCCATGCTTTCCAGTTGATAGACCCAGTCCGCCTGCCTCGACTCCCATGAACTTGACTTTTGTCTTAAAAAATGCGTGGAAAAATCCTATTGAGTTGCTTCCGCCGCCCACGCATGCAACCATGTAATCTGGAAGCCGTCTCTCATATTTAAGAATCTGTTTTTTCGTCTCTTTTCCAATCACTGTCTGAAAATCCCTTACCATTGCAGGATATGGATGCGGGCCTACTACAGAGCCTAATACATAATGAGTAGTCCTTACATTCGTAACCCAGTCTCTTATTGCCTCATTCGTAGCATCTTTAAGTGTCTTGCTGCCTGAATAAACAGGTATGACCTTTGCGCCCAATAACTTCATCTTGAAGACATTGAGCGCCTGGCGCCCCATGTCTTCAATACCCATATACACGTCACACGGAAGCCCAAATACAGCTGCAGCAGTTGCAGTTGCTACACCATGTTGCCCCGCGCCTGTCTCAGCAATAATGCGCTTTTTACCCATTTTTACAGCTAAGAGAACCTGGCCTAATGTATTATTGATCTTATGTGCGCCTGTATGTAAAAGGTCTTCTCTTTTTAAGTAGAGTTTTACGCCTAATTTCTTGGATAAGTTCCTGGCAAAATATAAAGGCGTGGGCCTGCCTGCATAGGTTGATAGTAAATCACCTAGTTCTCGCTTGAATTTAACGTCCTTCAGAGCCTTCTTATACACTTTTTCCAGCTCCTCAAGCGCGACCATGAGCGTCTCAGGCACAAACTTGCCCCCAAATCCATTAAACTTTCCATACTTATCAGCCAACATAAGCTATTCTCCTGCAGTCTGCCCCTGTAGGGCAGGTTTAAACCTGCCCTACAGGGGCAGACTATTATCTATCAGCTATATAGCTAATAGAGTATATAATAAAAAAAGGTGGCTGTCAATAGCCACCTCACCTAAAATAAAACCCCGTCCGCCTATAAGGCGGACGGGGTTAGAATTGCAAGTTCTAACCTGGCTAGGTCAACCA
>CAZTIQ010000055.1:0-6831 GCA_964613735.1 uncultured Planctomycetia bacterium | reverse complement strand
ATCACATCCTCCATAGACATATATTTCCAGCTTCCGTATCTACCAATGCTGTAGATACCAAACCTTTTAAGGTAATCATCTATTGTCTCTACGGCATTTTTTCTCTTGCTGTCATAAATAGCATATCCATATTTAATATCCATCGGCACGCAGACCTCTATCTCAGTTTCATCAGCAATAATTCCTATGTCCTTAAGGTTTCTTATTGTACTGGAGACCAGCGCATCCCTGTCTATGTTATTAGCGCCTGGATATGAGATCTCAGCATATATAGATGTCTTCTGGGGAGGCGCCACGTCCATGGAAAAATTCGCAGGAAATCCCACTCTGTAAAAGACTAGACTTTTTTCAGGATAATATACCCAGTGCCTGTCTGTCACGTCGTCTTTCTTAATGCCCAGATTGACGACAAAAATCGAGATATACCTAAGTGCTGAGAACGCCTGCTTTACATGTTTTGGCGTGTTCACAAGTAACTTAGAGAGCTCTGGCAATGGTATAGTAGTCACTAATTTTTCAAATCGTTTTACGGTGCCGTCTTCAAAAATAACCTCTTTCTTCCGCTGGTCCACAGTAACTGCCTTTTTATTAAAATGGGCGTTCTTTACTTTCTGTAAAAGGCCGTCCACAAGCCCTGATATCCCTCCTTTTACTGGATACCAGAATTTAGAATTATAACCATATGGCTTTACATGGCTTGTTATCGCGCCTGTTACTGTATCTTCGAGGCTGGGAACAGGTACAAATCTATGCAGCCAGTCACAAGTTATCTCAGACGGCTCTATTGTCCAAAACTTCCTGTTATAAGGAAGCATAAAATGTCTTGCTATGCCTTCTCCAAATGTCTTACGTATCCAATTTTCAAAATTGCCATTCATATCCCCTTCCCTATTGACCTTTGCCCTCACAAGACCTACAAGGCAATCCCTTACCACTCGCTCTGGCAGGCCGTAGAAATTCCCCTGAAACGGGTACCTGGTGTAGCTGCCTTTTGAATATATCCAGGAATTACGCTTGTGGGGCGCAAGATTTCCATCCATGATGTCTTTCACTAGTGAAAAAGCATATTCGCTCCTGAAGTGCAGGAGATGGCCGTCATAATCAAATACATACCCGTCCTTATGTATAGACCTTGCCATGCCCCCTGCCTCTGCCTCTTTTTCATATAAGGCATATGGGGGCTTTAAATGATACGCAGCGCTCAATCCTGCCAGGCCTGCGCCAAGTATTACGATATTTTCAATCCTTGTGTCTTTAGTCATTGATATTGACCATCCCGACTTTTTTACCCATAAAAATAAATGAAATAATGACGAGGATCACAATAATGCCGCCTATGATATTGGACGCAAAAGCCACTATTGTTGATGAGGCTGCTAAAAATATGCTGAATAAATACATTATCCATATGCTTTTACGCACGCTATACCCCATGGTGACCAACCTTAATGCAAAATGGTCGTCAGTCTTACTGAAAATAGGGCGTTGTTTTTTAATGCGCATTATCATTAGAAAAAATGTATCGTAAATTGGAAGGCTCATGGCCAAAAGAGGCGTGATCAGGGCAATCGGCCTTTCTAATGGGGCATAGCTTATATTTATTGCGATTACTGCCAATATAAAACCCGAGAACAGGCTTCCTGTATCACCCATATAAAGCCTTGCAGGAGGATAGTTATATCTCAAAAACCCAAGGTGGGCGCCTATAAGAGAAGCAAGGATCACGCTGGAGAGGATATCCCTGTTTACTAAAGAAACAGCCAGCAGGGTGCAGGAAATAATGATAACCAGGCCTGACGTCAATCCATCTACGATATCCAAAAGATTAAAGGCGTTTACTACTAACAGTATCCATATAAAAGTCACTAAGATATTCGCCCATATCGGCAAAAATGATATCTGTGTAAAGAGCCCGAAGTAGACTAATAAGGTTATTGCTATTAACTCTACAATTATCTTTTGAAGCGGCCTCAACTCCCTTATATCATCCACCAGGCCCAGTAACGCAACAACAAAAGAAGATACAAAAAGGCCTAAAAGAATCGATGTATTTAAAGAATGGCGCAAGGATATAAACAGACAGGCAATACCAAATGCCAGGAATATACCGATCCCGCCAGCGCAAGGCTTGCCATTCGACTCTCTCTTGTTGGGCAGAGAAAATATATGGAAGCGCCTGCTTATCTTAATACTGAGCGGCGACAAAACAAGAGCCAAAACAAAACTGATCAAAAACGCCTGTAAATAAACCATAAAAATATAACTTTACACCCGCCTTAGGCGGGAGTGTAAAGTTAACGAGTTAGCCGCTGATAAAGGTTATGGATCTCGTTGACCATCCTGCTCACATCAAATGAATCATCTATGAATGAATACGCCCTGTTCTTAACCGATTGAAATAACTGCCTGTCATTAAGGACATTTATTACCTTTCTAGCTACCTGTCTATAAGAACCTGGCTTTACAATATACCCAGTAACGTTGTCTTTTACGAGTTCGGACGTGCCGCCTGCATCAGTAGCAACGACTACGCAGCCTTTAGAAAGGGCCTCTATTATAGAGATCGGCATGCCTTCCCATTTACTGGTCAAAACTACCACGTCTAAAACATCAAGTATCTCTGATACGTCCCTCCGCCATCCTGTGAAGATAAATCTTCCATTTAATGTCGTGGCATCCAGTATTTTTTTACATTGTGATCTCAAGACCCCGTCTCCTACCATGAGAAAATTTACAGCTGGCATTTCTTTATATATTTCTATTGCCGCCCTTACATAGTCAGCGGGTGATTTCTGTGGCTTAAGGCACGAAACCATCCCTATGACAGGGTCATTGTTTGCAATGCCTAATCCTCTTTTTTTAAGCTGGATATCTGTCTTTGGTCCTCTGAATTTACGAAGCAATATGCCGTATTTTATTAATGTAAGTTTTTCTCCTTGCGCTATTTTATACCTCAGGGCAGTATCAATGTCATGTTTAGAAACACAGATGATCTTTGTTGTGACCCTTGCTGTTATTCTTTCAAGAAAGATATAGAATTTTCTTACTATGGGATGCTGGTAATCATTGAACGACCAACCATGCGCTGTGTGTATAATAGTCGGTATATTTGCCAGCCTGGCTGCCCAACGCCCTATAATGCCTGCCTTGGAGCTATGGGTATGGACTAAATCATACTTATGGCTTCTGTATATGAGATATATATGAATAAAGGCTAATATATCAAATACGGGATTTATGGGACGTACTAAAAAGCGAGAAAAAAAGGCCTTGGCATTTTCCAACCCTCTAAACTCAGGCTCAAGCATGCCATGGGCTGATGTAATTATAGAAATATCATACTTATCCCTTGGAAGGTCTGAGAGGATATTTAATGTGGAAACCTGCGCGCCGCCAAGTTCAGGCTTTGTTATAACGTGACATATCCGCATACGTGTATGTCAGTATAACAAATTGTGCTGTTGGTGTCAATATTTTAGCTCGTACTCCACTTATTCAGGGAAGAATTAAGCTCTGATATCTTAGTCTCTATATCAGCTAATACAGTCTGCGCCTTGCTTGCGTCTATGGGTTGGCTGGAGATCATTTTTTTTATTTCATCAAGGTCTTTAGTGAGATGAGCGACAAGCGCTTTATCCAGGTCAATGGTCTTACTGATCGCCTCTGTCATATCATTGATTATATTGGCCATGTCCCAGAGTTCGTCACCGCTCCTCAGTTTGACCTTTAAGGCCAGGTTGCCTTTGCTTATTTCATAAAGGGATTTCTCTATCCTATATACAGGCCCTGCTATCTTATGTGAAAACAAGACGCCCATGATAAAGATCAGCGGAGATATAAATAATAGATTCCTTATCAATGCAATATTGGCTGCCTTAAAAACATATATGAGCCTTCCCTGGGGATAGACACTTGCCAGTTTTTCCCCCAGAAGCGTCCACCCTGTTGCAAAGACAGTATAACCTGTGACTATTGAGGCCAGGATAGCAAGGGCAAATATCATGCCGATGTAACGAAACTGCATTCCCCTTTTTACTAAAAATTGCTTTCTTCTAAAAACAGGTTTTTTAGATGCCATTATTCATCCTTCCTTCTTAGCGTCGCTGACCTTTTAATTGTAAAAACTATATCCTCGTTGTCAGAGCTATTTATAAGCGCTATAACACTATCGAGCGGCATGTATCTGGTAACATGTCCGTCGATCGCTATTATAAAATCTCCTTTTCTGAACCCTGCTGTCCTTGCCAGCGCCCCGGGAATGAGTTCTTTCACTACCAGGCCCTCGTATTCAAAGCCAAGCAACATACCCAATGAACTGTATATATCTTCTTTTCTGTCCATCTTAAGCAATATATCTCTTTCTATGCCTATTCTCACCTCAGAATGTTTAGGGCCTAATAATTCATCTATGATCTCTTGCCTTTTGCTGTATTTTATAAGCCTGCCCCATATGCTTACAAGCATGTCCCCTGGTTTTATACCTGCCCTGCCTGCGCTAGAGCCATCCTCAACATAGTCTATTGTAAAGACCTCTTCTCTCTCTACCAAAGATATACCCAGCGTATCTTTTAGCAATAACTCCTTGTCCCTTGCCTTTGACACGGCCTTAGTACGCCTGGTCTTCCACCAGTTCATTACCATGCTCCTGCGCTCCAGCTCTTTCCTGGTCATCCTCTCTTCCTGGCGCCATATCTTTGCATGGCTTGCAATATATGCCTCTCTTGCTTCTTTATAATCTGGTTTTATTGACATGGCCTTTTTGTAATAAAAGGCTGCCTTGTCATAAAGGCCTCTTGCTTCATAAGAGCGGCCTAGCTGCATAAAATTCTGCTCTGGGGCATCATACTCAATCCGCTCGATATCCTCCCTAAAGATGCCTTTCTCTCCATCGACTGTGCTAAGAGTGACCCTGTCAACATATTCATCCACAACAAGACCCTTGACCTCGGTCCTGTCCTTCAGGACGACAGTGTCTGCCAACAGCGTGGTTACAGAAAATACCATTATTAGCGTGAAGCTAAATATACGCATTAAGAGAAAATATATCATATATTTGGGGTAAATACAAGGAGTCGCGGAACTTATGCAGAACATTTAATCGCTGAACTCATGCGGAACTTGCGAGCGTTCCGCATGAGTTCAGCGATGTTTTTTTGTTCCATATAGGTTCAGCGGTATAAAATGGGACGCAGGTCTATAAGCCGGGTTCTGTGCTCCGCCTGAGGCGGAGATAACGGTCATCTATCTAGCCCTGAGATCGCTCCCAGGATCATGCAACCTACCCGTCTCGCTTCTTTGAACGGGCCATTCTTACCAGCGAGACCTATTTGGTCTTGCTCCGCGTAGAGATTGCCTCGTTTCACGTCCTCCCGCACCTTTTTAGTATTCTTTATATTAGAAATATAATTTTTTTGACGCTTGAATACCTGAAAGGTGCGGGGCTACTCGTCTCTGTGGCTCTGATCCTATACGCCAACGTTTTGTGGCGGACGACGGGCGTTACCCGCTACGCTGCCCTGTGGAGCCCGGACTTTCCTCCCGCCAAAAAAATTGGCGGACGACCATCCGACCTGCGCCCCTATTCTGTTTTTAATGAACTATCTATGCGAGAATCTACTGCCTTATTCGCAAGATTATCTGCTATTTTATTCTGCTCTCTGGGTATACTGACTACATCTATTTTGCTGAACCCTCGAGAAAGATGCAAAAACTGTTCATAAAAAGGTTTTAGATTTTCATTCTTTACCCTGTATTCGCCCCTTAATTGCCTGGTCAAGAGCTCACTATCTGAATTTATTGTAATATTTTCATATTTATCTATAAGGGCCTCTTGCACGCCGTAAATAAGGGCTGTATATTCTGCAACATTGTTTGTCCCGTTGCCTATAAACTTAAACAGCTTCTTCACTGCCTTCTTGCTGTCATCAAAAAATACGACACCTATGCCAGAAGGGCCAGGATTTCCTCTTGAAGCGCCATCGATGAATATATCAATTGATCTCGACATTGTCCTCTACATACAAGATTCTGTTACAGTTGCCGCACACAATAATGTCCTCTTTGATCTTTGCCTCGTTCACGACCTGCGAAGGAAGGTTCATGTGACACCCGCAGCAAGCGTTATTCTCAACCATTACTATCGCAAGGCCGTCTTTGTTCTTTAGCACCCTCTCATACTTTGCCAATACCTGTTTGTCAATATTCGGCGCTATCTCGTTCCTCTGTCCTGACAGATCTGTCAATCTGGCCTCAAGCTCCTTGGCCCTGACATTTACCCTGTCCTTTTCCTTTTTCGCAGCATCTTCTTCTTTCTTAAATAATTCCTTTTCTTCGGTTATCTTTTTTTTGGCTATCTCTATCTCATCCATCAGTTTCAGCATCTCTTCTTCTATGAGAGAATTATCAGCTTTTAGTCCTTCTATCTCTCTTAGCATGGCAGCATATTCTTTGTTTGTCTTTATCTGGTAAAGCTGACCTTGAAGTTTTTTAATATTTTCTTCCTTTTGCTGCACGCTGACTTCTTTTTCTTTCAATCTGACCTGCACGCCCTTTAAGTCCTGCTCTGCCTGTTTAATGCCTGTCTTTTTGTCTTCAAGAGATTCTTCTATAGACTTGATATGGCCAGGCATATCTTGTTTTTCCCGATTCAATATATAGATCTCACCGTCTATGACCTGGAGCTTTATCAAAAGCCCGATTTGATCCTTGATAGATTTCTGCTGTGGCAATGGATCTCCTTTGCTCTTAGGTCCTTCACTTCGCTATGAGACTCCTATTCGTCGCCTCATTACGCTCGTTCAGGATCAATCTCGCCTTCGGCGAGATTGGTGG
>CAZTIQ010000054.1:0-6903 GCA_964613735.1 uncultured Planctomycetia bacterium | reverse complement strand
AGTGCCGCCCTACGAAGGCGTAGGTTCCCCGTTCGAACCGGGGTGGGCGCGCCAAACTTTGCGAAGCAAAATTTGATCCTGAGGATGTGACGAATAGGAGCATTCGAGGGACCTATTATTTCTGGAGGAGTGCCAGAGCGGTTGAACGGGACCGCCTCGAAAGCGGTTAGGCTCGTAAGGGCCTCGAAGGTTCGAATCCTTCCTCCTCCGCCATTAATACTGAATAGATAGTTTTTTGTCTTCGAAAGATACTGCCTACAGCTGGCCATTAAAGATAGATTTTCATGACCAATCTTCCAAAAAATAACTTTGTATTCTTAGAGACCAATAGGTTTGATAAGAATAATAGCCATTCATATCTTTTTTTTAACCCCATTAAGATAATCTCTTGTTATAAATTGGAAGAAGTGAAAGACTCGCTTCTTAGAGTCCAGGATTTTATTTCAAAAGGGTATTATGCAGCTGGATTTATTTCATATGAGGCTGGTTTTTCTTTTGAAGAGACCTTGAAGCGATCAGGGGTTGATCCAGATTTTCCATTGCTCTGGTTTGGCGTGTATAAAAGACCCGCTATTTTTTCGCATAAAGAAAAAATAAAGTTACTTCAGAAACAGTCAAAATATGAGGTCAAAAATTTAAAGTCCAATATCTCCAGACGAAAATATGTCGATAACATCGAAAGAATTAAAGGTTTTATAAGGGAAGGCAGGACCTATCAGGTAAATTATACATTTAAATACAAATTTGATTTTTCAGGCTCTATTTTTAGCCTCTATGAAGATCTTAAGTCAAAGCAGAGCGTTTCTTATTCCGCGTTGGTGAATACAAACAAAATTTCGATAGTATCTTTGTCTCCGGAATTATTTTTTAGAAAGCGTGGCAGTCAAGTCGAAGTAAAGCCCATGAAGGGTACGTCCGAGCGGGGTATGTGCATTGAAGAACAAAAACAGAATATGGAAGCTTTGAGTCAGAGCGCGAAGAACAGAAGTGAAAATATAATGATAGTGGATTTATTGCGTAATGACTTTGGCAGGATTTCAAAACCAGGAAGCGTCAAAACCGAGAAACTCTTTGAAGTAGAAAAATATGAGACTCTTTTACAGATGATATCGATTGTCAAGTGCAGGCTCAGGGAAAATGTTTCTGTATATGATCTATTCAAAGCTATATTCCCTTCAGGCTCTGTTACAGGAGCTCCCAAGATAAGCACCATGAGAATAATAAATTCTCTTGAGAAAGAGCCGCGCAGGATTTATACCGGTAGCATAGGCTTTTTTGCGCCAAATGGCGACGCTGTTTTTAACGTGGCAATAAGAACCGCATTAATAAATAATAAGACTAAGAGGGGCGAGATGGGCATAGGAAGCGGCATTATCATAGACTCTGATGCTGAAAGGGAATTTGAAGAATGCGAGCTTAAGGCGGATTTTATGAGTAAGAAGACAAAGGATTTTAAGCTTATTGAGACGATTCTGTGGAGGCCAGAAAAAGGGTATTTTCTTTTAAAGTCTCACCTTGAAAGGCTTTCTCTATCCGCAGAATATTTCAATTTTAAATTTGATAAAAAATCTATAATGAAAGAATTGAGGTTTCTGGAAACAGATTTTGAGCAAAAATCTGATTATAAAGTAAGGCTTATCCTTGATGATTCCGGATCCATAGAAATAAAATTCTCGAAGATATATAACAGCGCAAAAGCACTAAGAGTAGGATTTAGCAATAAAAAGACTTATTCCAAAGACATTTTTTTATATCATAAAACCACACAGAGGGATTTATACAACAAAGAGCACAGAAGATGGAAGGATAAGGGTTATTTCGATGTTATTTTTACCAATGAGAAAAATCAGATTACAGAAGGCGCGATATCTAATATAATAGTAAAGAAGGGGAGGTATTATTATACTCCGCCAGTTAACTGTGGATTATTAAACGGGGTCTATCGTAAATTTCTATTTAAAAAAAGAGACCCTGTTATTATAGAAAAGATACTAAGGAAAAAAGATCTTTATAACGCCGATAAGATCTACGTCATTAATTCTGTAAAAGGCATGCTAAGGGTGGAGTTGGATTAAATATGTCAATACGAGCGAATAAACTCTCAAGCTTACTTTTTTTCAAATCCATAGTATCATCAAATTTTAAGAGATCAAGTTTTCCTCATATAAACAGTTCGGGCCGTTTCCTTTTACAACAGGGGAATATGGTATAGCGCTTTTTAAAAGGAATATATGAGAAACCACGAATTTTATATGCAAGAGGCATTGCGGGAGGCAAGAAAGGCATTTGATGAGGATGAGGTGCCTGTCGGGGCTGTGATTGTGCATAATGGCTTGATCATAGCCAGGGCGCATAATCAGATAAAACTCCTAAAGGACCCTACAGCTCATGCAGAGATGATAGCCATTACGCAGGCGGCAAATCACCTGCAAAATGAACGGTTGATAGGGTCTTCGATCTATGTTACAATTGAACCTTGTAGCATGTGCGCAGGAGCTGTGGTACTGGCTCGCATAAAAGAGCTTTTTTATGCAGCAGATGATCCAAAAGCAGGCGCATGCGGGTCAGTAATAGATATAGTTAATAATAAGAAGCTAAATCATAGAGTTAAGATAGAAAAGGGCATCTTAGGGCAGGAATCAGGCGCTCTTCTAAGGGAGTTTTTTAGGAAGAAGAGAAAATAGGAGAGGTGACCGAGTGGCTTAAGGTAGGCGCCTGCTAAGCGTCTGGTCGGGTCAAACCGGCCCCAGGGTTCGAATCCCTGCCTCTCCGCCAATCCGCCGAAGGCAGATTGATCCTGAGTCCGCGTTAAGAAATGCGAGCAAGCGCGAGCATTTTAGCGGACGAAGGACCTAACTAAGTCAAATACTATGTCATACTTACCCTTTGCACGAAAATGGAGGCCTCAGGATTTTGATGAGGTAGTGGGGCAGGAACACATTACCACTACGCTCAAGAATGCTATCTCTCTAAAGCGCGTGCACCACGCGTATTTATTCACTGGCCCGCGCGGAATAGGGAAGACCTCGACTGCCCGTATATTTTCAAAGGCCTTAAATTGTGAAAAAGGCCCTTCAGCAAAGCCCTGCAATAAATGCGCATCATGCCAGGAGATAACTTCAGGCTCAAGCATGGATGTCATAGAGATAGACGGCGCGTCAAATCGCGGTATCGATGAGATACGCAATCTCAGGGAAACAGTAAAATACGCGCCATCAAAAGGCAGCTATAAAATTTACATAATAGATGAAGTCCACATGCTGACCACAGAGGCCTTTAACGCGCTTTTAAAGACGCTGGAAGAGCCGCCCAGCCACGTAAAATTTATCTTTGCCACCACAGAGCCGCACAAGCTGCTTGCTACTATACTTTCCAGATGTCAGAGATTTGATTTCAGGCGCATACCCATCAAAGATATTGTGGCCAAACTAAAACAAGTAGTCAAAGAGGAGCGGCTCAATGTCGATGAAGATGTATTTTTATATATAGCAAAGTCAGCTGACGGCAGCATGCGCGATGCAGAGAGCGTACTTGATCAGGTCTCGTCTTTTTCCAAAGGCAAGGTGCATTTAAAGGATGTGGTGGAATCTCTTGGATTAATAGAAGAGGAAATAGTATTCAGGTGCGCTGATTTGATTATAGCCAGGGACGCAAAGTCCGCGATTCATTTGGTAAATGATCTATTGAACGCCGGAAAAGATGCAAAACAGTTTTTGTTCGAGCTTCTCGAGCATTTCAGGAATGCGATGATCACAAAGACAGGCGCATCCTCAGAAGACCTGATTGACCTTTCGAAAGAGTCAATAGAAAAGGTCAAGAAACAGTCACAGTCTCTTTCTCAGGGCGACATATTTTATATTATAAACATAATTTCAAATAATCTGAAGATGATTAAACAACTTCTCCCCGAGAGGATAGTGCTTGAGCTATGCATAATAAGGCTTACGACAAGGGATTCTGTCGCCTCGATAGAAGAATTGATTGCAAAATTACCTGATATAAATAAGGTGGAGTCTCTTAAGCCACAGCCGACGATGCGCGAGGATCTTTCCAGAAAAATACACGAGAGCGTTAAACCTATAGCAAGGCCAGATAAGACAGAAAATGTACAGCCAGTTAATTCAGCTTCTTCCATTGACATAAAAAGGGTAAAGGACGCATGGCCGATCCTTGTAAAGGCAATGGCAGTCAAGAAAATGTCGATTTCCTCATATCTTTCAGAGGGTGAGCCAGATTATGTAAAGCGCGGTATTATCTTCATAGCTTTTCCCAGGGAGCTTAATTTTCACAGAGAGGTCCTGGAGGAAAAACGCAACAAGGATTCCATAGAGGCAGAGCTCGCTCAGATATTAGACGCATCTGTGAATTTAGAATTTATTGCTACAGACAGGGTTTTTGAAAAAAACACGCCGGAACCAGAAGCCCCGTCAATTACAAAAGAAGAATTAAAAAAGAAAGAGCCAGTTATAGACGCCGCATTAAACATCTTCGGCGGTAAGATACTTCGCTCCACAGGGAACGCATAGATGCTTGTTTACACAAAATCAATGCAAAGCTTAATAGATCATTTTAAAAAAATGCCAGGCATCGGCGCAAAGACTGCCGAGAGGATGGCATTTTATATACTGCAGTCTCCCAAGGAAGACATGGAGAGATTTTCCAGGGCAATAAGCAATGTAAAGGAGCATGTAAAATTCTGCAAAGTTTGCGGAAATTTGAGCGAGCAGGATTTGTGCGGGATTTGCAATGATCCGCGCAGAGATAAGAGCATTGTATGTGTCATAGAAGAACCCAAAGATCTGATCTTAATTGAGAAATCAGGACATTACAGAGGCACGTATCATGTGCTTTTTGGTGCGATATCGCCTTTGGACGGCATAGGGCCAGATGACTTAAGGATAAAAGAGCTTTTAAAACGCGTTAAAGAAAATAAGGTAAAAGAAGTAATACTTGCCACTGATTCCAATGCAGAGGGCGAGACCACGGCATTGTACCTTTCAAAAGAGCTAAAGTCTTTTAAGACCAAGATAAGCCGCATAGCATATGGCATACCAGTAGGCGAGAATTTTGACTATATAGACCAGGCAACCCTTATAAGGGCCATGGAGGGCCGGCGCACCATGTAACTTTACACTTGAGCATTGCAAGAGTGTAAAGTTAGAGTGGGTGCTTGACAAATAGGGGTCGGGATTATACAATATAAAGACATTTTGCTTATAAAAAAGGATATTATGGCAATGATAGAGGTTAGATGGCATGGCAGGGGTGGGCAGGGGGCAAAGACAGCGTCTCAGTTTTTAGGAGAGGCTGCGCTTGATACAGGGAAGTTCATACAGTCTTTTCCTGAATATGGGCCTGAGCGGGCAGGCGCTCCCATGAAGGCCTTTAACCGCATAAGTGAAAAGCCTATATATATTCACTCTTCAGTTACAAATCCTGATATAGTAGTTGTTATAGATCCTACTCTTGTGGGAGCTATTGATGTAGTGGAGGGATTGGGTGATAATGGAGTACTTTTGGTCAATACAGACAAGTCGCCCGAGGACATGAGGAAGGCGACTGGTTTTAAAAAAGGCAAGGTCGGCACTGTAGATGCTACAAAGATCGCGCTTGAAACGCTTAAGCTTCCCATGCCGAATATGCCGATGCTCGGCGCATTATTAAAAGTAGATCCGCTTGTTACCATAGACCAGCTTTCAGAGAGGGTGAAGGAAAAGTTCCTGAAAAAGATAGGCGAAGAAAAAACTAAGGCAAACCTCGAGTGTATAACACGGGCATATAGCGAGGTAAAGATAGGTTAGATATAAAACCGCGTAGGTTGCCACAGGCAACCTACGCGGTTAAAAAGGTAAACATGGCAGAGCAGAAGAAATCCTGGAAAGAGATTCCAATAGGCGGAAAGATTACTGAGGCAGGCAATGCTGAGCAGTATAATACAGGCAGCTGGCGGACATTCAGGCCTGAGAAAAATAAGATAAAGTGTATTAACTGTCTCCAGTGTTGGATATTCTGTCCGGATTCTTCTATAAAGGTAGAGGATGGAAAGATGGTCGGGTTTGATTATGAGCACTGCAAGGGCTGCGGCATTTGCGCGTCTATTTGTCCTGTAAAGTGCATTGATATGGTAAAGGAATAGAAACCGCGTAGGTTGCCGTAGGCAACCTACGCGGTTGAATAGGTTAGATATGAAAAAAATTCCATTAACAGGTGATCAGGCAGTTGCATATGCTATGAAGCAGATAGAGCCGGATGTAGTAGCAGCGTATCCGATTACTCCGCAGACAGCTATCGTGATGAGCTTTGCAAACTATGTTGCGAATGGCCAGGTCCAGACAGAGGTAATACATGTCGAGTCAGAACATAGCGCAATGAGCGCATGCGTAGGCGCAGCAGCAGCAGGCGCTCGCACCATGACAGCGACTTCTGCAAACGGCCTTGCGCTTATGTGGGAGATAGTTTATATAGCTGCATCGACTCGCCTTCCTATTGTAATGCCAGTTGTAAACCGCGCTCTTTCAGGCCCGATAAATATTCACTGCGACCACTCAGATACAATGGGCGCGCGCGACTCAGGCTGGATACAGATCTACTGTGAAAATGCCCAGGAGGTATATGAAAATACAGTACTTGCAGTAAGGATCGCAGAGCACAAGAAAATCCTTCTTCCTGTAATGGTATGTCAGGATGGTTTTATAACAAGTCATGGGGTAGAAGGCGTAGACCTTCTCGACGATAAAAAGGTAAAGGACTTTATCGGTGAATATAAGATAGCAAATCCTCTGTTAGACGTTGAGCACCCGGTTACATACGGACCGCTTGATCTTCAGGATTATTATTTTGAACATAAACGCCAGCAGACTGAGGCAATGAAGGCTGCCTTGACAGCGATCCCTGAAGTGTTAA
>CAZTIQ010000053.1:5283-7150 GCA_964613735.1 uncultured Planctomycetia bacterium | reverse complement strand
ATAATAGAGACTATGCTTACAGTAACCGGCAAAAAGGGAAATGTCTGGAGAGAAGCAATATAAAAAAATTTCTGATAGCCATTTTTAAAAATTTCTATTCCAGCCCATACAATTAAAAGACCTATTATAAAAGTGACTAATGTCTCTGCTTTATATAAACCATAAGGAAATCTTTTAGTCTTTTTCTTAGAAGCCAACCAAAGGCCAAACCCAGAAGCAAAGATAGCCAAAAGATCAGCTCCACTGTGGAAGGCATCTGCTACCAATATCTTTGAATTAAATAAATAACCCACGCTGGCCTTCATAACTACTAAAAGAAAAGTCACAAAAGTAGCGATAAAAGCTGTTCTCTGTCCCTGTTTTAATTCTCTATTTTTATCTCTTCTGGTATCCATGACATCTCATCTATTCTTCATAGGAAAACTGACGGGTCATACGAGAACCGCAATAAGGACATTTTGTTTGAAAACACGGCGATGCAGGACGATGAGGCACTACTATACCACAATTAGGGCAAATACAATTAGTAGGTGGACCACCAGGGCCAAATCCCCTGCCGCCACGAAAATCTCTGCCTCGTCCTCTGCCCCTGCCGTGCCTTCCTCTCCCAAAACCAAATGGCATTTTAATCTCCTTCTCTAACGATAATTTTATTATTTATTAAACTTCGATAACCTCACCGACATTTACACTGATGAAATCTTTCCCGTATTTATTTCTAAATATTTCTTTGGCTTCGTATCCAGTGCAATGCGTAGGACCTACTCTCTCCACTCCAAGCCTTTTAAATTCATCAACTATAGATTCAATCATTCTTTTATCTTTATCCATAAGATGAAAGCCGCCTAGAACCATATAAAGATTTTCCTTTGAAAAGAATCTTTTCGCTTGTGTTACTATTTTAGTAATACCAGGATGAGCACACCCGGTAATAATAGAAATACCGTTAGCTGTTTTTACTATGAGTGCCTCCTCAGGCATATATTCTCCTTTGTACTCGCCTTCTATTTCGCCTGTGATAAAAACATCTTTTGTAATCTCGGTAACTTTTTCTGTTTCTACAAGTTTACCCTTTAACCCTTTAGCTTTTTCCTTAAATTCCGGACTGAAATTAGGACATGCATAAACTATAAGCCCTTTTTTTCTTTTTAATAATTCCCAAAGGCCTCCCGTGTGATCCCAATGGTCATGGGAAATCACCACTGCCTTTATTTTGTTCTTATCCTCTTTTAAATTTCCCATATTCTCCATAAGCCACTGGCCATTTTCTCCCGTATCAAACAATATCTTTTCATCTATCAAAAAAGAAACTCCCCAGCCTGTATGTAGTTTTTTATTTTTCGTATCCTTGTCAAAAAGAATATTTATCTTCATCTTTGAAATTTCTCTATATTTTTCTGTCTCTGTTTTTAAGCAAAGTTGCTATAGTAATTGTCTCTAGCGCCTTATATAGTTTTCTTTCAATATCCTTCATTTTTGCCATCAATAAGCAGTCATCAGGATGTGGACAAACATTTTTTTCCAACAAACAACTCATAATATCTACTTTCCCCCTAAATATCTTTATTATATCTATAATGCGCAATTTAGAAGGCCGTATATTCAAAACAAACCCTCCCCCTTTTCCTTTCAAAGATTTCAATATCTTATGTTTACTTAAAATCTGCAAAATCCTCCTTAAGAAAGTTCTATGCATATTCAGCTTATTCGCCAATTCGCTTGCAGAAATTACCGTACCCGGCCTGTGCGCTATATAAAGAAGAGACCTAATTGCATAATAAATATTTTTGGTTACCAATCTCATAAAATCTTTCTATTTCTGATGCAATCTTTATCTTGTTATAGATTAAATCTTACCCCTTCATTT
>CAZTIQ010000053.1:4123-5183 GCA_964613735.1 uncultured Planctomycetia bacterium | reverse complement strand
TTTCAACATCTCAATGACCTGCCTCGGCGAAATCCCTAAAGCTTCATTAATGTTCTTGCCTGAAACAAGCTGAGAGACTACTTCGCCGCAAACAATTGTTGAAATACAACCTTTAGTATAAAACTTCACTTCCCTGATAATCCTGTCTTCAATGACAAGATAAAACTCCATTTCGTCTCCGCAGGGCCCTTTAATAAATGCACTGCTTGTGGGACCATTCATTCTTCCAAAATGTTTCGGGTCTTTAGCGACCTTTACGATATGTTCGGGATAAATAGATATGTCTTCGTCATACATAATCTTTCTTTCTCCCAAAATGGTAAAGTAAAATTACATCTCCGAGATTACATCCGACATCTTTGGCTACCACCGGACACTTGGCCATAAATAAGAAAAATATCGGCCTTTTTTCTTGAGATAGTGCTTCAAAATTCCCCTGGCCTTTGCTGATAATCATGTCTGCCTCTTTATAGACTTTTAAAAAATCCTTCGAACATAAAGAAAGTACTGTGCCTGGGGCATCTGAACCACAAGAAATGACCTTGGCTATTTTATCAATACCGCATATATATGCATCTTCAACCAAGGCATCATTAATTATAGGTTTTTCCTTTACGGCATAAATAACCTTCTTATTCCTGTCGATCCTTTTTATCTCCTCGATTAAAAGCCGATCAAAAACCGTCTCTCCTGCGTTATCAGCTAAATAAAGGATATTCCCGGTTTTACTTAAAGCCTCTTTAAAATGTCGGAATTTAAAGAGAGTGCTATCCTCTTTTTTGAGAGTTTTCTTCTCTTCATTCAGGATCTTATTCAGTTCTTTATTTACATCCAAAGAATTCTTTACGCCATAATCAATGATATTTCCCGCAATGGCCAATTCCACCGCAGTCAATAATCTGTCATCAGAACGAGATACCTTATGTTTTAATCTATCGTAAAGCTTAAGGGCAAGTTTATTACTCTTATCCTTTATTTTTTTATAGGGATCGTTTTGGGAGGTTATTTCCCTGACCAATCCGTAAATAATCCGACCCATCTCAGGCGGGGAGGAACTTAA
>CAZTIQ010000053.1:0-4023 GCA_964613735.1 uncultured Planctomycetia bacterium | reverse complement strand
TCTCGGAAAGCTTACGATGAATATTGGTCATTTTACTATCTCCTTCTTTAGTATTTTTTCTGTAATTTCATCCAAAATCTTGGCAGTATTTCTGTCTTTATTAAAATGGATAAATGGTTTTCCTGAATCCCCTGATTTAATCATCAAAGGCTCAAGTGGAATCCTTCCTAGAAACGGTACTTTTAAATCCCTAGCAGCTTTTTCACCACCTCCTATTCCAAATAAATCCACTTCCTTTCCACAGTGAGGGCATGTAAAACCGCTCATATTCTCAATTATTCCTGTAACCGGTACTTTTAACTGTTCAGCAAATAACACACTCTTCCTGGAATCTAAAATAGCTACATCTTGTGGGGTCGTAACTACTATAGCTCCATCCATATCAGATATAAGCTGACATATGCTCAGAGGTTCATCTCCTGTACCAGGAGGTGAATCAATAATTAAATAATCCAGTTCTCCCCAATTAACATCACTTAAAAGCTGTTTTATAGCTATCATCTTAAGGGGGCCTCGCCAAATAACCGGCTGGTCCGGGCTGTATCCAATTAAGGCCAGACTAATTGCTTTTAAATTAGGTAAAACGCTTGCAGGTTCTATCCCTAAATCAGAATTCATCAATTTTACATCTTCAATGCCTAACATCTTAGCAATATTTGGACCGTGAATATCTATATCTAATATACCGGTTTTATATCCTTTAATGGCTAACCCATATGCCAAATTAACAGAGACAGTAGTTTTACCCACTCCGCCTTTTCCGCTCATAACAACCAACTTGCTTTTTATCTTAGACAGATTTTCCTTAAGACGCTTTTCCTGTTGCAACTGCTGTTCTTTTTCTTGCTGTGTCTGCATAAACTAATCTCCTTTTATATCTACTGCTGTATTTTCTTCTCACCTACTAAAATCCAATGATGCTTTTCTTTATAATCCTCTATTTTGTAACCCGCCCTATTGAAATAAGAAAAAATATAATCTTTACTTATTCCGGAATTTTCGTGTGTACGCCCTTCATTTCTATGCACACCATCTATGATCTTCATTCCCCGTTTATTAAAATCAGCTATTACAAGTTTACCGTTTGCACACAATACCCTGTCAACCTGCGACAAAACATCATCAATCTCATTTATATGATGAAAAAAATTTACTATAACAATCGTATGAAAGCTTTCATCTTTAAAAGATAAAGATCGTGCATCCATGACATAAAATTCTACACTAGAAATTAGTTTCTCGTAAGCAAGATTTAAAGCTGTCTTTTTTAAAGATTCTTTATCATTATCTATTGAAGTAAACTTATAGCCTCCTTTTGCTAAAGCTAATGCTGTGTAACCATTGCCAGAACCAATTTCTAGAATTTTATTTTTTAAGGGCTGCGCCTTTTGTAAAATAAAGTCTCCGAAATTGACAAAATTAACGCCCAATTTTTTATATAACTCACTCCGTCCTTTAAAAAGTTTATGATTTCCTGCTATCTCTTTATGTGTGAAATTTGGTGTATACTTCATGATAATTTTCCCCTCAAGTTATCCCATATTTTACAAATCTCTTCTTTTGACTTTCCATTTGGGTGTTCCATAATTGTCTTACCATCAACCATTGCATCTACAATTGATTTATCAAAACTTATTTTGCCTAACATCTCTACATTATTATCATGACAATATTTTTCTATTTTCTCGGTCATCTCATTATTTAAATCATATTTATTCACGACTACTTTGACTGGAATACCAAAATGTCTTGTAACTTTAATAACTCTATCCGCATCGTGCAATCCTGACAAAGTCGGCTCTGTTATAACTAAAGCACAATCTACTCCTGAAATAGAGGCAATAACAGGGCAGCCTATACCTGGCGCACCATCTACAATCACAAAATCCGCCTTTTTTTGTTCAGCTATTTCCTTTGCTTTTTTTCTTACCAATACCACAAGTTTTCCTGAATTTTCCTCTGCTATACCTAGCTTAGCATGAACCATTGACCCAAACCTTGTCTCAGAAATAAACCATTCGCCTGCTATATTTTCATTCATCTTTATTGAATCGGTTGGACAAATATGACTGCAAAAAGCGCAACCCTCGCAGGAAATAGGATCTACTACAAAATCTTCGCTTATAGCATCAAATCTACATACAGATATACATTTCCCGCATTTAGTGCACAATTTTTTATCTATTACAGCAGTCTTGCCACTTTTAAATTTATGTCTTTCTTTTATCTCTGGTTTTAATAAAAGATGGAGATCTGCTGCATCAACATCACAGTCTGCCATGACCTTATTCTTGGCAAGTGCTGCAAAAGCTCCTGTAATAACAGTCTTTCCAGTCCCGCCTTTTCCGCTTATGACGACAATTTGTTTCATGCTAACCCTTTCTTAGAATTCAATCCTGCCATCATAACCTACCTGAAACATCCTGAGCAGCTAACGCAAGAGGATACATTGTTGGTGCGCTAGTCAGATAAGGATGAGTAGCCATTTGCAATGTTTCTAACTCTGTAAAAGACATTCTCTTTTGAATAGCGACTCCTATAATATTTACTATTTCACCACAAGATATTCCTCCGGCTACTTGTCCTCCTAATAAAATACCCGACTGTTTTGAAAAAATTAATTTGACCTTAATACTACTTGCGCCAGGTAAAGTTGCAGGGTGTTTATCTTTTCCGCTAACCTCACCAATTACAATTTCAAAACCTTCTTTCTTAGCGATATTCTCTGTAAGACCAGCTGAACCTAATACTAATCCATCAATATACGTAGAATAAATAGCAATAGTCCCTTTATTTTCACGTATTACTTTTAATTTATAAAGATTAGCTCCGGCAATTCTTGCCTCAGCAGTAGCTGTTGAAGCAAGCATAACAGGTGCGTCTTTACGTGTATAAAAATCTTTTTTACAAACACAATCGCCTACTGCAAAAATATCAGGATCAACTGTTCTCATGTATTCATCTACCCATATGCTTTTACCTCTGTATATATCCAAACCAGCCTCCTGAGCTAAGTTTATATCAGGATAAGCCCCTATTCCGAAGATAACAGAATCTATTGCAAGTTCTTTGCTATTTGATAATTTAACTTTATCAATTTTTTCATTACCACAAAATTCTTCGACACGGGTATTAGTCAATATCTTTACCCCTTTTGATTTTAATTTCTCTTCAGCCAATTTTGAAAATTCTAAATCAAAAGAATTTGCCAATAGATTAGGGAGAAGCTCCACTAAAAACACATTCAATCCCTCTATTCCAGCAAGTTCATCGGCAAATTCAATACCAATAAACCCGCCTCCTACTATTAAAACATTTTTTGCCTTTTTAATCTCTGCCATTGCATTTTTAAGATAATCCATATTTTTATATATAAGATAGATTCCTTTTTTATCACTACCTACAATAGAAGGCAAGATTGGAGTTGAACCCACAGCAAGAATTAATTTTTCATAACAATATCTTTTGTTATTTTTTGTCTTAACTATCTTTTTATTGCGATCTATTTTTATTGCTTTATCTACCACAACTTCGATGCCGTTTTTTTCTAATGCCTCTGTACCCAATCTATTCTCATCTGGCGCATTAAGGCTCTTGATCATATAAGGAATCCCGCAGGGAATTACTCCATGTTCTATATCTTTTATAATCAAAATATTTTTATCTGGATAATATTTTTTAGCAGTTACGGCACTCACTATTCCTGCAGGGCCACCGCCTATTATCAGAATATCAGTTTTCTTCTCCACTAAATCCTCCAATTTTTTTGATCATTTTAAATAACTCACTAAATTGATGACGGTATTCGGGAAATGCCTCGACAATTGTCTCACCTTTTGAATAAACTATGGCTATTTCTTTCTTAAACGGAATCTCCATAAGTATCGGTATATTGTTTTTTTTGCAATAATCATGCGTATCTTTATTACCAAGATCTGAGCGATTAATAACAACGCCAAAAGGTATCTTAAGTTTTCTCAAGACTTCAACTGCTAACACTAAATCATTGAGTCCAAACGGTGT
>CAZTIQ010000052.1:5071-7301 GCA_964613735.1 uncultured Planctomycetia bacterium | reverse complement strand
GGCGGAGAGGGAGGGATTCGAACCCCCGATGAGCTTACGCCCATAACGGTTTTCAAGACCGCCGCGTTCAACCGCTCTGCCACCTCTCCAAGATTAACTAATAATAAAACCTCAACCTGACTGACAGAAGTACCAACTTAAGCTGTGACACATTTTGCCTGAGACATCTCACGAACGCCTTGACTTAATACAAATATTGGCGGAGAGGCAGGGATTCGAACCCTGGAGGCGGTTACCCGCCTACGCGCTTTCCAAGCGCGCGCACTAGGCCAAGCTATGCGACCTCTCCAATTTTTTGCAAATCATTACAAAAACAATTGTCTCCAGAAACCGTAGTAAAACTGTTCTGACCTTACATATGTACACGATATAAAGTCAAGGAAGTCTGCGTCTTTAAATAAAAGGCTTATTATTCCAAATACAATTGCAAGGTTCGCAATATAGATAAATGATATCGAGAACAAATATCCCGACTTAATCAGATCAGATTGCTTCTCCCGCATAGACTGTGATGTGTAAGTAAGGTGAAGCATAAGCGTAAACCCGATTAGAAATATAAAAAGATCTGAAAATCTACCGACATCTATAAAAAAAGACAAAAGAAAATATAAGATCGCTAATAAAACTGCATACCCGGGAATTAAATACGGCGCCAGCATCACGAAGGCATTTGGCTTTGTCGATCTTACGCTCCCTCCTTTACCTGAAACCTTGATATTGGTTGCCTTCCCCCCAGAAAAGATCGTGGCTACTGCGTGTGTAAATTCATGACCCAGAACATACAAGAAATCAGGCTTGAATATGAGTAGGTGCAGGATGCAGTATGCCAATGCTCCAAAAATAAACCTTAAACCTGATTCTGATATAGCTGTTATAGATGTTATGCCATCATAAAAAGCCGCTGTTACAGCAATGCACGCAGGGATAAGCAAAATACTCGATATTAAACGTAATATCCTGGTAAGCATCTATTCTTTTGTAATCCTTTCCAGTCCATCCATATAAGGACGAAGGACCTCGGGGATGACAATGCTCCCGTCTTTCTGCTGGTAATTCTCAAGGATTGCAATCACTGTCCTCGCAAGAGCTATACCTGACCCATTAAGCGTATGGACATATTCTGGCTTCTTTTTACCGTTGGGCCTGTATTTTATATTTGCGCGCCGCGCTTGAAAATCTGTAAAATTACTGCAGCTTGAGACCTCAAGGTTCTTTTCTATGCCAGGCGCCCATGACTCGATATCATAGCATTTACTCGCAGCAAAGCTTATGTCTCCTGTCGCGAGCATTATTACCCGATATGAAAGCTTCAACCTCTTTAAAACCTCTTCTGCGTTGACTAACAAAGACTCAAGTTCATTATAAGAGGTCTCTGGCTTTACAAACTTTACCATCTCTACCTTGTCAAACTGATGGACCCTTATGAGGCCTTTTGTATCTTTGCCGTAAGAGCCTGCTTCTTTTCTAAAGCAGGCAGTATAGGCAGTGTAGTAAATTGGGAGATCTTCCTCATCCAGTATCTCATCCCTGTGCATATTTGTTAATGGCACCTCAGCAGTAGGGATAAGGAACATATCCTCATCCTTAAGCTTATACATGTCCTCTTCAAGGTTCGGGAGCTGACCTGTAGCAGTCATGCTGGCCCTATTAACCAGAAACGGCGGAAAGACCTCCTTATATCCGTGCTCTTTTGTATGAAGGTCCAGCATAAAGTTAAAGAGCGCCCTTTCCAGCTTTGCGCCAAGGCCCTTAAACAGGCAAAACCCAGAGCCAGATATCTTGGATGAGCGCGGGAAATCAAGTATGTCAAGATTTTTACCTAACTCTATGTGGCTCTTAGGTTTAAAGTCAAATTTAGCTACTTCTCCCCATTTTCTAACCTCTTTATTGGAGCTTGGCCTCCCTACTGGTATTGAATTATGGGTTATATTTGGGACATTAAGCATAAAATTACTGATTTTTTTGTCTACCTGCTCCACTTTTGAGTCAAAATCAGATATTTTCTGGGATATGGCCTTCATCTTAGCTATGACCTCTGGGCCAGGCCTTCCACCTTTGGATGCCTTGTTCTTTTCTGACTTTAAGGTCTCTGCTTCTACCAAGATCTTACGCTTCTCAGCATCAAGGCCTAATAGCTCTTTTATATCAAGCTTCATGCCTCTATCTTTTATTACTTTTTGAACAGCATCTGGATTTTCTCTTATGAATTTTATGTCTAGCATAGTACTCC
>CAZTIQ010000052.1:3091-4971 GCA_964613735.1 uncultured Planctomycetia bacterium | reverse complement strand
CGCATCCTGGCAACCTTCCTGGAAATACCAGCTTCATGCACTACGTCAACTACGCTTGTCACGTCCTTGTATGCCTCTGGTGCTTCTTCAGCCAGGGTAGACCTGCCTTTTGCCCTAACTATTATACCACTTTTTTGAAAAAGTTCTCTATCTATTTGTCTGCCTCTACACTTCTTTATTGCTGCAGAACGGGAGAGACGCCTGCCTGCGCCATGACATGTACTTCCAAAGGTCTCGTTCATTGCGCCCCGAGTCCCTGCAAGGACGTACGAATGTGTGCCCATGTCACCCGGGATGATTACTGGCTGTCCTGTTTCTTTATATTTATCTGGTACATCAGGGTGATCCGGCGGTAAAGCCCTTGTGGCGCCTTTCCTGTGGACGCAAAGGATCTTTTCCTTTCCATCCACTTGATGTCTTTCCATCTTTGCAATATTGTGCGCAACGTCATATACAAGATCAAGGCCTATATCCTTCCAGCTTTTATCAAAAACATTCTCAAATACTTCTCTTGTCAAATACATAAGGCATTGTCTGTTTGCCCATGCGTAATTAGCAGCGCATTTCATTGCTGCCAGATAAGATCTCCCCTCTTCTGAATTTATGGGCGCGCACGCAAGCTGTCTATCAGGAACGCTTATATTATATTTACTCAAACATCTTACCATGCTTTTTACATAGTCATCGCATACCTGATAACCAAGACCGCGAGAACCAGAATGGATCATGACAGTGATCTGGCCTTTAAAGAGGCTGAAAATATTTGCAGCATGTTCGTCGTAGATCTCATCGATTTCCTGGACTTCTATGAAATGATTGCCTGAGCCGAGCGTGCCGGATTGCTTCCGGCCCCTCTCATACGCCCTGTCTGAAACCTTGTCAGGGTCTGCGCCCTCTATGCTTCCCCTGTCTTCAGTATATTCAAGGTCCTCTTTTACGCCATAACCTTTTTTTATCGCCCATCCAGCGCCCTTGACAAAGATCTCGCTTTCTTCCTTGTCGCTTACCCTGATATCACCGCTTGAGCCAACGCCAGAAGGTATATTATTAAACAATGAATTTATCAGGTCCTGTAATTTTGGTTTTATGTCTTTAAGGGTCAATTCACTCCGCACAAGCCGCACTCCGCAATTTATGTCATAGCCGACACCGCCTGGTGAAATTACGCCATTTTTATCAGGATCGGTAGCAGCTACGCCGCCGATCGAAAATCCATAGCCCCAGTGGATATCTGGCATGGCCAGAGAATATTTCACTATGCCTGGCAAAAACGCGACATTTGCCACCTGTTCAGGCGCCTTGTCTTTTAATATTGAATCGATGAGGGCTTCGCTTGCAAAGATAAGGCCTGGGACCTTCATCCCAGGCTTATAAGAGGCAGGTATTTCCCAATGAAAACTGTCTATCTTTTTTATATTATACATCAAAAATAATCTTGCAGCTAAATCCGTTTTTGTCTTCTTCTATTTTAAGGTCGTGGAAGGTAACTGCCTTGATCTCTGTCTGGAGTGTATTTTTGGAAGGATCTATCTTTTCTCCAAATGCCTCGCCTATTACTCCGCTATTATTTAATTCCAGGATTTTAAAATTACTGAATAAAATCTTTTGGCTGTCAAATATATATAGGAGCTCGCTCAGCCAATCTACTAATAATTCTTCAAAATCCTCGACTTCTTTTTTGATCTGGATCTTCTTATGCTCGTTCGCGCTGCTTTTTTTATGCGCTACAATATAAAACATCCCTGATGCTGCATTCTCAAAGAGCTCTTTGAGGGTCGTACCATTTACTTTTAACCCCACATCAGCAGTATGCTCGATTATTTCGTAGGGGATCATGTGTCAAGAAGATCCTTCGCTTCGCCAAAAATTTTCCTGTTCGC
>CAZTIQ010000052.1:0-2991 GCA_964613735.1 uncultured Planctomycetia bacterium | reverse complement strand
TTCGCAAAATTTGGTGAGCCGCCCGCGAGTCGAACGCGGCACCCTCGCCTTAAAAGAGCGATGCTCTACCAACATGAGCTAGCGGCCCACAAAAATAAAATGTCATTGCGAGGAGCAAAGCGACGAAGCAATCTATTTTTGAGATTGCTTCGCTTCGCTCGCAATGACGCATTGACTAGATTGTTGTTAACTCTTTCTCTTTTTCTTTCAAAAAATCGTCTATTCTCTTTGTGTGTTTCTCAGTCAGCTTCTGGATCTCGTCCTGGCCTTTAAAGCGCGCATCCTCCGGGATATCTTTTGAGTCTTCCATCTTCTTTAGGCCATCTATGCCATCCCTTCGCACTGTCCTTAAGCTGACCTTTCCCTGCTCTGCTATCTTATGCAGGACCTTTGTAAGCTCTTCGCATCTCTCTTTTGTAAGCGAGGGAATAGCTATCCTTATGATCTTACCGTCGTTATTCGGCGTTATTCCTAAATTTGATTTTAAAATCGCCTTTTCAATAGCCGGCATGCTCGAAGGGTCCCATGGTTGAATCGTTATAAGCCGCGGCTCCGGGACAGCTATGCCTGCAAGTTGTTTAAGAGGGGTGTTTGTCCCGTAATATTCTACCATTACGCCTTCGACAAGCGCGGGATTTGCCCTGCCTGTCCTGATCTCTGCAAACTCTCTCACTGCTGCGTCTAAAGACTTCTTCATCTTTTCTTCGATATCGTGAAGATGTTTCTGGAGGGGCAGCATAAGTGCCTCCTTTAGCTGACTATTGTCCCTATCTTTTCTCCCAAAATGACTCTCTTAATATTTCCTTTTTTGGTAAGATTAAAAACTACGATCGGGAGCTTATTGTCCATACAAAGACTCACTGCGGTTGAATCCATAAATTTAAGGCCTTTGTTTAAGACCTCGATGTATTTTAAGCTCTTGAATTTTTTTGCAGATTTATCTTTTATTGGATCGCTCGAGTATACGCCATCGACCTTTGTGGCCTTCAGGATCACCTCTGCATTTATTTCAATCGCCCGCAGGCTGGCAGCCGTATCTGTGGAAAAATATGGATTCCCTGTCCCGGCAACAAATATTACCACCCTGTTTCTTTCCAAATGCCTCATTGCCCGGCGCCTGATGTAAGGCTCTGCCAATTCCTGCATGTCTATGGCTGTCTGTACCCGCGTCATAACACCTTGTTTCTCCAGGGCATCCTGCAAGGCCAAACCATTTATCACAGTTGCAAGCATACCCATATAATCAGCAATGATCCTATCCACGCCCTGGCCAGAGGCCTGAGCACCTCTATAGATATTGCCGCCGCCGATCACAATGGCGATCTGGACACCGACCTTTTTCGTGTCTTTGATCTCCTTGGCTATGGCCTCTGTAACCAATGCATCTATGCCATAGCCTTTTTTGCCCTGAAGCGCCTCGCCAGTCAGCTTCAGTACGACCCTTTTATAAATAGGTTTTTTCATCCTAAGTCCTCGCCTACCTGAAACCTTACAAATCTTCGGATCACTATATTCTCGCCGATCTTTCCGATCAGCGTATTCAAATAGTCCTTGATAGTGAGTTTGTCGTCCTTAATAAATGGCTGGTCCAAAAGGCACACCTCTGAATAAAACTTCTCGATCTTGCCATTTATTATCTTTTCAATGACATTTTCCGGTTTCTTTCCCTTTACCTGTTCCTTTAATATCTCTTTTTCCCTCTCCGTAGTGGCTTTGGGCACTTCTTCTCTGGAGACATAAGAAGGCGCGCTTGCTGCGACCTGCATGCATACATCCTTTACAAATCTTCTGAAGTCTTCATTGCGCCCTACAAAATCTGTCTCGCAGTTCACTTCGAGAAGCACTCCGATCTTATTATTCGAATGTATGTAAGACTCGACAATACCTTCTTTTGCTGTGCGGCCTGCCTTTTTAAGCGCCACTATCTGTCCCCTCTTCTTTAATATCTCTATGGCTGTTTTTATATCGCCGTTTGCCTCTACAAGCGCTTTCTTACAGTCCATCATAGGCGCATTGGTCTTCTCCCTTAACGTTCTTATCAGATCCGTGCTGACTACCATCTCGTTACCTTGCCTTTCTATTATTTTGAACCAGTCTTATAAGTCTTTCGTTTTGCCGGCTTTGTCCTTTTTTCCTCTTTCTTCTCCTTCAGTGTGTCCTTTTTTACCTCTTCCACGAGCTTTTCTGATTTCTCAGCAAGCTCGTCGGTATCTTCCGCTTCTTCTTTTGCCTCTTTATCTTTTCTGTCCACCTCTGACTGATCAAACTGCTTGCTGCCCTCTAAGATGCCGTCTGTAACAAAGTCTGTTATGAGCTTTATAGACCTCATTGCATCGTCATTGGCTGGTATTGGATAATCGATCATATCAGGGTCAGCGTTTGTGTCGATTATTGCCACGATCGGAATCGAAAGCTTTCTAGCCTCTTTCACAGCTATGTCTTCCTTTTTTGCGTCCACTATAAACATTGCGCCTGGCATTTTTTTCATATCTACTATGCCCTGGAGATTCTTCTTTAGCTTATCCATCTCCTTTGTAAGTATAGCCCTTTCCTTCTTTTTAATAGCCTCAAAGGTCCCGTCGTTTTGCATGACCTCTATATCTTTAAGACGCTTGATACTATTTTTTATTGTCTTAAAATTTGTAAGCGTACCGCCAAGCCATCTATCCTTGACAAAAAACATGCCTGAGCGCTTGGCATTTTCAGTTATCACATCCTGCGCCTGCTTCTTCGTGCCTACAAAAAGTACTGTCTGGCCATTGATTGCAATACCCTTTAAAAACTCCTTGGCCTTATTAAGAAACTCCACTGTCTTTTCAAGGTCTATGATATAGATCTTGCTCCTCTCCCCAAAAATAAACTTCCTCATCTTGGGGTTGCAACGGCTGCGATTATGGCCAAAATGCGCTCCTGCCTCTAAAAGCTTCTTGACTAATTCTGTATCCACTTCTGTTACCTCCGTTTTAGTTGATTTCACCCTATTAATTTAAG
>CAZTIQ010000051.1:0-7425 GCA_964613735.1 uncultured Planctomycetia bacterium | reverse complement strand
GCAAAGACCTCTCGCAAAAATATATAGAATTCGGGAAAAAAATAGCGCTGAGTATAAAATAACTTTACACCCGCCTTAGGCGGGAGTGTAAAGTTAGCAGAGGTACTCCAATAGGGTATGAACATACAAAACATCAGGAATTTTTGCATAATCGCTCACATAGACCATGGTAAGTCCACGCTTGCCGATAGATTGCTTCAGTTTACTCATACTGTGGATGCAAGGCAATTCAGGGAGCAGGTCCTGGACGACATGGACCTGGAAAGAGAGCGCGGCATAACCATAAAGGCAAGCGCTGTCAGGATATCTTACAAGGCAAAGGACGGCAACATCTATGAGTTAAACCTGATAGACACGCCTGGCCATGTTGATTTTAGCTATGAGGTCTCGAAATCACTGTCTGCGTGCGAGGGAGCAATATTACTGGTGGATGCAGCGCAGGGCGTAGAGGCGCAGACAGTGGCGAACCTCCAGCAGGCCCTTGAAAAAAAATTAAAGATAATACCGGTTATAAATAAGATCGACCTTCAGAGCGCTGAGCCTGAAAGAGTGGCTCAAGAGATCAAAGCTATATTAAAGATCGATGAAGACAATGTGATAATGGCGAGCGCAAAAGAAGGCACAGGCACTGAAGAAATCTTAGAAAGGATAATACAGGATGTGCCTCATCCTCAGGGGGATGAAAAAGAGCCCTTGCAGGCGCTGATCTTTGATTCTAAGTATGATGTCTATAAAGGTGTGATAGTTTATGCGAGGGTGGTCAATGGCTGCATAAAAAAAGGCATGCATGTATTAATGATGTCTTCTCATAAGAGATACGAAGTGCAGGAAGTTGGCATATTCAGGCCAAAGATGGAGCCAGTGGATGTGCTTATGCCAGGCGAGGTCGGCTACATCACCTGCCAGATAAAAGAGGCAAAAGAGGTCAGTAATGGCGACACAGTTACTGGTGCCAAACAGTCAGCCAAAAAACCGTTACTAGGATATAAAAAAGTAAAGCCCATGGTTTTTTCAGGCATCTATCCAGTCAATGCCAAGGATTTTGACTCATTAAAAAAGGCCGTGGATAAATTAAAATTAAGCGACGCCTCGTTTATATATGACGCAGAGAGTTCGCAGTCGCTTGGATTTGGTTTTAGGTGCGGGTTTTTAGGCCTTCTTCATATGGAGGTAGTGCAGGAAAGACTGGAAAGAGAATATGATCTCGATCTGGTCCTGACCACCCCGAGCGTTGTATATAGAGTCAGGGATAACAAAGGAAACGAGATCGAGATCGAAAATCCCGGAAAGCTTCCAGACCCGCAGAATATCGTCGAGATACTTGAGCCATATACCACGACCTATATCATGATACCTCAGGACGCGCTGAGCAATGTGATCGAATTCTGCAAGACAAAAAGAGGCAAGTATGAATCAACGAATTATATATCGCAGGACAAGATAGAGCTTATATTTGAGATGCCATTATCTGAGATCATAGTAGATTTTTATGATAAGATAAAATCAATGACAAAGGGCTATGGCTCGCTGGATTATGAAATAAAGGAATACAGAGCGAGTGATCTTATAAAACTGGATATACTGATAAATGGGCAGGTGTGCGAGGCAATGTCGTCTATAGTACATCGGGAAAAAGCAGACTTTAAGGGCAGGCAGCTTGCAACAAAGCTAAAGGAATTGATACCGCGCCAGCTCTTTGAGGTGATCGTGCAGGCGGCAATAGGAAGCAAGATACTTGCCAGGACAAGGGTGTCGCCTCTTTCAAAGCATGTGACAAGCAAATGCTACGGCGGAGACATCACAAGGAAGCGCAAGCTCTGGGCAAAGCAGAAGGAAGGCAAAAAGAGATTGAAGCAGTTCGGGAGAGTTCAGATCCCGCAGGAAGCGTTTTTAGCAGTGCTGAAGATATAATACTGTGTCATTGCGAGGCCCCGATAAATCAGAGCCTCGCAATGACAGAAGAACGGAGAATTCATGAATGACAAGATGCGTTACTGGATGAAGGAATGGGTCGAGCCGATAATTATCGCTGTAATACTGGCGCTGATTATAAGGACCTGGGTGGTGCAGGCATTTAAGATCCCCACTGGGTCTATGAGACCAACTCTTATGGAGGGCGACAGGATCCTTGTAAGCAAATTTATATACAAATTCAAGGAGCCGCAAAGAGGAGATGTGATCGTGTTCCGTTCACCTGAAGATCAGAAAAAGGATTTCATAAAAAGACTGATCGGCCTGCCGAATGAAACAGTAGAGATAGCAAACGGTACGATTCTTATAGACGATAAGGCAGTCGAGCCTGAGTCAGTTATAAGAGAAAGGTATTATTACAACAGGGGCGACCATGGCGTAAAAGGCGCGCCAGTGACAGTGCCTGAAGACGGGTATTATGTGCTTGGCGATAACAGTATTTCCAGCCGCGACAGCAGGTATTGGGGTTTTTTCCCAAGAAAATATCTACTGGGCAAGGCATTTCTGATATACTGGCCGCCGACTAGGATACGGATGATAAAATAGCATTAGGCGTGTTTTGGTTGAGTAGTAGGTAGTGAGTGAAAGCACACACTACTAACTACTATTCGCGCTATTGATTGTAGAATAAAGCATGATATACTTAAACCAGGAGGTGTAAGATGAAGAGGTACGGGATAGTAATAATCCTTTTATTGGTAATAGCAATAGCAGGCTGCACAGGTACTCAGAAAGGCGCTGGCCTTGGGACCCTGATAGGTGCTGGCGCAGGCGCAATTATAGGTCACCAGTCAGGCAACACTGCTGAAGGCGCTCTAATAGGTGGAGTAGCAGGAGCAGCAGGCGGCGCATTGATCGGCGATGCCATGGATACGAAGTTCTGTCCTGAGTGCGGCGAACAGTTTGGCTCAGGCGTCCAGTATTGCCCCACATGCGGCACTGAGTTAAAGGTAATACAGAAATAGAAGATCATTCAAACCTGCAATGTACAAACCCACAATGCAATTAAATTGCATTGTGGGTTTGTTTCTTTTTATCCCTTGACCCTGTTTTCCCGACATGTTACAATTTAATCTACTATGACTGAATATAAGATCACATTTCTACCAGAGAAGAAGTCTATTAAGGTCGACAAGGGCACAGACCTTTTGACCGCATCTATTAAAGCAGGTATTCATATATATAATAGCTGCGGGGGGGAAGGTGTGTGCGGCAGGTGCAAGGTCATTGTAAAAAAAGGCGAGTTTGTCACTGAGCACAGCGGCAGGATCTCAGAAAAAGAGCGAAAAGAGGGCTATGTCCTGGCGTGCAGGACCACCCCGGAATCTGACCTCGAGGTTTTAGTCCCGGAAGAGTCCAGGCTTGGCGATATAGAGATCCTCACAGATGAGGCCAGGTCAAAGCGGCTGGCAGGACTTTACACGCCTGCTGAAAAAATACAAGAGCAGCCCTCCAAAAAACAAGCGAAGATATTCAAACACGGCCCACTTTCCACTAAATTATTCTTAAACCTTCCCAGGCCGACCATGGACGACAATTGCGCTGATACTGACAGATTGTTCAGAGAGATAAGAAAGGGCAGGGATATTCATATAATGCAGATGGGTCTGGCTAACATAAAAAAATTGCCCAGGCTTTTAAGAGAAAGCGACTGGCAGGTCACTGTGACCCTGGGCAGCAGAAACCGCACCACAGAAGTCGTCTTGATAGAGCCCGGCGACACATCCAGTAAGAATTTTGGTATCGCGCTTGATATCGGGACTACTACGATCGTCGCATACCTGGTAGATCTAAGATCGCAAAAAGTCCTGGCTGCGAAGGCAAGTCACAACCCGCAGGTGGATTTTGGAGAAGATGTTATAACAAGGATCATGTACGCCCAGGAGCAGAGCGGCTTAGAAAAACTTCACCACGCAGTGATCGACACGATCAACACACTTATCTATAGCATGGCAAAAGAACAAAACCTCACGCTGGATGACATCACCGCAGTGACGTGCGCAGGAAATACTACGATGACGCATTTGCTTCTTAAAATAGAGCCGTCATACATAAGAAAAGAGCCTTATATCCCAGCTGTAAACTTTATGCCTGTAATAAGGGCTGCAGAGGTAGGTATAAAAGTCAATCCCCGCGGACTTCTGGCATGTTTTCCCTGTATAGGAAGTTACGTCGGCGGAGATATAGTCAGCGGCGTGCTTGCCTCTGGCATGGACAATACAGACCAGCTTTCGCTTTTTATCGACCTTGGCACTAATGGCGAGGTCGTCATCGGCAATAAAGAATACTTTGTCGCATGTTCTACCTCAGCTGGCCCGTGCTTTGAAGGAGGGGGCTTAAGTTCCGGCATAAGGGCTATGAAGGGCGCGATACAAAGCGTCTCAATGGATAAAAATAAATTAAAAATAGGCACTATTGGAAACGCGGCGCCAAGGGGTATCTGCGGCTCCGGCATAATAGATATCATGAGCGAATTTTTAAAACACAAGATAATGGACCGCTCCGGGAAATTAAAAGATAACAAGCTCTGTCCTGTCCGGGAAAGGGACGGCGCAAAAGAGATCGTGCTTGTGGATAAAAAATCATCAGCCACTGCCAAAGACATAAAGATAGACGAAAATGATATAAAAAATGTGATCCATTCAAAGGGCGCGATCTACACAGGGATAGAAGTGCTTTTAAAAGAATCAGGCTATGAAAAGTCTAACATAAAACACGTATTTATAGCAGGCGGCATGGGAACAGCCCTGAATATACGCTCGGCAATAAATATCGGGCTTTTGCCTGATCTTCCAGAAGATAAGTTTGAATTTCTCGGCAATACCTCGGTTACAGGGGCAAAGATGTGCGTGCTTTCGAGCGAGGCGATAGAAAAGGCAGACTCTATCGCCGACAAGATGACTTACCTGGACTTAAGCACAAGCCCGTTATTTATGAACAGCTATAGCGCGTCGCTTTTTCTGCCGCACACTGACATAGAGTCTTTTCCGTCGGTAAAGAAACTATTGTGACCATGGCATACACGATCGCAGTCGCAGGTAAAGGTGGGGTGGGAAAGACAACGGTTTGCGCGATGCTTATCCAGCATCTCTTGACTCTTGACAGGCCGGTATTAGCAGTGGATGCAGACCCTAACTCGAATCTCGATGTATTATTGGGCTTCAAGGTCAAGGAAACCATCTCAGACATACGCGAGGCGGCAAAGAGCCTTTCTTCTCCAAGCATGTCAAAGAGCGATTTTTTCAATATGAAGCTGGAAGAGATCATTATTGAAGGGGATGGAGTCGATCTTCTGGTCATGGGAAGGCCTGAGGGGCCGGGTTGTTATTGCGCAGTAAACAATATGCTCAGGGAATATTTGTTAAGGCTGATAAAAAATTATAAGTTTGTCGTTATAGACAATGAGGCAGGCATGGAACACTTGAGCCGCCGCACAGCGAGTGAAATAGATAAGCTGCTCCTGGTAAGCGACTCAACAATAGTAGGCCTGCAGTCTGCTATAAACGCATTTCAGGCTGCGAAAAAGTCCGGGCTGAAATTCAAAGGTACTTCGCTCGTTGTCAATAGATCAAAAAGCCCGCTGGATAAAGAAAAGCTCGGATTGATCGATGATTCAGGCCTGAATATAGCAGGATACATACCGTATAAAGAAGATCTGGAGAAAAATAGCGAAAAGGGTTCGATGTTGACTAAAGAAATAGCGTCAAAAATTAATCTTGATTTTATTTTAGAACGCAAGGAGGCGTGATGGAGAAAGTGATAGATAAATGGCAGGCCAGGATCTCAGAGGTCACGATCGGCAGCAAGAAACCCGTGAAGATAGGCGGAGAAACAGGCATGTTTTTTATAAAAGATGAAGACCAGTGCCCGAACCCTCCATTAGTGGCCATGGAGGTATGGGATATGGAGCCTCCGGCATGGCCTGATACCCTAAAGTCTAATTTTGGAAGCGCGTTGAGCGATCCTTCTGCCTGGGCCAGGCTATGCGTAGAAAAGTTTTCAGCTGACATGATCTGCCTGCGACTCGCAAGCACGCACCCTGATTCTAAAAATTCTTCAGTCCAGGATGCAGGCAAGACCCTCGAGAGCGTTCTTAAGGCTGTTGATGTGCCATTGATAGTCATAGGAAGCAATTCACCGGAAAAAGACAACGATGTAATGGTGCAGTGCGCTGAAACAGCTAAAGGTCAAAATTGTCTCTTTGGCATCGCCACTCAGGATAATTATAAGACATTGGCCGCGGCGTGTTTGAGCGGAGGACATTGTATTATTTCAGAGGCACCCATTGATATAAATATTGCGAAGCAGCTAAATATACTTATCTGCGATATGCAGTTTTCTTCCGACAGGATCGTGATCCATCACGCGACCGGCGCGCTGGGCTATGGACTTGAATACACTTATTCCATTATGGAAAGGACACGGCTGGCAGGCCTGTCAGGCGACAAGATGCTTTCAATGCCTTTGATAAATTTTATCGGCCAGGAAGTGTGGCGCACAAAAGAGGCAAAGACAGGTGACGAGACACAAAAGGATTGGGGGCCTGCCAAAGATAGAGGCGCCCTGCTCGAGACAGCGACAGCATGCGCCTATTTAAATTGCGGCAGCGACATACTCGTGATGAATCATCCCAAGGCAGTAGAGGAAACAAAGAAGATCATAAAGGAATTGTGTAAAGGGTAAAGGAGCAACTATGTTCGTAATTGGCGAGAGAATCAATGGCATGTTTAAAGACGTAGCAGAGGCTATAAAGAAAAAAGACAAGGCCGTGATCCAGGCCATTGCAAAAAAACAGATCGCAGCAGGCGCAAGCGCGCTGGACGTAAACGTAGGCCCAACCTCGGACGATCCAAAAGAGACGATGAAATGGCTTGTAAAGAGTATTTCTGAAGTGACTGATATAACGCTTGCAATCGATACTACGAAGCTGGATGTAATGGAGGCAGGGCTTGACGCGTGCAAGGCAAAGTCTATTCTTAATTCTGTGAATGCAAACGACGATAAGCTAAAAAACCTTTTGCCATTAGCAAAAAAATATAATTCTTCGATCATTGCCCTTACAATGGATAAGGTCGGCATACCAAAGGATTCAGACGGAAGGTTAGAGCTTGCCATGAAGATAGTTGCATCATGCATGGAGCATGGCATAGACTTGTCCGACCTCTATATAGACGCTGTGATATTGCCTATCAATGTCGCGCAGGTGCATGCCAGAGAAGTACTGAAGACCATAAGGGAATCAAAGATGCTGGCAAACCCCGCGCCAAAGACGATCCTCGGGCTATCCAATGTATCACAGGGGGCGCTGCCTAAGTATAAATCTCTCATAAACAGGACCTTTGTCTCAATGGCGATCTCTTCCGGCCTGGACGCCGCGATAATGGATGCAGAGGACAAAGACCTGATGGAGTCTGTGATCACAGCTGAGTTATTGATGGAAAAGCAGCTATACGC
>CAZTIQ010000050.1:0-7456 GCA_964613735.1 uncultured Planctomycetia bacterium | reverse complement strand
CCTGAGAAAAAAGGCCTTAAGAAGATGAGAGATAATAAGGGAAAGAAGATGAGGGATGATAAGGGTTTAGGTTTTGCGTCTGTCATGGTATAATCAAATTCATGATATCAATAATCATTGCAAATTGCAATCGAAAAGATTTGTTAAAGGCATGTCTTGATTCTGTAAGGGGGCAGGGTTTTAAGGATATTGAGATCATAGTTATAGATAATGCCTCTACAGATGATAGCGTTGAGATGGTAGGGACTTATTATCCAGAGGCAAGATTGATACAGAATACCAGGAATATACTTTTCTGCAAGGCGTATAATCAGGGCATAGATTCGGCAAAGGGGAGCTTTGTACTCTGCTTGAACAATGATGTTGTTCTACATAAAGATTATTTAAAAGAAGCGCTTTTTGCAATAGGGTCAGACAATAAGATCGGCATGATGAGCGGTAAGATATTAAGGATGGATAAAACTACAATAGATTCTACTGGATTGTTTCTCGGCAGGAATAGAAAGCCAATTGAAAGGGGATATGGAAAAAAAGATACAGGACAATACGAAGAGCCAGGCTATGTCTTTGGCGTGTGCGGCGCGGCTGCTTTTTTTAGAAAAAGCATGCTGAATGAATTAAAGGATGAGCATGGATATTTCGACGAAAGATTCGGCATGTATTACGAGGACCTGGATATATGCTGGCGGGCGCAAAACAAAGGCTGGAAGGCGTATTATAACCCAAAGGCAATCGCGTATCATGTGAGAGGCGGGACGGCAGTTATCCACAAATGTAGGGGAGCCTTAAGACTCCCCTACATTTGTGATGAGCTAAAGAAAAGATACATTAAGAATAGATATTTGTGTATAAAAAAGAATGATACCTTGAGCGGGGTCTTGGTCAATTTGCCCTTTATGCTTTTCTATGAATTAAAATTATGGAGCTATATAGTGTTTAATATATTATTTAGTAAAAATTTGCTTGACCGTAAAACTAAAATATAGTATAATTCAGTTCAAATAAAGGAAAAGGAGATAAGATGGTGGTTTTAAAAGAAAAGAAAAAAGAGCTCATAAAGAACTTCGCTGACCATGAGGGTGACACTGGTTCCAGTAGTGTACAGATAGCCCTGCTTACTGAAAGGATTAATAATCTTACAGACCATTTCAAGGCTCATAAGAAAGATTTTAATTCCAGGGTAGGCCTCTTGCGCCTAGTAAGTCAGAGAAAAAGCCTTCTTGGGTATTTAAAAAGAGAAGACTCAGGGAAGTATCACGAGCTTATAGATAAGTTGAAGTTAAAGAAATAAATTAAGCGGATTTAAGGGCCTGGTTCGCAAGTTCTAAGCTTACCGATAGCAGGTCAGTAAATCCGTTTTTTTTAATTAGTAGCATAACGAACGAGTTTTCAGCCATCAGCTATCATCTTTCATTTACTGAAAGATGATAGCTGACAGCTGAAGGCTCCAACAGGAAAGGATGTAACTACAATGAAGGTCGAGAGAAAGATCGGAAGGGAAAATCTGGTCATAGAAACCGGTAAGATGGCAAAGCAGGCGGATGGATCTGTGTGCGTGTGGTATGGAGGCACCATGATCCTGGTCACAGCATGCTGTTCAAAAGAGCTGCGCAAGGGAATTGATTTTTTCCCCCTTACCATAGAATATCAGGAAAAGACATATGCCGCGGGCAGGATACCTGGCGGGTATTTTAAAAGAGAAGGCAGGCCTACTGAGAAAGAGATCCTGACTGCTCGCTTGATAGATAGGCCTGTAAGGCCTCTTTTTCCAAAGGGTTTTAAGAACGAGGTCCAGGTCTTTGCGATAGTATTATCAAGTGACGGAGAGAATGATTCTGACGTGCCTGCTATAATAGGCGCATCAACAGCATTGACTATTTCAGATATCCCGTTTTCAGGTCCTGTGGGCGCTGTCAGGGTAGGATTGGTAAATGATCAGCTTGTAGCAAATCCGACCTTTGAAGAGCTTGAGACAAGCACGCTAAATCTTGTTGCAGTAGGCCTGAAGGACAAGATCATTATGCTCGAGGCAGGCGCAAGCGAGATCTCAGAAGAAAAGATGCTGGAGGCCATAAGTTTTGCGCAGGAGTATATAAACGAGGCCATTGCCATCCAGGAAGAGTTAAGAAAAAAATGCGGAAAAGAAAAAAGACAGGTTGAAATAAAGGTCGTATCGGAAGATCTTTACAAAAAGGTTCGAGTTTTATCAATAAAAGAATTTGAAAAAATAAATTCAGCGCCGGTAAAGAAACAGAGGGAAGAAGCGTTGGATATTTTAAGTAAAGAGATCATAGCGAAATTAAAGGCTGAAGACGAGGCGCTGGAAGATGCGGATATAAAAAACGCCTTGAGCCAGGTTGAAAAAGAAGAGATCAGGAAGTTTATCCTTGAAAAGAAAAAGAGACTGGATAGCAGGGGTTATGAGGACATAAGAGAGATAAGCTGCGAGGTCGGGCTATTGCCTAGGACGCACGGTTCAGGCCTGTTTACCAGAGGCGAGACGCAGAGCTTGTCGACTACTACATTAGGGACGGGCAGGGATGAACAGCGGCTCGATACGCTTGAGGGGGAAAAATTCAAGAGCTTTATGCTGCACTATAACTTTCCGCCGTTCAGCGTGGGCGAGGTAAGGCCGGCAAGAGGCCCTGGCAGGAGAGAGATAGGCCATGGCGCGCTGGCTGAAAGAGCGCTTAAGGCAGTGATGCCTTCAGGGGAAGACTTTCCTTATACAGTGAGGATTGTTTCAGATATATTGGAATCAAACGGGTCCAGCAGTATGGCAACTGTCTGCGCTGCTACGCTTTCATTGATGGACGCAGGCGTGCCGATCAAAAAGCCGGTATCCGGGATAGCAATGGGATTGGTAAAAGAAGGCAATGAGGCGGCTATTTTAACTGACATCGCAGGTGATGAGGACCATTTTGGAGACATGGATTTTAAGGTCACAGGGACAGACGCTGGCGTGACAGCGCTTCAAATGGACTTGAAAACAGACGGCATAGACATGGAGCTTATTAAAAAGATCATGAAGCAGGCTTCTCCTGCAAGGGCGCTTATATTGAACAAGATCCTTGATGCGATCAAAGCGCCGAGGCAGGAGCTTTCTGAATTTGCGCCAAAGATCGTCAGCATCACCATAGACAAGGACAAGATCAGGAGCCTTATCGGGCCTGGAGGAAAGATAATAAAGAGGATAATCCAGGAAACAGGCGCTGCTATTGAAGTGAATGACGATGGCAAGGTAGCTGTCTCTTCTGATGACGTAGAGGCGATCGACAAGGCCATAGCCATCATAAAAGGCATAACAGGCGAGCTGGAGATAGGCACGATTTACAATGGCACGATCTCACGCCTTATGAACTTCGGCGCGTTTTGCGAGATATTCCCTGGCAAAGAAGGCTTGATACACGTGTCTGAGTTAGCTGACAAGTTTGTAAAGAACGCAGAGGATGTCGTCAAGGTCGGGGACAAGGTCAGGGTCAAGCTTATAAAGGTAGACGAGATGGGCAGGGTGAATCTGAGCATAAAGCAAGTGAAAGAGTAACAATCCAGATAGATGACATTCTTTGAAGCGATTATTTCTGGTATTGTCCAGGGCGTTACTGAGTTTTTGCCGGTTTCGAGTTCAGGGCATCTGGTCATACTTCATAGATTGATCGGATTAAAAGAGCCGCAGCTGGTTTTTGATATTTTCTTACATGTAGGAACATTGGCCGCAGTATTTATTGTCTTCTGGCAGGATATTGTAGATATATTCGTCTCGAAGAGGAGAACAGGCCTTTATATAGCCCTGGGGACTCTAGTTACTGGTATTTACGTATTGATCTTTGGCAAGTCGATCGAGGTGGGTTTTGCTAAGCCAGGGCTGGTCGGTATGATGCTTATCATAACAGGTATCTGGCTTATCCTGGGAAGGTTTATCAGATTCAGCACTGGCCCTATCACAGGGTTTAAGGCCATAATCATTGGCCTGGCGCAGGCTATTGCAACATTGCCAGGCATTTCAAGAAGCGGCGTTACGATCTCTACTGGATTATTTTTGGGTATGAGCCCTGAGGCCGCGGCAAGATTTTCTTTTTTACTGTCTATCCCCGCGATAATCGGCGCATTTTTACTTAAGGTAAGGGGCGCGGACATGACAGGTGTCGGCGTAAATTATTTTATCGGCTTTGTTATTTCTTGTATTGTCGGAGTTTTATCATTAAAATTATTATTAAAGGCGCTGCACAGGGATAGACTTCACTTTTTCGGGGTTTATTGCATTGTGGCCGGACTTTTTGTCTGGATAGTCCTATGAACAAAGCTAAGAAAGATCTAATAATCTCTTTTGGTTTGTTTGCGATGGCATTGCTTTTCCTGACAGCAATGATGTCCTACACGTCTTATGATATCCGCTTTGAGACTACCTCTCCCAATCTTTATATCAGAAACTACATCGGCGTGATCGGCGCATACTCTTCCTGGTTTGTTTTTAAGATCATGGGACGGGCAGGCTATCTTTTGCCATTTCTTTTGGTAGTCTGGGGCATAGGGCTTCTGGCTGAAAGACTAAAGCAGAAAGGCATCGTCAGATTTTTTGGGATGGCGCTGCTATTTTGCTCAACAGCCACGTTTTTTAGTCTGACAGCCGCAGAAGACCCTGTTTTAGTCATGGAAAGAGGCGGCGTACTTGGCTTGTTTTTGTCAAATCTGCTGCTTCAATATTTTGGCAGCGTTGGCGGATACATCATAACTATTTCTTTGGCCATTTTAGCGCTTCTGATAGCTACTGAATTTTTGATCATTCCCCTGGTTTCTTTTTTGTGTGTCAATATATGGAACGCTCTTGGAAAACTGAGAGCGGGTCGTCCTAAAAGGGACAGGTCTCAGATCAAGATCAGGCCCAGATTAAGGCCTGCAATTGAGAAAGCAAGAGACAAGGAAGTTAAGCAGATAAAGGAAGAGCCTAGGGTTTTACCTAAAATTATATTACCTAAACTAAAGCCGGTTGTCATAAAATCAAACCCTGCCCCAAAAAAGCCGGTCAATATCAAGCCAAGGGTCGTGGGTGATTACAAGCTGCCTACTTTGGATCTCTTGGATTCTCCGTCGCCTGAATCAGGAAAAGCGATCGGGCATGAGGATCTACAGGCTAGCGCGATCATTTTAGAGGATACGCTTCAGGATTTTGGCATAGATGCAAAAGTGGTAAATATAAGCAAGGGCCCGGTCATCACGCGATATGAACTGCAGCCAGCCCCAGGCGTAAAGGTCAACAGGATAACGTCGCTGAGTGATGATATTGCCCTTACAATGAAGGCCTCGACTATAAGAATAGTAGCTCCCATACCAGGCAAGTCTGCCGTGGGAATAGAAGTGCCGAATCATAGCACAAGCCTGGTGTTTTTAAGAGAAGTGCTTGAATCAAAAGAATTTCAAAAGGGGGCACAGGCCTCCAAGCTTACCGTTGCGCTCGGGAAGGATATTTCCGGGAGGAGCGTGGTGGCAGACCTCGGGGAGATGCCGCATCTTTTGATCGCCGGGACGACTGGCTCAGGAAAGACTGTATGCGTGAATTCCATGATAATGAGCATGATCTTCAACGCCACGCCTGATGAATTGAAATTTATTATGGTCGATCCAAAGATGGTAGAGCTTGCAGTTTATAATGGATTGCCGCATTTATTATGCCCTGTTGTCACTGATGTAAGAAAAGCGGCAGGCGCGCTGGGATGGGTTGTAAATGAGATGGAAGAAAGATATAAGATGCTGGCAAAGGCAGTGACCAGGAATATAGATGCGTATAATAAGAAAGCCGAAGACAAGCTGCCGTACATAGTGGTGATCATTGACGAGCTTGCGGACCTGATGCTGGTCGCGCAGCAGGATGTGGAGAATGCAATAACAAGGCTTGCGCAGCTCTCAAGGGCAGTGGGCATCCATATAGTGCTTGCCACGCAGAGGCCGTCAGTGGATGTCGTGACAGGCGTCATAAAGGCGAATTTTCCCGCGAGGATCTCTTTCAAGGTAGCGTCAAAGGTGGATTCAAGGACTGTCCTGGATATGAACGGCGCTGACAAGCTGTTGGGCAAAGGCGATATGCTTTTTATTCAGCCGGGAAGCCCGAAGCCAGTCAGGGCGCAGGGCACGCTTCTTACAGATGCAGAGATAGACAGGGTAGTCAGCGTAATAAAGGGGCAGAGAGAGCCTTTGTATGATGATGCAATACTCGAGCAGCAGAAGAAGAGCTTGTCTGGACGGGGCGGGTTTGACAAGGACGAGTTTTTTGACGAGGCAGTGAAGATGGTGCTTGAGACAGGCCAGGCATCTGTGTCTATGCTGCAGCGCAGGCTCAGGCTGGGCTATACAAGGGCGGCGCGGCTAATAGATGCGATGGAGGAAGACGGTATCGTAGGCCCGTTCCGAGGCAGTAAGCCTCGCGAGATAATGATACAGGACTATAAAACCAAAGAAGAAACCGCAGAATAACCCAACAAGAACCCTAATCCGCCTTAGGCGGATTATTTAGATCACAATGCCCACTGAATCAATTGGTAAAATACTTAGGAAGAAGCGAGAGTCAAAACAGCTTTCCATCCAGGATGTCTCAGAGCGCACGCGCATCGCGAAACACATAATCACAAAAATCGAAGAAGACCAGTTAGAGAAATTTTCGTCTCTTTTTTATGCCAGGGGGTTTGTTAAGTCTTATGCGCAGTTTCTTGGAGCTGCTGAAGACACGGCAGTGAAGGAATTCCTGGCTGGCCATGAGAAGAAAGATACGCAGAAGCTGCGTATCGAAGGCCTGGACAGGAAAGAGCCTGTCGGCGCGCTATTTAAACGTTATAAAAAAGAAATAAGCCTGGTTTTATTAATAATCTTCGGGATCTGGTTTTCTATCTTTAGTTTTCTGCAGATAAAAAAGGCCGTGATAGGCGTTTCAACAAAGTATAAGTCATATGTTGCCGGAAAAAGGGCCCCTGAAAAGCAAAAGGCTTTAAAGGCCCAGCCCCCTAAAGAGATCCCTCCCCCAGCCCCTAAGGAAAAAGCAGCTCAAGAGACAGAAGGCGTAGATCTGGAGATCACGGCAAAGTATAATACATGGATACAGGTAAAAGGCGATGGAGATATTTTGTTCAGGGGCACATTGAGAAAAGGCACAGTAGACACCTGGCGGGCAAAGGAAAAAATAGACCTTGAGATAGGCAATGCCGGCGGCGTCAGCCTGAAGCTAAACAATAAAACACTCGACTCGCCTGGTAAGAGGGGAGAGAAAATAGAGATCGTTGTTACGGAAGAAGGGATAATTTAAGTTACCACCCCCGGACCCGTCCGCCTAAGGCGGACGGGTCCGGGGGTGGGGATGGTAACACCAAACGGGACACTGATGTCCCATTTTTTATGCGCAAAACTTTTAGCATCATAAGCCTTGGCTGTCCACGAAACTTGGTAGATTCAGAACATATTATTTCTGAAT
>CAZTIQ010000049.1:0-7707 GCA_964613735.1 uncultured Planctomycetia bacterium | reverse complement strand
AAGTGTAAAGTTATTTCGGAATTCCTTTGAGAATCAGGACAAATTCGCCCCTGGGAGGAGTCTTGGTAAAGTGCTGGATAGCCTTAGAGACCTTTAAACGAAGGGCTTCTTCGAACATCTTTGTAAGCTCCCTCGTAACAGCTATCTCTCTGTCTCCTAATATATCCAATATATCACTTAAGGTCTTCACGAGCCTATGAGGTGATTCGTATAGGATAATGGTTCTTTTTTCTTTCTTAAGCGCGCCTAATTGCTTGCGCCTCTTTGCGCCTTTAAAAGACAGGAATCCCTGGAACACAAAGCTATCTGTTGGCATGCCTGATAAGACAAGGGCTGATACAAATGCGCATGCACCAGGTACCATCGTAACTGGGACCTCATTTTCTATAGCTAGATTAATGATCTTATAGCCTGGGTCGCTTATGCCTGGTGTTCCGCTGTCAGAAACAAGGGCTATGTTTTTACCTTCTTTCAATAGCCGGATTAAATACTCGCCTTTCCTGATCTTGTTATACTCAAAATAGCTGGTTGTAGGCGTTGAGATCCCATAATGCGAAAGGAGCTTTTTTGTATGGCGAGTATCTTCGCAGGCAATCAGATCTACTTCTTTAAGCGTATCTATGGCCCGGAGCGTTATATCCTTAAGATTTCCTATTGGAGTAGCTACTATAAAAAGTTTGCCTGACATAATTGTGACCTGGGTAGCTGCGTAGGCTACCCTTGGGTAGCCTACGCAGCTACCCAGAGGTTATTCGACGGTTACACTCTTGGCCAGGTTTCTTGGCTGGTCAACATCACATCCGCGTTTTACTGCGATGTAATATGCCAAGAGCTGTAAAGGCAGGACCGTAACAATGGGTGAAAATAACTCATCGATTTTAGGTATATAGATGATTTCTTTTGTAAATCTTCTTATTTCCTTATCTTCCTCGCTGGCAACAATAATAACCTTGCCTTTTCTCGCGCAGATCTCCTGAATGTTGGAAACCATCTTTTCATATGTCCTGGACTCTGGCACTATACACACGACTGCCCTGTATTCGTCTATCAACGCGATCGGACCATGCTTCATCTCTCCTGCAGCATAACCTTCTGCGGGTATATAGGAAATCTCCTTAAGTTTCAATGCGCCTTCTAGCGCCGTTGGATAATTTAAATTCCTTCCCAGGTATAAAAATGAACCAAATGCATGGTGCTTGCCAGCAAGTCTTTGTATCCTGGATTTCCCATCTAATACTTCCTGTAGTATCTTTGGTATTTTTTTAAACTCTCTCAATAGATACCGCTTAAGTTCTTTTTTTAATAGATTCTTTTTCTCGGCTATATAAAAAGCCAGTAGATACAATATGCCCAGCTGCGCTGTATATGCCTTTGTAGATGCCACGCTTATCTCTGGGCCAGCATACGTATAGAGCACACCGTCAGATATTCTCACAAGGCTTGAGCCAACTACATTGCATATAGAAAGCAGCTTAGCGCCTTTTTTCTTTGCCTCTTTTACAGCAGCAAGCGTGTCTGCTGTCTCGCCAGATTGACTTATTGCTATTACAAGTGTATTTTTGCTGACGATCGGGGCACGATATCTGAATTCACTGGAGAAATCGACGACTACAGGGATATTGCATAACTTCTCAATAATATATTTTCCCACGCATCCTGCATGATACGCAGTGCCGCAGGCTAGTATTATAATATTTGAAATATCTTTTATTGCGCCCTCGGATAGATTAAGGCCTTCAAGAGAAATATGAGAAGCGCCTTTAATGCGACTGGATAAAATATGCCTGAGAACGCGGGGCTGTTCGCTTATTTCCTTTAGCATGAAATGCGGGTACCCTGACTTTTGAGCGCTGGCTATATTCCATTTGATTGTATCTACTTTTTTCTTTTTTTCTTTTCCGTTTGAATCAAGTATCTTTACTCTATCTTTTCTCAAGACAGCTATCTCGCCGTCGTCGATATATATCACCTTTTTGGTATGGCTCAATATAGCTGGCACATCAGAGGCAATAAAATTTTCTGATCTTCCCAGGCCTATTATGAGCGGGCTTTCCCTTCTTGCGCCGATGAGCTTATCAGGCTGGTTTTTACAAACTACGCCGAGGGCAAAGGAGCCCTTGAGATGCTTTATGGCCTTTAAAACTGCCTTTTCAAAATCTCCCCTGTAGTGGTGCTCTATAAGATGCGCTATTACCTCTGTATCAGTTTCAGACTTAAATCTATGGCCTTCCTCTATCAGCTCATTTTTTATTTCAATGAAATTTTCTATGATCCCGTTATGCACGACTACAAAATTCCCGGAACAATCAGTATGTGGATGCGCATTTATATTTGTAGGGGCGCCATGTGTGGCCCAGCGGGTATGGCCAATACCTACCCTTGAATCCTTTAAACCTTTTGTGTCTCTAATAGAAGCGACCAGATTTTTTATCTTTCCGGAACGCTTAACGATCTTGATCTTGCCATTTTTCAATAGACACACGCCTGCTGAATCATACCCTCTGTACTCAAGCTGCCTCAGCCCATCCAGCAAAACCGGCAACGTGTCCTTTTTACCTATATAACCTACGATCCCGCACATATATCCTCCGGAATACCAATATCAACTACTATAATTTCGCCTGTATACTCAGAACCTTTATTGATATAAAATCCATTTTTTGCAAACTGCATTGTCACGGTCTTTTTGGCCTTTATTGCCTCGCCTAATACTTCGCCTGTATCTGCATCTAGTCCTGATGGCACATCTGCTGAGACAATATCTAAATTCTTCTCGTTCAACTCTGCGATTATTGACCTTGCCGGCTCTTTGACATCGCCCTTCAGCCCTATCCCAAATATTGCATCTATGACTAAATCAGCGTCTACGCTGACTGGCGAATCAATATCCCTTACATCAACCCCTGTCTTTTCTAATTTTCGCAAATTTATCTTTGGATCGCCTTTTATTCTACTTCTATCTCCGATTATATTTACACTGACCTCTGCGCCCTGCTCTCTCAAATACCTTGCTGCTACAAAACCATCTCCGCCATTGTTCCCAGTGCCGCAAAATACTGCTATTTTCTTGCCTTTTGCGCTTCCGAGCGTAGCCACGCAAACTTCGCTTGTCCGCCTACCTGCATTCTCCATGAGCAGGATAGAAGGAATCCCTCTCTCCTCTATTGCCTTTTGGTCTATCTCCTGCATCTGGCGTACACTAACCGTCTTCACAGTGTTATATATTATAACACTCTGCTATAAAAAATTAAAGCGAATTAACCCTGTGCCCCAGCACACTCTTGTTTTTTCTAAAAATTATGCTATACTTTATTATAGAAGCTTTTATCAGGAGGTGCGGAAATAGCGCAAGCAATGAGGCTTATCGCCTATAAAAAAAGCCGTTATTAGAACGGCTTTTTTTATTTTACATCACTCTCGCCAAACACCTCTGCCGAGAAGATATATATCTCTGTGGAAGGATCTTTCCATGCATCTTTGGATAGGCCTGCCTTGCGAGAGGTATGCTCAAGGAATGTCTCTTTGTCCCAGCCATACTCTGTAGCAACCTGAGGAAGCAATAGCCCTGAATCATAACCCCGCTTCATGACTAAACCATGTTTCCCTACTTCTATCTCGTCTATACCTTTGATACGCGTCAATGGCGTCAATGCAGATATCTCGAATTCCAGGTCCTTGAGTTCTGCCTCTGTCACAGGAAGGAACCTGTAGTCATTTACAGCAGCAGACTTTGCAACGTCCTTGACAGTCTCATGGAGAGGCTTTACTGCTACTATGTATCCTATGCAGCCCCTTAGCTCGCCATGTTTCTTAAGCGTTACAAAGGCGCCGCAGTTTTCCTTGAGCCGCTCTTCTGTAACTACGATTGTCTCCTGTTTTTTACCAGTAACAGCCTCAATAACAGAGGCCCTGGCGATCTCCATAAGTTTTCTTTTCTCTTCTTTATTTAAATATTCCTTACTCATTACCTTTTCCTCCTTTTGTTCTGAATCAAAAGGAATAGACATGACCATGCTGACGTAACCCACTACTCTGGATTTATCACCTATATCGACATCTCCGCTATTTGCATATCTCAAGATCTCGATATCGCCGCCGCCTAAAATATTATATAGCTCTATTGCTGTCTTAACGCCATCTATGCCGCAGCACAGAGTGTCTTCTCCTGGTATTTTCTTATCCTTCACCTTTTTTATATATAAGTTAAGCTTATCCACATCGGCTTGTTTTATTATCTGAGCTGTTTCCCAGTCGATCACATTTGCATCCTGATAATGAGGATAATGCGACATGTCTGTAGAGGCGATTACTATATCATGCTCCCCCAGATTCTTTGCTAATATTGTAGCCAACTCTTTATAGCTATCATCATAACTATTTCCGAATAACACTGGCACTATCTTAAGATCTCCATCGAGCACGGTCTGTAAAAACGGTAACTGCGCTTCGATCGTATGATCGCGCTTATGGACACTGCTATCATATGTAATATTAGGGCTGCTGTTTACCAATTTATCTGCAAGGTCTTTATCTACCTTAATTATGCCAAGCGGTGTCTGCCAGGCATCGCTATCATCAATGGCAATGCCTGAAAAACTTGCCGTGTGAGAATTGGACATTATTACTGCTGTATTTATTTTTTTGCCTTGTATCTGTTTATAACTATACGCAGCCACCTGGCCTGAGTACACATATCCTGCGTGAGGAGCAATGATAGCAAGGATCCTTTTATCAATATCACTTTTTTTGGCATTGTCCAGAAATCCGTTTATAGACCTGGCTAATTCTTCTTTATCCGCAGGGTAGAATGCGCCAGCTACTGCAGGTTTACGGATTTCTTCAGAGAAAGATGCAGTGCAGGAGAATAAAAATACTAAAAGAGCGAGGATAATTATATTAAATACAAAATACTTACGCATCCTTTTCCCTCTTTGCAAAAAGAACCAGTGCTATTATAAAAACTACACCGCTGATGATCTGCGCGATCTTCAGATCCGTACCCCATACATATAGACTATCCCCGCGCAGACTGGACATAGGTATCCTTATGGAGCTATATATCATAAGGTATAGCAAAAAAAGTCCACCCTCAAACTTGAGTCTCTTTCTCATCGACCATAAAACAAAAAATCCTAACAGATTAAGAAAAGACTCATAGAGCTGGACAGGGTAATTGTTGACGCCATAACAGCATCCGTTTAAAAAACAGCCGATCCTTCCTATCGCCTGACCCAATATAATTGACGGCGCGACCAGATCAGCCAATTTCCAGAAAGATGTCTTTTTAAGCTTTGAAAATACTATACCTGCGATGATCCCGCCTAAAATTCCACCATGTATCGCAACCCCGCCCTCCCATATCTTGAATATTGACAATGGAGATTTTATAAAAACCGACGGGTCAAAAAACGCGAGGTAATAAAAACGAGCGGCTATTAAAGAACCTATGACAATATAGAACATAAGGTCATAGACTAAGTCTTGCTTTATCCCTTTTCGCCTTGCCTCAATACCAGCTACATATATACCTAAAACAAAAGCTATGGCAACCATCATGCCATAGCTATAGATCGTTATAGGCCCGAGTTTAGTTATAATGGGGTGCATATAACTTATTTTATCTCCAAGTCGAGTTTACCTGTGCGCTGTTTGGCCAGGTCCCAACTATAGTCATATAAATGCAAGCCCTTACTCGAAGCTATGATCTCGCCATTTTCCACGCCTATCTCATCTGCCATGTATTGCTTTACAAGCTCAAGGCCGCCTAAATTTGAGGGGAAACCTCCCCAAAGATCCCATGACCTGAAATATGGAAAAAAGTGCAGCTTACCATAGCGGATCCGAGTATCAATAAGCCGTAGGCACGGCGGGTCTTGAAGTTTAATATCAGACGGCATACCTATCTCCATTACTGCCTGATTAGTGCCATGGCCATCAGTCTTATACATCTTTATTACTTCTTCTACCTGATTTACCTCAAGCGGCATCTCCTTTACCAGTTCCTTTCCATCGCGCATTTCTTTCATCCTGACCTTTGCATCCACAAGCCGCTCGCCGTATGTATAATCTTCTGTCTCTGTCTTCTGGCCAGTCAATAAATAGGAGAGGTAACCATCTATATAGTCCATACTCGTAGGAGCAGGTATGCTTGATCCCTCGGGTATTATAGGTATTATCTGATGACTGGGGTTCTTCACCCTTATCGTGACATAATCAAATTCAAGGCGCCTTTGGTCCTGATAGCTTCCCCTTGTTATCTTATACACATGGCCATGGTCCAATATCTTTGAAAGGCACTGAAACCACGCGTCATCCAGATCAAACGACTCTATGTAAACAGGTTTTAATTCGTCAGGTTTCATTTCAGTCCCCAGTGTTTTTTCAATTCCTCATTGATCTCTTTTGCGCCCTCTACTTCTTTTTCCCTTATTTTACTCCTTGCGCTCTTTTGCTTCAACATAATAATATCTTCTAATTCCTTTATAGAAAGAATATCGCTTCCATAGACCCTGGCATGGTTTCTTACAAAGTTATCATCTGAAGAAACGCTTATCTTATCTTTTGATGAAGCCTTTCTCAAAAGATCGACTATAACGCTATCTGCGTCTTTATCATGAGTAGCATACAACGCCTCGATCTGTCCATATTCGTGGCTTCTTATTCCAAGGGTCTGTTCCTTGCTGTCAAAGACAACGCATATCTTATCAAACCTCTTTTTCCTGGACATAAAATCTAAAAGCATGTGGATAAAATAAAGCCGGGCTGCCTCAAGGCTCTGGTCTTTTTTAGCATCTAGCTCTCTTATCTTATGCATTGCATTATATCCATCTATGATCAAATAACGCGGCATTCAATCCCTTGCCTTTTTAATAAAGCTGTGCTAACTCCATCTATACCGCACGACGGGCTCTTTGATTTTAGTATTGCCTTTTTTATATTATTATTTTGGGCAATTTCAAGTGTGGCCTGCGCACCCTTTATAAATTCGTTAGTCACATCCCTGTCTTTCTCATCATACACCTTTGCCTTGCCATCCAATACATCTTCGCCATGCCCGTCCCTGATCTCACTCTTTGTCCTGGGAATGCCTCTGCCTCCCAGCACTTCAGGGCATAAAGCTATGGCCTCTTTCTTATCCACGAGTTCTTTTATCTCAGGATCCAATCTGTTCTCCCCATCCCATCTACAATCTATACCAGCCAAACACGCGCTAACTAAGATCATTTTTCAGCCTTTCAAACGCCTCGTCCCCGTCAAACACAATTCCATCTATTCCCATCTTTGCTGCAGCCTCGATCAAATCTCGCCTGTCATCTATATAAAAACTCTTTTCTGCCCTTGTCCCAACTGAATCAAAAGCCGCCTTATAGATCTCAGACGCTGGCTTTCTGCGCCCCACCTCATATGAAAGAATCAATTTATCAAACACATCAAATATATCCATTTTTTTCTTAAGGTGCTCGAAATGCGTTATATTAAGATTTGAAACCATGACAAGCTTATAATCCTTCTTAGCACTTCTCAAAAATTCATACATCTTCTTATTCAATGGCGTTTCAAAGAATATCTCATTCCATACAGGAAAAAATTCGCTCTGCTCTATATCCAGTTTCAGGAACTCCTTTACCCGTCTAAAAAATTCTGTTGGGTCGAGCCTCCCCTCTTCGTACAACTCAGTAAGGCCCGAGTCAAAGAAAAGATTATATA
>CAZTIQ010000048.1:0-7775 GCA_964613735.1 uncultured Planctomycetia bacterium | reverse complement strand
ATAATTTCAATTGTTTTTTAAGTGCCAATATGTTATCATAACTCTTAATAAATAAAGGGTGTTAGCATGAAAAAACAAGAAATCCTGAAGATCTTTAAAGACACCGGTGCGCTTTTAAAGGGGCATTTTAAACTTTCTAGTGGATTACATAGCGAAGATTACCTTCAGTGCGCATTGGTCTTGCAGTATCCTGAATATGCTGGGAAGTTATGTAACCAGTTAGCAGGGTATTTTAAAGACGATAAGCCTACATGCGTTGTTGCACCTGCGCTAGGGGGCGTAGTGGTCTCTTATGAAGTTGCCAGGGCATTAGGCGTACGTTCGCTTTTTACAGAGAGAAAAGATGACAAAATGGTCTTGAGAAGGGGTTTCAAGCTAACCAAAGATGACAAGGTCTTGGTTGTCGAGGATGTTATTACAACAGGACTTTCCACAAAAGAGGTATTAAAGTTAGTCGAGTCTATGGGTGCTACCATAGTAGGAGTAGGGAGTATTATAGATAGGAGTGGAAAAAATATAGATTTTGGTGTAAAATCAAATAGCCTATTAAAATTAGATCTTCCAGTCTTCCCCCCGGAAAAATGTCCCCTGTGTAAAGAGGGTATAGATATAACAAAACCAGGCAGTAGATAGATACAGAACCTCCCCCGGTCCCGGGTCGGGCCGACCCGGGACCGGGGGAGGTTAAAAGAGGTGTGTCATGGCAGAACGGTTAAAAGAGTTACTTGAAAAGATCAATAAAGAAGGCGTGCAGGCTGCAGAGGAGAAAAAAAGAGAGATAGAGTCTAATGCAGAGGGTGATGCGAAAAGGATTATTGAGAAAGCAAAGAAAGAAGCAAAGAAAATCATTGAGGATGCTGAGCTAAAGGCAAAAAAGACAGCCCAGGCCACAGAGGCCTCGCTCAGGCAAGGGGCCCGGGATCTAATACTCTCTCTGAAGGATGAGATAAGAAAGATCCTTGATAATATCATAGTCGCAGAGACTCAAGAAGCAATGTCCAGCGAGGATGTGGTTGATATTTTGACAAGATTAATAGAAAAATATATTGATAAGAAAGGCGAAACTTCAGATATAAAGATACTTCTTAAGAAGGAAGATCTGGATAAGCTAAAAAAAGGGCTTATGTTAAAACTAAAAGAAAAATCCAAACTCGGTATAGAATTTAAATCTTCTCCAAATATCAATGCAGGATTTTCTATAAGCTTTGACAAAGGAAAGTCATATTTTGATTTTACAGATGAGGGCCTGTCAGAGGCCTTGAGCGCATACCTGAACCCAGAGCTTAAGAAACTTCTAAAATGAGCCAATATTATTACCTTATAGCAACCCTGCCTATGCTTGAATTTGGCATGAAGGCGCCGTTTTCCTACGAAGAACTTCTCGCGCGCTGTAAAGAACAAATAAGCGATAGAGATTTGGAGATCCTAAAGCGGGGCTTGAATTCGTCTACGTCGAGAGAATGGAAGGATTTTGACACAGATCTAAGAAATGAGATCGCGCGCGCAAGGGCAAATAAAAAAGCCAAAGATCCTGATAAATATATCCGGGGAGAAAATTATTTAAATCCCTTTATGGCAGGCATCGCGCATTGGGCAGTCAGCCAGGAGTCTCCTAAAGATGCAGAGCTATATCTTGACCGTATAAGATGGGAAAAGATAGAGGAGCTGAAGAAAAGTCATTATTTTGACATTGATTTTTTGATTGTATATGCACTGCAGTTGCAGATCTTAGAGAGATGGGATAATATAAATAAAGACGGCGGCATACAGATCTTAGAAGAAATAATAGCGTAGTTTTGAAGCGGCGGGAGAATATATGGCAGAGAAAAGATTTGGAAAGATTTCCGGGATAAATGGAAACATGGTCGTGGTAGACTTTGATGACTATGTCAGACAGAACGAAGTGGCCTTTGTAGTGCACAATGAAGAGCGCCTGAAATCTGAGGTCATCCGCGTAAGGGGCAATAAGGCTGAGCTCCAGGTCTATGAGGATACAAAGGAACTAAGGGTTGGCGAAAAGGTCGAGTTTACAGATGATCTGCTTTCAGTTGAATTAGGCCCAGGGCTCTTAGGCCAGATATTCGACGGGCTTCAGAACCCATTGCCGCAACTTGCTGAGCAATGCGGCTTTTTCTTGAAGAGAGGCGTATATCTTGAGGCGCTTCCTGATGAGGCAAAGTGGGAGTTTAACCCTTCTGTAAAAAAAGGAACAAAACTCAGGGCAGGGGATAAGCTCGGAGTGGTAAAGGAAGAGATTTTTGACCACTGGATAATGGTGCCATTTGGTTTAGATGGAGAGCTTTATGTAGAAAGCATTGCGGCCAAGGGAAAATATTCTCTCAAGGATACTATTGCAAAATTAAAAGACGCACAAGGAAAGATCCACAATGCCGCAATGCAGCAGATCTGGCCTGTCAAGATACCAATAACTGCTTATGCTGAAAAATTAAAACCATCAAAGACTCTTGTTACTAAGATTAGAATTATCGACACATTGATACCTGTTTCACTAGGTGGTACGTATTGCGTACCAGGTCCATTTGGCTCTGGCAAGACAGTTTTGCAACAGCTCATAAGTAGACATGCTGAGGTGGATATTGTGGTAATAGCTGCTTGCGGTGAAAGGGCAGGAGAGGTTGTAGAGACATTAAGGACATTTCCTGAACTTATAGATCCAAGGACTGGCAGGCCTTTAATGGAGCGTACTGTTATAATCTGCAACACAAGCTCAATGCCTGTGGCAGCAAGAGAGTCAAGCGTGTACACAGCTGTTACTATTGCTGAATACTACAGGCAGATGGGTCTGAACGTACTTTTATTGGCTGATTCTACTTCCAGGTGGGCACAGGCAATGCGCGAGATGTCAGGCAGGTTAGAAGAGATCCCAGGAGAAGAGGCATTTCCTGCGTATCTTGGGACAAGGATAGCATCTTTTTATGAAAGGGCTGGTATTGTCAGGTTGAATAATAATAGCATTGGTTCTGTTACAATAGGCGGCACCGTAAGCCCCGCAGGAGGGAATTTTGAAGAACCTGTTACGCAGGCCACTCTTAAGGTGGTGGGCGCGTTTCAGGGCCTTTCAAGGGATCGTTCAAATGCGAGAAAATATCCTGCGATAGACCCATTAGAAAGCTGGAGTAAATACAAGAGCTTTATAGACGAGAAAGAGACATCAAGGGCGCAGCATATCCTCAGAAGGAGTTATGAGGTAAACCAGATGATGAAGGTGGTAGGAGAAGAAGGCACATCTCTGGATGAATTTATTATCTATCTTAAAGGAGAATTTCTGGATGATGTATATTTGCAGCAGAATGCGTTTGATGAAGTAGATGAAGCTACAATAGAGGAAAGACAAAGATATGTCTTTCATGTGATATACGGGATCCTGGAGACAGAATTTGATTTCGGGAATAAGGACGATGCGCGCAGATTTTTTCTTGGCTTGAGGCAAAAATTTATTGAATGGAATTCCATTGAGTTTAAGACAGGTGAATTTTTAAAAAAGGAAAAGGAAATCGAAGAAGAGGTCTCTAAGCATGCGAAAAATATATAATAAGATAATACAGATCGCCGGAAACGTGGTAACTGTTGAGGCAAGGGACATTGGTTACAGGGACCTTGCTGAGATCTCCTCGGAGAGGGGTAAGTCCCTTGCCCAAGTCATAAGGATAGATGGAGATAATATCTACCTGCAGGTCTTTGCAGGGAGTCGCGGTATCTCAACAGGCGACAAGGTAAGGTTTTTAGGCCATGCCATGAGGATTTCTTTTACTGAGGATCTCCTGGGCCGCATATTTAATGGCGCAGGCCTTCCAAGAGACAACGGCCCCATCCTCACAGAAAATATGATAGAGATAGGCGGGCCGCCTGTGAATCCTGCAAAAAGGATCATCCCCAGACATATGGTCAGGACAGGCATACCAATGATAGATGTGTTTAATTCTCTGGTAGAGTCACAGAAACTGCCTATATTTTCTGTGCCTGGCGAGCCATATAATGAAGTCCTTGCGCGTATTGCAATGCAGGCAGAGGTGGATTTAATAATCTTAGGCGGTATGGGTTTAAAATATGATGATTATTTATTTTTCAGAGATACATTAGATGAGCATGGATCTTTGTCCAAGTCCATATTCTTTGTGCACACTGCATCAGACCCTACTGTAGAATGTCTTCTGGTCCCTGACATAAGCCTGGCAGTTGCAGAGCAGTTTGCATTGCAAGGTAAAAAGGTCTTAGTGCTCCTTACTGATATGACGAATTTTTCAGACGCACTAAAAGAGATATCCATAACAATGGAGCAGATCCCTTCAAATAGAGGCTATCCAGGAGACCTGTATAGCCAGCTTGCCAGTAGATATGAAAAGGCAGTTGATTTCGATACAGCAGGATCTATAACTATACTTGCGGTTACTACTATGCCAGGCGATGATGTGACGCACCCTGTGCCTGATAATACTGGATATATAACAGAAGGCCAGCTTTATCTTAGAAATAAGTCAATAGAGCCGTTTGGTTCCTTGAGCCGTCTTAAGCAGCAGGTAAATGGCAAGACCCGAAAAGATCACAGGACCGTGATGGACAGGATGATACAGCTTTTTGCTGATTATCGCTCGACATTGGAAAAACAATCCATGGGTTTTCAGATGAGCGAATGGGATAAGAAGCTTTTGAAATATGGCCATTCATTTGAGACAAGGATGATGGACCTTTCTGTAAATATACCCATTGAAAAGGCGCTTGATCTGGGATGGCAGATCATGGCAGAGAGTTTTGAGCCATTTGAGGTAGGGGCAAAGTCCGAACTTATAGACGAATTCTGGCCGAGCAGGTAACCTATCCCACCGCGTAGGTGGGCCTTAAGGCCCACCTACGCGGTGGGATATTTGGTAAATGGTAAAAATCAAATTCACTAAAGGCGAATTAAAGAAACAGCGGGATTCACTGAAGCAGTTTCTGCATTTCCTGCCAGTCCTCCAGCTCAAAAAACAACAACTACAGCTAGAGATACAAAAAATCCGCATGACACTGTCATTAAAGATAAAAGATATCGATAATGTCGAGGACGAAGTTAGTGGGTGGGCAGGCTTTTTGAATGAAGGCTCGGATATTGTCTCTGAATGGGTCAAGAAAGGCACAGTGGTCACAGGAGTTTTTAATATCGCAGGCGTAGATGTGCCTGTATTCGAACGCGTGGATTTTGAAGAGACAGAGTATGATTTGTTTTTGACGCCCCTCTGGATAGACAGGGCCATTGATAGGATAAGGGGGCTTGTCGCGCTTTTAGAGGAAAAGAAGGTCATCAGGAAGCAGCTTGAGATCTTAGAGACTGAATTAAGGATAACCACGCAGAGGGTAAACCTATTTGAAAAGATAAAGATACCTGAGTGCAGAGAAAATATCAGGCTCATCAGGATTTATCTGGGTGACCAGCAGACAAACGCTGTTGGCCGCTCAAAGATTGCAAAGGCCAAGATAGAAAAGCTGACCCTGGAAGAGGTCTTTGTATGATAGTTAAGATGAAAAAGATAAGCATTGTGGTGCAGTCAAAGGATGCCGAGGCTGCGCTTAAGTCTCTGGCCAATGCCGAGGCTTTGCATGTAGAGCACCAGCATGCGCCTACGAGTAATAACATCCTCGTTCTCGAGGAAAGATATAGGTCCCTTTCCGAGACCATAAAGATTCTTTCTGATGCGTCAAAGACAGAAGGCCATAAAAATCCTGAAAAAATAGTCAGAGAGATATTGGATCTGGTGGATAAAAAAGATGTGCTTAACGAGGGTATAAAGAAAATAAAACAAGATATAGGGTTTTGGAAAGAATGGGGTAATTTCAATCCCGAACTTATTTATGATTTAGAGGAGAAAAATGTCTGGGTAAGGCTCTGCGGGATCACAAAGCAGCATCTTAGCCAGATACCAGAAGGGGTTATATTAGAAGAGCTTTTTAGAAAAGGAAGCGTTATTTATTGCGCTGTTATTTCGAGCAGAGAAACAGCTCTTGCTTTTAAAACACTCCAGCCTCCTGAGCAAGGTCTGAAAGAAATGAGATCAAGCCTGGAAAGAGAAGAAGAAAAGCTCCGCCAGGTTGACGAGGCCTTACAAGAATTATCAAAATATAAAAACGCGCTCTTGTCCCACCAGGAGAAGCTCGCTTCTATAATACAATTCAGTAAGGTCTCTACCGGTATGGGTAGGTTCGAGAGGCTTTCGTATGTAACAGGATATTGCCCTGTAAATAATGTAAAGTTACTGGAAGACATGGCCAGGGACGAGAAATGGGGGCTTGCAGTAGAAAGCCCTTCAGATGATGACAATGTGCCGACATTGATAAGGAATCCAAGATGGGTGGAGACGATAAGGCCAGTATTTCATATGATAAAGACAATACCTGGATATAAAGAGGTGGATATAAGTTTCTGGTTTTTGCTCTTCTTCTCAATATTTTTTGGAATTCTTGTTGGAGATGCAGGTTATGGCGCAGTAATTTTCATTATAAACTTATTATGCCATTTAAGGTTTAGAGATCTGGAGAATAAATCCATATTTTTTCTTATGTATGTCCTGAGCATTTGTGCAGTTTTATGGGGTGTTCTGACAGGTACGTTTTTTGGCCAGGCGTGGCTTTCTCAGATGGCAAGGCCGCTTTTGCCTTCTCTGAGGGAAAATGCAAATGTGCAGGCCTTATGCTTTTTTATAGGCGCAATTCATTTAAGCATTGCGCATGCATGGAGATTAATAAGGAAGATGCCGTCTCTAAAGGCCTTTTCTGAACTAGGATGGATTTTAATATTGTGGGCAGCGTATTTTCTGGCAAGGACATTGATTTTAGGAGAGGTCTTCCCAGAACAAACAAGATGGCTGATAATAGGAGGTATGACATTTATTATATTGTTTACAAATCCCACGAAGAATATTTTTAAGACGATTGGCTCAGGCACAGGGAACCTCCTCCTTAATGTTATAAATAGTTTTACTGATATAGTATCTTATATAAGACTATTCGCGGTAGGCGCGGCAACTGTTGCTGTGGCAGACGCATTTAATCAGATGGCAATGACCATAGGATTTGGGAATATATTTGCTGGATTCGCGACGTCATTTATACTTTTTTTTGGGCACACTTTAAATATTTTATTGGGTGCGATGGCTATACTTGTACATGGAGTGAGATTGAATGTATTGGAGTTTTCAAGTCACTTAAATATGGAATGGTCCGGCATTGAATACGCGCCATTCAAAAGTAAAGGAGACTAAAAATGGATGCAAATTTATTAGTGCAGTTTAAGGACCTGGGGATAGCCGGTTCATTGGCTTTTTCGGCGATGGGGTCCGCTCTCGGAGCTGGCGCGGCAGGCATGGCCGCTGTCGGTTCATGGAAAAAATGTTTCGCACAGAATAAAAACGCCCCGTTTATCCTTACCGTATTTGTGGGAGCGCCTCTTTCGCAGACCATTTACGGCATGATAGTAATGAATGCTTTTGTAGAACTTGCGAAAAAAGGACAATTTATGGCTGGTGCGGGTATACTTTGTGGCATGGCGATGGGGATGTCAGCCTGGATGCAGGGTAAGGCTGGTGCGGCAGCAAGCGATGCAATGGCAGAGACAGGCAAGGGCTTTGGAAACTATCTCATAGTCCTCGGCATTATAGAGACAGTAGCGCTTTTCGTGATGGTATTTATCCTGACAGCGGCAGGAAAGTTTTAGTAACTTTACACTTGAGCATTGCTCAAGTGTAAAGTTAGGGCTTGCAATCCAGGGCCTGTTATAGTATATT
>CAZTIQ010000047.1:2373-7797 GCA_964613735.1 uncultured Planctomycetia bacterium | reverse complement strand
TTGGTAACGAGCTATTGGGCGTATCCTCAGCAGTCCTCACATTTCTGATTATTGTTATATCTGAGGTAATACCCAAGACAATCGGCGAACATTATAAGGTCAGGATCTCTCTTTCAGGCGCAAAGACCCTCAGGGTTATAATATGGTTTTTACGGCCATTAATACAAATATTGATCCTGGCGACAGGCGGGATGAGGAAGAAATCAACCGGGCCAAAGGTCACTGAAGAAGAGATAAAGGCAATGCTGAGGTTGGGCCGCGATGCAGGTACTGTAGAGGTAGATGAAGAGAAACTTTGTAATAAGGTATTTAAACTGAATGATTTGAGGGCATCTCACATCATGAAGCCCATAGATCAGATCTATGCGTTACCAGTTGAGGGTACCCTTGCAGAGATAAGAGACTCTATACTTAATTCAAAACATAGCAGGATAGCAGTATATGATAAAGATGTATCAAAGATAGTTGGCATAGCCCAGCAGAGGATATTGCTTAGAGAGATTGCAAAAGATAATTATGAGGCAAAGATAAAAGATTTCATGACAAGGCCTATATTTGTAAACGAAAATGAAAAGGCAGACGACCTCTTGAGTAAATTTCAGGCCTATCACCAGCATCTCTTTATTGTGCAGGATAAAGAAGGCAGGAATGTTGGCATTGTGTCAATGGAGGATGTGTTAGAAGAGCTCTTCGGCGAGATCTACGACGAGAGGGACAAGGTTTAACCTGGGTAGATGCGTAGGCTACCCAAAGGGGTAGCCTACGCATCTACCCAGGGGCGTTAACTAACCAGCGTAGCTTTTTTTACTCTTTCCGCGGTTTCTTTTCCTACCAAATTTTCAACAATAGCTAAAGAAAATGCCAATGCAGTTGCAGTTCTCCTTTTGAAAATCGACTTTTCCGGTACTTTGACTTCTTTTAACCTATAGTGTATACTTTGACGCACGAGGTGACAGATTATGAATAGAGTCTATAAATCTTTATACATTTTAATATGTGCGGTGTTTATTGTTTCAATGACAGGGTGTACTGCGCTCAGGGCTACTGGCAAGGTCCTGGACACTACTGGAAGATTGACATTTGCGACTGCCAAGACCGTAGGCAAGGTAGCTCTGACTACGGCAAAGTGGACAGGCAAGGGCGTCAAGACAGTCGTCTACATGGCCCGGGGAAAACACGTCATAAGTCTTGATAAAAGAGGCAATAGCCTCATAGCAAATACGCTTTTGAATCGCAAGGTAAAGGCAGAGCTTGTGCTTGATACAGGCTGTTCAGAGACTCAGATATCAGAAGAAGTAGCTGCTGATCTTGGTCTAAGCTACAGTCCTTGTAAGACAGTCTTGTGCCAGGTAGCAGACGGCCGCCAGGTAAGTGGAAAAGAGGTAGTGATAAAAGAGATAAAGCTTGGCACTGTCCGCGTGACCAATGTTAGAGCCATTGTGCTAGGTTCAGATAATTTTGGCCAGAACGGCCTATTAGGCATGTCGTTTCTAGAAAAATTCATCTTCAAAGTCGACTCAGAAAAAGGCGAACTGATTCTCCAGAAAAGGATATGACCTATCTCGATATTGCCATAGACACGGCTAAAAAGGCTGGCCAGGTGCAATAGTTGCCTTCAATAGTAAAATCCATCCCCAGACACTCTCGGTACTAAATAAATAAGTTAGACTTGTTTTCATTATCTCTAAGTAGTATCATATAGAGATAGGATTAAAAAGAAAGGAGATTTTATGGCTCGTAAGCTTAAGATCAAGGTATTTAAGATGAAAAATAGAAGGGGTTTTGCTGCTCTGTGCTGCGATCACTTGACAGAAGGGGGAACTCCTATTCAGGCGCGCGAGAGGATGAAAAAGGCACTGAAGAGAAAAAAGAGAAAAAGATAAAATGACTATAGAAAATATTATAAAACGCTCGAGAAGCTACAGGAGATTTGACGAAGGGCATAAGATAGGCGAAGCAACATTGAAAGAATTTGTCGATTTCGCGCGACTCTCTCCAAGCGTAGCAAACTTGCAGCCTCTTAAGTATGTACTTTCTTTTGATGCATCCAGGAATGATCTTATATTTCCGGCTCTGACCTGGGCTGGGTATTTAAAAGACTGGGCTGGCCCGGAAAAAGGTGAAAGGCCATCTGCCTATGTAGTCATACTCGGAGATAAGGATATCTCCAGATCCTTTGGTTGTGATAGCGGTATTGCAAGCCAGAGTATTCTTTTGGGCGCTGTTGAAAAAGGCCTCGGTGGATGTATATTGGGCTCTATAAACAGGGAGTTACTTAGAAAAAACCTAAACATCCCCCAGCTATATGATGTGCTCCTTGTAATTGCCCTGGGCAAACCAAAAGAAAAGGTGGTTTTAGTAGAGGTGAAGCAGGATATTAAGTATTTTCGCGATAAGAATAACATTCACCATGTGCCGAAAAGGTCTTTAAAAGAGGTGATACTTTAATATGCGGAAACGTAAGATTATATATATTTTTCTATTTACTTTATTAGTATCTTTCATCTACTATGCCCATGCTAAAGAGCTGCCTAAATGGTTTCTTTTTAATAAAGATAATGCATTGAAGGAATGGCAGGAAAAGATATTTAAGGGTAAGGTCATGTATAGCGTTGAATCAGAGAAACAAGATGGGCATCTTTCAGCTATAAGCGAGAAGTCTTGTTCAGGCTTATTTTACAGAATTAAATTTAATTCCAAAGAATTGCCATTGATAAGCTGGCAGTGGAAAGTTGTAAAATTTCCTGAAAAGGCGCCATTAGGACTAGGAGATGTTAATAAAAAACAGGGATGGATAGAGAAGGATGATTATGCTGCAAGGGTATATGTGATATTCCCGAGTTTTAATTTTAGAAAGACAAAGAGTATTGAATATATATGGGATAAAGAGTTACCCGAAGGCAAGATACTAACCAGCCCTTATTCTAAAAATATTAAGCTTATTATAGTCGAGTCGGGTATGGATAACATAGATAAATGGGTTTTTGAGAAACGAAATATTTATGAAGATTACAAGGCTTCTTTTGGCAGCCCACCAAGGTCAAATGTAGGTGCTATTGCGCTTATGACCGACACAGATAATACATTGTCTACTGCTGAGGCGTTGTATAAAAACATGAAAGTGGGGTATCGAGATGAAGCAGAATAAAAGGAAGAAGGCGTTTGCTAATAAGCTGCACAAAGAGATATTTTTACTTGTATTTGCAGCAGCGCTTATACCTACGGGAATAGCCACAATCTCACTCTACTACCTTATATTTGGTGTTACAGCAGAGCAGTTCGCTATACCAGAAGTCATTGCCTATAATATTATCCCTGCCTCTGAAAAGGTTACGTCTATTTTATTATTGGCGGCGCCTGTGTCTATCCTCGTAATATTAATTCTTGCTTATAAGGTGTCACATAAGATTGTCGGCCCATTTGACAGGATAGTTAAAGATTTAGATGATCGAATAAAGGCCAGGGCAAAAGGCCACATAGGATTAAGAAAAGGTGACAAGTTCCAGCCTCTCGTAGATAAAATCAATAGATTATTGGATAAGCTGTGACCGACCTTATATGACTGAAAATCAGTATAAATATGTATACGGACCAGTATTGTCGTGGAGGCTGGGGAGTTCTCTGGGCATAGATCCTATTTCTGGCAAAAATAAGATCTGCACATTTAATTGTGCGTATTGTCAGCTTGAGGAAACAGATGTCTTTAATAGTGAGAGAAAGATATTTGTCCCAACCGTGGCAGTTATCGAAGAGATAAAGTCTTTACCAGATCTAAAAATAGATTATATTACTTTTTCTGGCAGAGGCGAACCGACATTGGCCAAGAACCTGGGAGAGATGATAAGAGAGATAAAAAATATCAGAAAAGAAAAAATAGCTATCATAACCAATTCTTCATTGATAGATAAAGAGGATGTGCGAAAGGACCTATTGCTTGCAGATCTTGTCATGGCAAAATTGGATGCGTGCTCAGAAGAATTATTTAAAAAAATAAGCAAGCCGATGCCTGGCATTACATTTGATAAGGTATTAGGCAGCATAAAAAGATTCAGGAGCGAATATAAAGGAAGGCTCGCGCTACAGATCATGTTTATTGAAGAAAATAAAGATTGCGCAGAAGATATGGCGCGAATAGCAAGAGAGATCAAAGTCGATGAGGTCCAGATAAACACACCTTTGAGGCCCTGCGCTGCAAAACCATTGCAAAAACAGGAACTGGATAAGATAAAGAGATGCTTTGAGGATATGAATATTTCTTATGTATATAATGCTGAGAAGAAAAAAGTAGATTCGATCAGCAAAGAAGATACATTATTGCGCAGAGGTAAGCGTGGTTAAGGAGAATGTAAAGAATATCCTTAGTGAATTACCAGAAGGTGTAGAGCTTGTAGCAGCAGCTAAGACAAGGATGCCGCAAGAAATTTTAGAGGCAATAGAGGCAGGCATAAAAATTATTGGCGAAAACTATGTGCAGGAAGCAGAGTCCGCATATAAGCTGGCAGGAGACAGGACAAAATGGCATTTCATTGGCCATCTTCAGAAAAACAAAGTAAGAAAGGCAGTAAAGATCTTTGATGTAATAGAGACAGTTGATTCTTTAGGGCTGGCTCAGGAGATCGATAAGGCATGCTTAAAAGAAAATAAGGTCATGCCTGTATTAATAGAGGTGAATAGCGGGAGAGAAAAGCAAAAGTTTGGAGTTATTCCAGAAGACATTGAACAGCTTGTAAAAGAACTGTCAGTATTGAAAAACATTAATATAGCAGGTCTTATGACCATGGGCCCTATGTTTGGCGATCCTGAGGATGCCCGTCCATATTTTGTTGAGACACGGAAGGTATTTGAGAAGATAAAGGCGCTAGGCGTTCCAAATGTAGAGATGAAATATCTTTCCATGGGTATGAGCAATTCGTACAAGGTCGCTATAGAGGAAGGCGCTAATATCGTGAGGATAGGAAGCGGGATTTTCGGAAAAAGAGAGAAGTAACTTTACACCCGCCTTAGGCGGGAGTGTAAAGTTATTTTGGAGGGGATCATGGATTATGATGTGATTATTATAGGTGGGGGGCCAGCTGGACTTACAGCAGCTATATATACTTCAAGGGCAAGGTTAAAGACCCTGGTCATAGAAAGTTACTCAGTGCCTGGCCAGGCTATTATTACAGACTCTATAGAAAATTTTCCTGGATTTCCTGAAGGAATAAATGGGTTTGAGCTTGTAGAGAAGTTTAAGAAGCAGGCTGAAAAGTTTGGCGCAGAGCTTATTGTTAAAAATGTAGAAAAGATAGAACAGCTCCAGGATGGATGGCGGATCAAGGCCGAAGATAAGACATATACTACATTGTCTATAATAATTGCCACAGGCGCGCATCCTAGAAAATTAGATGTGCCTGGCGAGCATAAATTTACAGGCAAGGGCGTGTC
>CAZTIQ010000047.1:0-2273 GCA_964613735.1 uncultured Planctomycetia bacterium | reverse complement strand
CTTAATAATACTAAAATAGTATTATTAAGAAAGGAGGCTTATATGATAAGCAAAAAGATGTCGGCTAGTTTAAATGAGCAGATCAACAAGGAGATCTATTCAGGCTATCTTTATCTTTCAATGGCTGCTTATGCTGCTTCCATTGGCCTGAATGGTTTTGCCAACTGGTTTAAGGTGCAGATGCAGGAGGAAATGGCTCATGCCCAGAAATTTTATGATTATGTAAACCAACAGGGAGGAAGGATAGTTCTGAAGGCCATTGATGAACCGCCTAAAGATTTCGCAAGCCCAAGGGATTTATTTTCAAAGACACTGGAGCACGAGAAGATGGTGACAAAAAGGATCAATGACCTGGTAAAGCTGGCAAAAAAGGAAAATGACAATGTAACAGAGACGACGTTGCAGTGGTTTGTCACAGAACAGGTCGAAGAAGAGGCAAATCCTACAGAGATGTTACAGAAACTTGATATCGTAGGAAAGGATGGAAATGGGATCTTGACAATAGACAGCCAGCTTGCGACAAGGGTCTTTGTCCCTCCGCAGTCTCAGGGGTGATCGATGAAGGAAAAGAAAGAATTCGTCTGTTACGATTGTTTTAAGCTCAGGACATGTAAGGAATCGCTGGCGTCCTGGATATTTTTCTTTATCGCGCTCGTGGCTGTGATATCCCTAAGGGCAATGAGCATATTTGTAAATTCCAGCCCTATATTTGCTAAGATGCTGTGGTATATAGGCGTTGGTGGTTTTTTAATATTCTTTATTTATAAGTTCAGGTATGATCAAATATTGCAGAGGGAGCTTGAAAAGACAGATCTAAAAGATAAGTTACTCAGTAAAAAAGAGCTTACAGAGCATGATAAAGAGGTCTTGGGAACTATTGTCTGTAAATTGAGTTCGAAAAAGGACAAGATAAATTATTTCTTTATCTTTGTAAGTTCTGGTCTAGCTTTGGCAATAGCTATATTTGTAGACTTTATTAAAAAATGAGGAGGTGTAATATGCCAGAAGCAAAATATGTTTGTTCAGATGATATACTCTGCGGAGTAAATCTTCCAAAGGATGCAAAAAATCTTGCTGATCTTGAAAAAAAGCATATCCCGGTCATAGACGCGCCTAGCAATGCTAAAAAAGACGAGGTCTTTGAAGTCAATATCAAAGTCGGCGGCACAGATGGAGTCGAGCATCCTAACGAGGCAGGTCATTTTATAGAATGGTTAGAACTTTACTGCGGCGACACATTTCTTGGCCGGGCTGGTTTTTGCGGCGGAACGAGTTACGGCGTAGCCAGGTTTAAAGTAAAGCTGTCTCATGCCCATGGTCCATTAAAGGCATGGGCAAGGTGCAATCTCCATGGACTCTGGGAAGGCACAAAAGAAATCGCGATAAGTTAAATGCCCAAAAAATTAACCGAACGTATAATCAGATTTTTCCATCGCCAGCCTTATACCATAGTAACTACTGTGGATAAGACGGGGTGTCCGCATAATTCCTGTAAAGGTATAGTGGATATAGAAGAAGACGGAAAGGTATATCTGTTGGACCTTTACAAGGCAAAGACGTATGAAAACCTCAAGCAAAATCCCCACATAAATATCACAGCAGTTGATGAGCATAAGTTTATAGGTTTTACCTTAAAGGGCAAGGCAAAGATAGCCAATAAAAATAAATTAAAGTCTAATATAGTCAAGGCATGGGAGACCAAGATTACAAAGAGGATATCACAGCGCCTACTCAAAAATCTTAAGGGAGAAAAAGGCCACCCTCTTCATCCAGAAGCGAGCTTGCCAAAGCCAGAATATCTAATAGAAGTCGATGTGAACGAAGTAATTGATCTCACGCCGCACAACATTAAATCCACCGCGTAGGTGCGCATGGCGCACATACGCGGTGGAATAGGTAAACAATATGTTAGATCTGATCATTATTGGCGCAGGCCCAGCCGGCATAACTGCTGCAGTCTATGCTGCGCGGAAGAAGATGGACCTATTGGTGATAAGTAAAGATATAGGCGGCCAGACTGCATGGAGTGGAGACATTGAAAACTATACTGGATATCAATTTGTAACAGGGCCTGAGCTTGTGGCTAAATTCGAAGAGCACATGAAAAAGAACAACATTGCCTTAAAAGAAAATGAAGACGTTACAGTGATCGAAAGAAAAAAAGACAAAGTTTTTGTCAAGACTGACAAGGGAGAATATGAGGCAAAGACAGTTATAATCGCATCTGGTAAACGCTCAATGGAATTAGGCGTCCCCGGGGAAGAGGAGTTTAA
>CAZTIQ010000046.1:2749-7934 GCA_964613735.1 uncultured Planctomycetia bacterium | reverse complement strand
TGGTTTTGCAAAGGCCCTGGAAATAGCCGCCAGGGACATGCAGAAGGTCGATAAACATCTAAAGCAACTCACAAAAAAACTCCTTGATGGATTACACCGCGACATTAAGGAAGTATATCTGAACGGCCATCCAAAGAACCGCCTTTCGAGCACTGTTAATATAAGCTTCAGATATATTGAGGGCGAGAGCCTGCTTTTAAATTTTGATCTAAAAGGTATACTTGTCTCTACCGGTTCTGCCTGCACCTCTGGTTCTCTGGAGCCGTCCCATGTATTGACTGCTATGGGCGTCCCGCCTGACATCTCGCAGGGTTCGATAAGATTTTCATTTGGTTACGAGAACACTGAAGAGGATGTGGATCATTGCCTGGCTGAGATCCCGCCTATTGTCAAGAAACTGAGAGACATGTCGCCGCTATGTTAATCGACACACATTGTCATCTGGATTTCAAAGACTTTGAATCTGACAGGGACGATGTTATAGAGCGCGCGAAAAGGGCTGATGTAGGCGCGATTATAAATGTAGGCGCTAGCATGACCGGGACCAAAGAGTCTATAGCCCTTGCAGAAAGATATGATTTTATCTATGCTGCCTGCGGAATACACCCGCATGATGCAGATAGAGTTACGGATGATGATTTAAACTCGTTCCACGACTTGCTCGATAATAAAAAGGTCATTGCGCTTGGCGAGATAGGCCTTGACTACTACAAGAAGATCTCTTCAGAGAATAATCAAAAAAAATTATTTAGAAGATTACTAAAAGAGGCAAAGGATAAAGGCCTGCCAGTGATCATACATAATCGTGATGCGCATCTAGATACCCTTGGCATTTTAAAGGATGTGATGGGTGATCCAATAAGAGGCGTTATGCACTGTTTTTCAGGCGATAATGATTTTCTCGAAAGATGTCTTAAAATGGGGCTTTGTGTATCTTTTACATGTAATCTGACATTTAAGAATGCCGGCAGGTTAAGGGATGTCGCGAAGTCAGTGCCTATGGATAGGCTGCTGCTTGAGACAGACGCGCCTTTTCTTGCGCCGCAGGCTTTTCGGGGGAAGAGGAATGAACCCGGCCATATCAAGTATCTGGCTGAAGAGATCTCCAGGATCAAGGGGATAGGTATTGAGGAAGTGGCAGGCATAACAACAGAAAATGCAAAGAGGTTATTTAGCATATGCTAGATTTTATCAGGCGAGAACGTATATATTTTCTGATGCTGATCTTCATATTGACGGTCACTGCGCTTAATACAGGCGCAGGGCATAAAGCGCCGCATGAAGAGAGCTTCATTGAGGAAGACGCGTTTTCTAACAAGACCTTTAAGGAGCTTGGCATCAGCGAAGAAAGGGTCATGGACTACCTAGGGTCTAAAAGCATGAGCGCCAGGTTTTTTAGATTTTTCATACCCTTTGGTTTTTTTATCTTTTTGCTGTCACTGGTAATGGACATAGCCTTTGTTTTTCGTAGAAAGAGGATGGATTCCTGGTTCACTCAGGAACATGTCCCGAGTGTATCATGGGGTGTTTTAGATCTAGTCAGGGCAAGCATCGTGATATTGTTTACAGGTTATATACTTGCGATCTTACAGGGTATGCTATTTGAGATACTGGACTTTAAGCTGGGCGAAGACCTGAGGATGATGGTAAATACATTTTTTATAGATATGGCCGTGGGGATCATAGTGCTTTATTTTGTGGCGGTTAGATATAAAGATAGACTGCAGGCCCTTGGCCTCAGATCCTCCTCTTTTTTTAATAATGTCTTCTCAGGCATAGCAGCATATATATTTGTGTTACCTGTTCTACTGATAATACTTGTTCTGTCAGTATGGATCCTGAATCTGGTCGGATACACGCCTCCGTCGCAGCCTGTGTTCGAGATATTTATGAAAGAGGATCGGAGCAGGGTCTTGCTCTTTTTGACTATATTCGTATCTGTGCTTGGGCCTATAATCGAAGAGATCTTTTTCAGGGGATTTATGTACGCAGCGGTTAAAAAACATTTAGGAGTGCTCGGGGCCGCATTTTTAAGCGCGGCTGTCTTCAGCGCGCTTCATACAAATATTGTCGGGTTCTTTCCTATAATGGCGCTGGGCCTGCTCCTTGCGTTTCTCTACGAAAGGACTGGATCGCTCGTTGGGTCCATTACCGTTCATATAGTCCACAATTCTATTATTTTGGGTTTTGTGTTTTTTATAAAGGAACTATTGGCGTGAAGACAAAAGTATCTATTGTAAGATGTGATAGTTATGAACCAGTAAGGCTCAAACAGGCTGCGCATAATGCATTTGAGCTTTTGGGCGGACTCTCGACATTTATAAAAAAAGGGGAGAGAGTGGTTTTAAAGCCAAATCTCCTTTCAGCAGGTCCGCCAGAGCGCGGGGCAACTACTAATGCAGAGGTCGTTCGTGCAGTCGTAAGGCTTGTAAAAGAGCGCGGGGCAATACCTTTAATAGGCGATAACCCTGGAGGCTCTGTCACTCCGAGAAATGCGTATGAGGGCTCTGGTTTTTCCAGGATGGCAAAAGAGGAAGGCGTCGAACTCTTAGAGGTTAAAAATATAAAGATGGTCTCCGGCATTCCAATTGCATCTTATTTTTTTGAATGCGATAAGATCATATCTTTGCCAAAGATGAAGACACATAGCCTTATGGTATTGACAGGCGCGGTCAAAAATATGTACGGCGCCGTGTCAGGACTTAATAAAACCGAGTATCACAAAAGATTTCCAAGGCCGGATCAGTTTGTGGACGTCCTGATCGATGTCTATAAGGCGGTCAGGCCTTGTGTTTCGCTGATGGACGGGATCATTGCAATGCATGGGGATGGGCCTGCCTCTGGCGACATAAAGCAGGTCGGGCTTTTAATGGCAAGCCAGGACAGCGTGGCCCTGGATGCTGTATTTTCACATTTGATAGGTATAAAGCCGTTTGATATCCTGACTACTAAGCTTGCGCATGAAAAAGGATTAGGCAACGGGGATATAAAGGAGATAGAAATCGTAGGAGAAAAAATCGAGAGCTGTCTTATAAGGGGTTTTAAATTGCCGTCGTCAAGCATCATCATGAAGATCCCGGAGCCTTTTATGAGCACGCTGGCGAGTCTTATAAGATTCGGTCCATTTATTGTTGAGAAACTTTGCAAGAAATGCATGATCTGCGCTGAGAGTTGTCCGGTAGTTGCTATTACTGTAAATGAGCGTGAGTCTGTAATAGATAGCCGCAAGTGTATAAGGTGCATGTGCTGCCATGAGGTGTGCCCGCATCAGGCAGTGATATTAAGACGTAATTTCCTGGCGAAGGTGTTTGGTTTGTGATGGGGGTTTGAAGGTACTATACGAGAGGTTTATATGTTATTAGAGCCGATAAGATGGGAAAAGAATAGGATAGTTTTTATTGACCAGACAGAGTTGCCTGGGAGGTTAAGGTATATCAAGTGCAGGGATCTTGATGTGCTTTGCGAGGCGATTAAAAAGCTAAAGATACGCGGCGCGCCGCTTATAGGTGTGGCTGTAGCGCTGGGATATGCTTTAGAGGCGCTGAATTCTAAATCAAAGACAATAAAGGGTCTAGAAAAGGACCTGGTTCACGCTTCAGCCAGGCTAAAGGCCACAAGGCCAACAGCAGTAAATCTTTTCTGGGCATTGAAGAGGATGGAGGATACCTTGGGTAGATGCGTAGGCTACCAAGATGGGCAGCCTACGCATCTACCCAAGGTTAAGGATATCAGACAGAGGCTTTTAAAAGAGGCGCTGGGTATTTTAAAAGAAGATAGAGAGATGTGCCGCGCCATAGGAAGGAATGGGTCCCAGCTTATAAAAAATGGAGATATTGCGCTTACACATTGTAATGCAGGCATGCTGGCAACAGCAGGTTATGGCACGGCCTTATCTATTTTTTACGAAGCGAAAAAGCAGGGAAAGAGATTCATGGTATACGCAGATGAGACAAGGCCGCTCATGCAGGGGTCGCGGCTCACGATGTGGGAGCTTATGAAAAACAGGATTGACGCTACATTGATCTGCGACGATATGTCAGCAGCCACAATAAGGGATAAAGGTATTACAAAGATCATAGTGGGCGCTGATAGGATCGCAAGAAATGGTGATGCAGCGAATAAAATAGGGACGTATGGGCTTGCAGTATTGGCCAAATACCATGGCATACCTTTTTACATTGCAGCGCCGAGCTCTACAATAGACAAGAATATAGCAACAGGCAAGGATATACCGATAGAAGAGAGGAAGCGGGAAGAGCTTATATATGTTGGCTCAAAGCAGACTGCGCCGTCCAGGGCAAAGGTGTATAATCCAGCCTTTGATGTTACTCCTGCAAGTCTTATAACAGCCATAATAACCGAATCAGGCGTCTATGATATTAAGAAATTTAGGCGAATTTAATCTAATAAACAGGATATCTAAGAGCGTAAAATTGTCCAGCAATGTTATAAAAGGCATAGGCGATGATGCTGCTGTTATTAAGCATACGAAAAACAGCTATTTGCTTTTTAGCTGTGACATGCTTTTAGAAGACAGGCATTTCAAAAGAAAATCAGGCGGTTATCTAATCGGGAAAAAAGCCCTTTCAGTAAATGTCAGTGACATAGCGGCAATGGGCGGCTTGCCTGAATATTGCGTCGTATCCCTGGGCGTGCCTGGGTCTCTTCAAGCTAAGTATGTAGATGATATATATAAAGGCATCAAGGCCGCAGCTAGAAAATTTAAAATAGATCTAGTTGGCGGGGACACTATTAGGTCTAAAAAGATAATTATTGATATAGCGGTTTTAGGTAAGGTGGAGAGGGAAAATCTGGTACTGCGTAGTGACGCAATGGCTGGTGACTGGATATTTGTAACAGGGTCTCTTGGCGGCTCTTTAAAGGGAAAAGGTAAGCATCTTAATTTTACACCTCGCCTGAAAGAAGCACGTTTTTTAGTAAATAATTTTAAAGTCAATGCAATGATAGATGTCTCTGACGGACTATTGGCTGATTTGGGGCATATATTAGAGGAGAGCAAAAAAGGAGCGGATGTTTACGAGAGATGCGTTCCTGTTTCGAAAGACGCAAAAGATTTTGACTCAGCTGTAAGAGACGGCGAGGATTTTGAGCTGGTCTTTACTGTGCCGAAAAGACAAGGCAATAGGTTGATCAAGAAATGGCCTTTTAAGACGCGGCTTTCGAG
>CAZTIQ010000046.1:0-2649 GCA_964613735.1 uncultured Planctomycetia bacterium | reverse complement strand
GTGGTTGCGCTTTGCGGGGATCTAGGAAGCGGTAAGACCACATTTACAAAAGGCATAGGAAAAGGCCTTGGCATAAAAGATCCCAGCCACATAAATAGCCCTACCTATGTTTTAATAAAAGAATATAAAGGAAAGATCCCGCTTTATCATATAGATCTATACAGGCTTGATAACTTAAAAGACATAGAGGATATTTCTATTGAAGAGTATATTTATGGAGACGGGATAACTGTTATAGAGTGGGCAGAAAAGATACAGAGACTTCTTCCTAAGGAACATATATCCGTGAAGTTTATAGTCAGAGGAGAAGATAAGAGGGAGATAAAGATTGAAGATATTGGCGATTGATACCAGCTCAAAATATCTGAGCATAGCATTGAGCAGGGGAAAAGATATTCTCGGGGAGGAGTCGCACCTACTTGATAGAAGACATTCAGGAGAACTCATCCCAAGGATAAGGTCACTTTTAAAAAAAAGAGCAGTCTCTATCAATGCCATAGATATGTTTGTTGTGGGCTTGGGGCCTGGATCTTTTACCGGCCTGCGCATAGGTGTTAGCACGATAAAGGGATTTGGGATAGCCACAGGAAAGCCATGCATAGGGATCGCAAGCATAGACGCCCTGGCCATGAATACCACTCCCGGACCCGGGTCGACCCTACCCGGGTCCGGGAGTGGTAACAGTCTGATTGTGCCGATCATTGATGCGAAGAGGGGTAATGTCTATAGCGCGATATATAAGGATGGTGTCAAAAAATCAAAGAATCTTTTGATCAGCATAGATGAACTTATGAGCAAGGTAAAGGGCGAGGCAGTTTTTTTAGGCGATGGCATTTCTCTTTATAAAGATAAGATTCTGAGCTACAATAAAAACGTGAGCTTCTTAGGAGAAGAATTCTGGTATCCCAGCGCAGGTGATCTAATAAGGCTGGCATTGAAAAATAAAAACAAAAAGGGTGACTTGAATAAATTAAAGCCGATATACCTGTATCCTAAAGACTGTCAAGTAAGGAAGTAACTTTACACTTGAGCATTGCAAGAGTGTAAAGTTAGGATGGTTGATTATGAGGAAAAAGTTTTACAGACCCACATTTGCAGAGATCGATCTTGGCGCTATACTTTATAATCTGCGCCAGATAAGGAATCGAGTAGATAAAGACATTAAGATAATGGCTATTGTGAAGGCAGATGCATATGGTCATGGTATGAAAGAGGTCTCGCAGGCAGTAGCAAGAAAGGGCATAGATTATTTTGGCGTTGCGTCACTGGATGAGGCGGCTACATTGAGAGAGGCTGGGATAAAGAAAAATATTATTGTACTTGGCGCGATCCTCCCCGAAGAGGTAGAGGGTGTATTGAGATTTAATGTGATCCAGACAGTTTCAGATCTAGCCATAGCAAGGCTCCTTTCGCAGCTCGCACAGTCGAAAAAAAGAATCATAAAAGTGCATGCAAAGATAGATACAGGCATGGGAAGGCTTGGCGTGTGGCATAAAGATGCAGTAAATTTTGTAAAGAAATTGGCCTCATTGAAGAATATCAAGGTAGATGGCATATTTACGCATTTTCCAAGCGCAGAGGATGACAAGGTCTTTACGCGCAATCAACTCAGGGATTTCAAGTCACTTATAGAAGAGCTATTGCGTCATGGAATAGATATTCCTATAAAACATACTTCCAATAGCATGGCAGTCATCGATTTTAAAGACAGCCACATGAATATGGTAAGGCCAGGGCTTATAATGTATGGCCTGCATCCAAGGAGTGATTTGGCAAAGAAACTAAGATTAAGGCCAGCCTTGAGATTAAAGACAAAGGTCGTATATGTGAAACCAGTTTCGAGGGGCAGGAGCATAAGCTATGGAAGGACCTATGTTACGAAGAAGGACACAAATATTGCTACAATACCAGTCGGATATGGCGATGGTTATTCAAGAGATCTCTCAAACCGCGGTCATGTCTTGATCAAAGGCAGACGCCTGCCTATAGTCGGTAGAGTCTGTATGGATATGAGCATGGTGGATGCAGGGAGATCAAGGACAGTAAAACCAGGGGATGACGTGGTATTGATCGGTAAGCAAGGCAAGGATGCTGTGACTGTAGAAGAGATTGCAAGACTTTCAAATACTATACCGTATGAAGTGGTGTGCAATATAGGCAGAAGAGTGCCGAGAATATATAAGTATTAAGGAGGATGTTATGTCAGAAAAGGTGTTTTTGACGCACGAAGGGTTTGAGAAACTTCAAGGGAAACTTAAAGCCCTTAAGGGCAAAAAGAGACGCGAGATAGCCAGTGCCCTGGAAAGCGCAAGGCTTCTTGGCGACATAAGTGAAAACGCAGAATATGAATCAGCAAAGCAAGAGCAGGGTATTAATGAGGGCAGGATCATGGAACTGGAAGACAAGCTTGCCCGAGCCCAGATAATAGACGAGAAAAACATATCTAAAGACAAGGCCTATGTAGGCGCTACAGTAAAGCTAAAGGATACAGATTCAGGCGAAGATATCACCTATAAGCTCATGAGCGAGGACGAAGCAGACTTTGCTCAAGGCAAGATCTCGATATCCTCCCCAGTCGGCAAGGCCCTGCTCGGCAAGAAAAAAGGCGAACTCGTCAATATAAAGATCCCAGCCGGGGTATTGAAGTAT
>CAZTIQ010000045.1:0-8307 GCA_964613735.1 uncultured Planctomycetia bacterium | reverse complement strand
TTACACAGCTTAGCGCAGCCACACTAATCTCTCAAATTCCAGATGGAGAGATAGCAAGAACCCTGATTAGCGATGCTAGTCAGGGTTCTTGCTATCTCTTTAGGTGACTACGACTCTCTGCTAGTTAAGATCGATTAAATGGAAATTCTTGAATCCTTGAGAAGAATTATCTCTCTTTGTCACTGTATTTTTGGTAAAATATAGTCATGGTGAAGCATCAATATAAAAGTTTGACGAAATGCCCCTTTATCCACTAATTAAGCGCAAAGGAAAAATCACATTAAAATGGGACACAGAGAAATTTCATTAAAGCTTCCTACTGATTACACAGAGGAGCAGCTTAGAAAAAAGATCGAAAAAAAACTAAAGATAAAAGAGTTTTCATGTCAGATCGAAAGAAAGAGCCTTGATGCGAGAAAGAAAGCTGATATCTGTTGGCAGGTTCTGGTTTCAGTCTCATCAAAAGAGATCAAAGGAGCAATTCCCTCTACATCACTGTGTTTAAGTATCCCGTATCGTAAAAGGACAGAGAAGGTGGCTGTTGTCGGAAGCGGTCCGGCTGGATTCTTTTGTGCCTTCGTGCTTCAAAAAGCAGGATTTAATACAACTTTGATTGAAAGAGGCTCAGACGTTAAAAAGAGGGCCGAAGGGATAAGGGAGTTTGAGAAGACAGGACTATTTAACTCTGTTAGCAATTATGCTTTTGGCGAGGGTGGCGCAGGTACCTTTTCTGATGGAAAACTCACTTCAAGATCCAAGCATATATCACAAGAAAGGAAGTTTATATTATCTGCTTATATTAATGCCGGTGCCCCAGAGGAGATAGGATACATGGCGCATCCTCATCTTGGCAGTGATAATCTTAGCAAGATCGTAACAAGATTAAGAGAGGACTTCCTGAATATCGGCGGAAGAATACTTTTTGAAACGTTGCTGGAAGATCTTAAAATTGACAATCAAACAGTGCGTGAGGCTATAACAACTTCAGGGGAAATCGAAGCAGATGAGTTTATTATTGCACCGGGCCATTCTGCTTATGAGACATACCGGATGTTGATCAAAAGAAGAGTAACGTTCCGCACAAAAAATTTTGCTATAGGATGCAGGGTGGAGCACCTCCAGGAGATTATTAATAACGCGCAGTGGGGGCAAAAAAGTTTACCGGGAGTTAAGGCTGCTGAATATCGCCTTGCATCAAAGGGAAATGGCAACATCCCGGTCTATACATTTTGCATGTGTCCCGGAGGAAGTATTATTCCTGCATCTGCATATAAGAATGCAAATATTGTAAATGGGATGAGTCTGTACAGTAGAGATGGAAAATTTGCAAATGCAGCCTGTGTAGCAGGAGTCGATCTGAATAGGTTAAATGGCAGACAGACATCGCCCCTGGAAGCCCTTGACTGGCTGGCAGACCTTGAGGGTCGATTTTATGAATACTCAGATGGTTTTAAGTCCCCATTCTGCAGCATTAAGGATTTTATTAACAGAGAAGAGAGGTCAGGCATTGTTGAATCGAGCTATCCTTTGGGGCTAAAGCCAGCGGCTTTATGGGATTTGTTACCTTCTGAAGTAAGCGGTTCGATCAGGGAAGGGCTTAAAGATTTTAGTAGAAAAATAAAAGGATTTGAGGCAGGTACTATTATGGGGCTTGATAGCAAGAGTTCATCTCCGATCCAGGTTCTACGGAGAGAGAATTATGTCTGTGCAGGTTTTGAAAATCTTTATGTAGCAGGAGAAGGTAGTGGTCATTCCGGAGGGATAATATCAAGCGGCGCTGACGGTATAAAAGTTGCCATGGCTATCATAGGGAAAGACTAATACCTGTATTTTTGATGAATAAAAGAAAGGCTTCCACTGGGCGGAACATTGACAAATTGGACAATTTTAGCCTGGACTTTATCTCTGATTTGCCAATTATGCTTGATGTTTGAACGCAACCTATATATAATAGGCTTGCTTGTGTTAAGAGAGAAAGAGGCAATATAAGCCCTGACGAGTGATCTTTGTCAGAGCTTTTTTATCTACAAATATTAAAGGATTTTAAAATATGATCTCATCTAACGGAATATCATTGCGCTATGGCGCGCAAAAACTTTTTTCTAATGTAAATATAGTCTTTTCTCCAGGGAATTGTTACGGGCTGATAGGAGCTAACGGTTCAGGAAAATCCACGTTTTTAAAGATTCTTTCAGGCGAAATCGACTCTACCGCAGGAGAGGTTGTAGTGTCTCCCGATGAACGTATCGCAGTCTTAAAACAGGATCAATTTGCTTTCGATGAGTACACGGCTTTGACCACTGTCATTATGGGGCATAAAAGACTCTATGATATCATGATGGAAAAAGACATACTCTGCGCTAAAAAGAACTTTTCTGATAAAGATGGAATACATCTCTCTGAACTTGAGGTAGAGTTTGCTAAGCTGGATGGATGGAACGCTGAATCCGATGCAGCTAAATTGCTAAGTAATCTAGGTATTTCAGAAGAATTCCATGGCCTCGAGATGAAGCAGCTGGAAGAAGGGCAGAAGGTGCGCATTCTCTTGGCCCAGGCATTGTTCGGTAATCCTGACATCTTATTACTCGACGAGCCTACCAACCATCTGGATATTGAAAATTGTAAATGGCTTGAAGAATTTTTATGTAACTTTGAAAATATCGCTATTGTAGTTTCTCATGACAGGCATTTTCTGGACAAGGTTTGTACGCATATTGCGGATATTGATTATGGTAATATTCAGCTGTATCCGGGCAATTTTACTTTTTGGTTAGAATCCAGTCAGTTAGTTTTAAGACAGCGTATTCAAACTAATAAAAAGGTAGAGAAAAAAAGAGAAGAGTTAAAAAGTTTTATCGCCCGTTTTAGCGCTAATGCCTCTAAGGCCAGGCAGGCGACCAGCCGCAAGAAGACTTTGGAAAAACTTACCCTTGAGGATATCAAGCCTTCTTCGAGAAAGAGCCCGTATATAAATTTTGAACAGGCGCGCGAGGCAGGAAACAATATTTTGAAAGTCGATCATTTATCTAAGTCGCTTGACGGACAGGTCTTATTTAAGAATTTTACCATCACTGTTACTAAAGGCGATAAAATAGCTTTTGTCGGACCCAATAATATTGCTAAGACGGTTTTATTTCAGATACTGGCTGGAGAGATAAAGCCTGATGGCGGTAATTTTAAATGGGGCGCCTCGATTACCCAGGCTTATTATCCTAAGGATAACTCTAAATATTTTGATATAGACTGCAATCTTATCGATTGGCTTCGCCAGTATTCGGATAATACTGAAGAGGTTTTTGTGCGCGGATATTTAGGACGTATGCTTTTTTCCGGAGACGAATCTTTTAAACAGGTCAGGGTCTTATCTGGCGGCGAGCGGGTCAGGTGCATGCTATCCCGCATGATGCTTGTCCAGCCCAATGTGCTGATCATGGACCATCCGACCAATCACTTAGACTTAGAATCAATTGAGGCCTTAAATAAGGGCCTGGAGAGGTTTGGCGGCACTATTTTATTTACTTCGCATGACCATCAGCTGATTCAAACTGTGGCTAATCGCATCATTGAGATTACGCCCAAAGGTTTTATAGACCGCCCCAACATAACGCTTGACGAATATTTGAGCGATGAAAATATTAAAAAACAACTTCATATATTATATTCTTAAAATCCCAGTCATATCATAAAGAGTTACGAAAGCTATCTCCAATTTGCCAATTATGCTTGATATTTGACACTCTGTTCTATATAATAGGCTTGTTTATGTTGCGCGGGTGGTGGAATTGGCAGACACGCAAGGTTGAGGGCCTTGTGGCCGCAAGGCTATGCGAGTTCGAGTCTCGCCTCGCGCACCAAATTTGCAAAATGGAAATAACTTTACACTTGAGCATTGCAAGAGTGTAAAGTTAGGATGTTAGGTTTTGCGGCGTTCGGTTACGTAGTTGCTTCCCTTGAGGCTTTTGGCGTATTCTTTTAATTCTGCGCCGATCTCTCCAACTTCTCCTACATGCTTTATCTTTCTATTCTTGTTGTTCACCACGCCAATAGATATTGAGATCAGAGGTATTTTTTTTGTCTTCCCTGATCTGTCTTTCCCGGAGATATAACCTTTTTCCAGATCTTTTTTATTATATAGTTCCGGCACCATTATATCGAATTTAGTTATTACGCTTTTACAGAGCCCAGCCATTTTATCAGGCACAGTCACTACCACAAAGTCATCGCCGCCTACGTGTCCTATGAAGTCTTTAGGAGTACCCTTTTCCTGCACAGAGTTTATCAGTATACTTGCGGTGCGTTTTATGACCTCATCCCCTTTTTCAAAGCCGTACTTATCATTGTATATCTTAAATTTATCCAGATCAATATAACAGACAGCATATAGTTCCTTGGCAGAAATGCGCGCTTGTATTTCATTTAGTATCGAGACGTTGCCTGGTAGCCTGGTCAAGGGATTGGCGTCGAGATCGCGCGCAGTTCTACGCAGTACCATCGAAACCCTTGCCACTAACTCCTCGGGCTCAAAGGGTTTTACCATGTAGTCATCAGCGCCTGCTTTTATACCATGGACCTTATCACTGACCTCTCCCTTGCCAGTCAACATTATAATCGGCATGTGCTGGACAAGTATATCCTGCTTAAGGATCCTGCAGACCTCATCCCCGTCCATTTTTGGCATCTTGAAATCAGTTATTAATAGATCGGGGGATGTTTTTTTTATTTTCTCAAGCGCGTCCTGGCCGTCGTGCGCCTCTATTACTTCATAGCCCTCATCTTCAAGGGTTATTTTTAATACATCCAGTATGTCAGGATCATCGTCTGCTATTACTATTTTTTCTCTCGGCATAGATTTATCCCCTTTATTTCAAATGTTTAAGACCTTGGTATGGTAAAGCCAAATCTTGTACCTTTTCCTATATCACTCTTTACCCATATCTTGCCCTTGTGCGCCTCTACAATTTTTTTAACAAGCGATAGCCCTAATCCTGTTCCCTTGATTCCTTGCTGCTGCGCATTGTCTGATCTGAAGAATTCTTCAAAGACCTTTTCCAGATCCTGTATTGGTATGCCTATACCGCTGTCCTCTATTACGAATTCTATAAAGTCATTTTTTTGTTCAATATGCACGATAATCTTCCCTTTTTCCGGCGTAAATTTTATGGCATTGCTCAGTAGATTCAAAAAGACCCTTTCCAGCTGACCAGGGTCTGCTTTTATTTTATCTACTTTTATCTTTGTGTCGATTTTTAGGGAGATATTTTTTTCTTTTATCTGAGGCGTAATGATATCCACAATAGAATCCAACGCCTCTTTTATGGATATATCTTTGATGATCATCTGGACCCTGCCTGATTCTATTCTGGCAATATCCAGGAGGTTATTTATTAAACGCGTAAGGCTGTTTGAGTGCTTATCTATTTTTTCAAGACGTTCTTTTTGAGCCGCTGAGACATCTCCCAGTTTTCCAGCCATAAGGATAGAGGCGTAACCTTTTATGGATGTCAGCGGTGTTCGAAGTTCATGCGAGACTGCGGATACAAATGTGGATTTTGCCCTATTAAGTCGTTTTAGCTCTTCGTTTAATCTCGCAAGCTCCTGAGTCCTTTCTCTTACCCTTCTCTCCAGGTCCTGATGCGACCTAAAGAGCTCTGTATAAAGCTGACTATTCTCGATGGCTGTGCTTATCTGGCTCGCCAGTATAGACAAAAGTTCAGCATCACCCTCTGTCAATTTAGTATAACTGGATATGTTTCCCATAAGTATAAAACCAACAGCCTCGTCCTTTACAGTTATTGGCACTGTCAGGAAAGATTCTGTCTTAAATATATCCGTAAGGACGTCCTCGTGCTGTACTTTTTCAGCGTCACTATTTACCAGTATAAAACCGGATTTTTTGAATAGGGCAGTAGATATATCGCCTTTATTTATATTTTTCTCTATTTTTTTTATATCAGATTCTGTATAGCCAGCCTGGGTCTTTGTCGATACGACTCCAGTCTTTTCGTTTTTTAACATGATCAGCGCCCTTGAGAAACCTAGCTTAGATATAAGAGGTTTATTTATCAGGCTGAACAGGTCCTCTATATTGAATGTAGAACTAACCTTTTGCCCGAGTTCATGCAGCGTATACAGGCCTGTTATTTTCTTGTCAAGCTCCTCCTGGACCTTGTTAAGGGCCAGGTCTGTCTTTATGATTATCTTTGCCTGGTCATCAAGCTGTCTAGCGATATCCCTCAGGCCTCTATTCTTTTCTTCTGCGCTGATACGCTTATTGCGCTGGAAAAGAGAGGAAAACAATGTTATTAACAGAAGAACTAAAAGAAGGATTATGGTATAGCTTGTCATAGATTACTCCGAGAATAGAGTAACAGATAATACCTGGTTTTGGAAGTAAAATTGTTGCGTGTATTCTGCCGCTGGGATAGGCATATACACGCCGCAGGTGTAACATCCGATCAATGGCACGTTTTCTCCGATAATATCTTTTATTGCATCGAGCTCGATCTGTGGGTCTTTCCTGAAAAGCTGAAATCTGGATATATCACTATAGACCATGCCAAAGCTAGGGGTAAGATTTTTGAGGTTATCCAACGCCTCCATAGCAGCCTTTTTCGTTGCGTTTAATGCTGAGTCTCTATCTCCGATCATCAGGTTTATTTCTTCGCATTCCAGGACATTTGCGTTTAAAACCAGGCCGCCATCTTCAGTTATATCAATGGGGCTCCTTAAGAGATACGCCTCTTTCCCCTTTAATTTCATGCCCAGAGGAAAACTCGCTCCTATCCTGGCAATGCCCTCGTTTTTAAGCTCATCTATACTTTTGCCCAGGTAGTCTTGATATAGAGCGATAGCTGGTCTTTTGTCTATTTCTTTTATGATATTTAACTTAGCCTTTGTAAGGTCATGAGGCGTGCCAATAGGCTGCCATCCATGAGCACTGCCTGTAACGGCTGTGAAATTCCCAGATAATAAGAGGCCTATTACAACATCTTCGTATAGATTATAATTAAAATACTGGTATGTCCTATTGTACTGAAAATTATGCGCTGAACCTCCCCCTATTACTGGAAAAAGAGTGCCAAGTATCTCATGCGCGCCAATCAGGGAGTTTGAGGCGTTTACGCTAAAGGAATCCGAGAACATCATATATAGCTGTCTTTGAATAGTTGCGTTAGACAGGGCCTTTCTTGCAACAGAGCTACCCACTGTCCTGGGGTCTTTTCGTACGCCTTTTTGGAACGCAATAGAAAAACTTATGTTGTCAAAACTTATAGCGCATATCGTTACAGAGTCCTTAAAAGAGCCCTTGGAGGTAATGCTGGCAATGCTTGAGGACCCAAGCATTGGCGCGTCACCGGCAATTGAGCGTATGCCTTTAAGGGCCAAGCCTTGTTCATATATAGGAGATATAAAGGCAATAATAAGATCTGTTTTTAGTCTCCCAAGCTGGTAGGTGGCAAGCCTGCTAGCTTCTGTGCCAGCTGAGAATGAATCTAGATTTTGACTGTAGCCAATCGCGATTTTTGTAGCCATAGCTTTACTTAAAGATAATACACAAGGAAACATTATGTGTCAATGAATATATTAGATCCTCCGTCCCGACTTTAACTCGGGACCCAATATAAAATTCGCACAGAGACTTACGCTCCCTTAAGCCTTGTAAGTTGTGTCATTTTACTTGACTTTCGTATAAAAATCATTATACTTGAATTTACCTTATTTGCTGGGCTTAAGTATTGAAGTTTGTAAAAGGTGACTTCTTTAAGAAAAGGAGGGCCATAAGCTGGATATCTAAGACCAAGAGCAAATAGCGGGCCAAAAAGCATTGAGAAAGGTGTTAAACGCAAGGATAAGGACGAAAGAGTTTATAGGGCCCCATCGTCTAGCCTGGTCTAGGACAGGTGGTTCTCAGCCATCAGACACCGGTTCAAATCCGGTTGGGGCTACCAAAGTTCATAGAACCGTATCATAACAGTATCAAAACAGTATCATAAATGTACGTAATTACTTGTATTTAAACTAGTTATAAGAAGGGGGGAGCAAATGGTAGAGAAATATAAGTTTTTGAAGATTAGTTCTGTAATATTCAAGGTTTTAGCTTGGGTATCAGTAGCAGTGGGCATAGTGGCTTCAATAGTGATTTTCGTTGGTGGCGGGACACCAGATGCACCTAGGTCTACTGGATTTATAGGTCTTTTATTAGGTGTGGTTTACTTTTTTATCTTTTTTACTGCATCAGAGGTTATATCTCTCCTCTTAGGACTTAGTAGTAAATGCGATAAAGGACCTCAGGCATAAGCAGCTATA
>CAZTIQ010000044.1:6904-8380 GCA_964613735.1 uncultured Planctomycetia bacterium | reverse complement strand
GATCAAGTTAGCATTCAGTGAAAAAGCCCGCCAGTCAGAAGAAATAAGGGCTGAGGCATATCACGCGCCAAGCGAGGTTGAGCTTCCGCCAATCTTCTTGCAAAATAGTCAATTAGACAACACAGCTATCTCGTCGCCCATTGACAGGATAAACATGGGCACCTCTTTAAAGGGCAGGATCGTTGCTGTGAATCGAGAGCATAATTTTGTTGTTATAGACCTAGGCAAGCAGGATGGTGTTGAGACAGGGGAAGAGTTTGATATTTATAGGGGCCAAGCGTATATAGGCCTGATAGAAGTCATACAGATGCGAGACAGGATATCGGCCTGCGATATAAAGGATGTAAAAGGGGGTCGCAGCTTAAAGATAGACGATATGATTGTTGCACGATGAAAAATGGAACTTGCCAAAAACCTTTCATTCCTAAACTTCAAAAAAAGAATTAGAACGAAATCCCTCGTTGTATTCACCCGACAATTATCTACGCTTATTGGAGCAGGCCTTCCGCTGGTAAAGGCGCTCAGGACGCTTCACGATCAATTGGAGCCAGGTGCGCTGAAGGATGTCGTGGCAAGGCTTACCAATGAAGTTGAGGGTGGTACAAATTTTTCCGAGGCACTTTCGCATTTTCCAAAGGTATTCCCGGAGTTCTATGTAAATATGATAAAGGCAGGGGAAATGGGCGGGATGCTGGATGGCATCCTGAAAAGGCTCTCTGAATTTCTGGACAAGAGTCAGAAGCTCAAGGAGAGGATAAAGTCCGCGCTCATGTATCCTGCGTTCGTACTCCTGGTCGCTGTCATGATATTGATAATGCTCATGATGTTTGTGATCCCCACGTTTACAAGCATGTTTTTAGAATTGGGCGGTGCCTTGCCGCTACCGACCAAGATACTTATTGCCACCAGCGATATCATCAGGAAGTTCTGGTATCTGATCCCGTTCATCCCTGTTGCATTTGTCTTATTTTATAAATTTTTGATAAAGAGTCCCGGCAGGAGGATCGTGATCGATAAGATTAAATTACATGTCCCGGTAGTGGGCGTACTTGTGCAGCAGGTGGCAGTAGCGAGATTTGCGAGGACGCTCGGGACCTTGCTCTCAAGCGGGGTGCCTATATTGGGCGCATTGCAGACAGTAAAAGATACAGTGGGCAATGAATTCATTGGCAGGGCGGTCATGGAGGTACGTGACAGCATCAAGGAGGGGGAGAGCGTGTCTGGACCGATGGAGACGAGCAAGGCATTCCCGCCGCTTGTTGTAAAGATGATAAATATAGGCGAGGAGACCGGGCAGCTGGACAAGATGCTTGTGCAAATAGCTGATAATTATGAAGAGGAAGTAGATGTGGCGATAAGCGGGTTGACCGCGCTTCTTGAGCCATTATTGATAGTGTTTATGGGTCTTGTAGTAGGATTTATTGTGATATCGATGTTCATGCCGCTATTCTCGCTGGCAAAACTTATAGAATAATC
>CAZTIQ010000044.1:0-6804 GCA_964613735.1 uncultured Planctomycetia bacterium | reverse complement strand
AAGAGGGCGCTGATCAGCGTGTCAGACAAACAAGGACTGGATGAATTCGTAAAGGGCTTGAATGAGCTGGGCGTGGAGATACTATCAACAGGCGGGACAGCCAAGCTTATAAAGAGTCTTGGTATAAAGGTGAGGACAGTATCAGATTATACTGGTTTTCCAGAGATGCTGGATGGCAGGGTAAAGACATTGCACCCTAAGATCCATGGAGGACTTTTAGCGCTTCGTGAGAAAAAAGACCATATGGACCAGGTCCAGAAGCATGATATAGAGCTGATCGATATGGTGGTCGTAAATCTGTACCCGTTTGAAAAAACAGTGGCAAAACAAGGTGTTAAGTTTGAAGAGGCAGTTGAGAATATTGATATAGGCGGGCCGAGCATGCTCCGTTCTGCAGCAAAGAATTTCAGGGACGTGGTAGTTGTGTGCAATCCTGAGAGATATAAGGATGTGCTGGATGAACTAAAGAAGAATAGCGGGAGTATTTCAGATGAGCTCCATTCTAAATTGGGTGTCGAGGTGTTTGAAAAGACTTCAAAGTATGACGCAGCTATTTTTGATTATTTGAAGAGAAGCTTGAATGGTGATGGGTGTAGGGTGAAGGGTAAAGAGGCTGGTTTTCCTGACGCGCTTGAGCTGAAATTTGAAAAGATCCAGTCGCTCAGATATGGAGAAAATCCGCATCAAAGGGCAGCCTTTTACAAGGATAAGCGCAATGTCGTGGGCATAAGCAATGCAAAGCAGCTGCACGGCAAAGAACTCTCGTTTAATAATATCATAGACCTTGATGCAGCACTCGAGATCGTAAAGGTATTTGAAGAGCCAGCGGCGAGTGTCATGAAACATACAAATCCATGCGGCGCTGCACAGGCAAAGACCCTGGTGGAGGCATATATTGATGCGCTGGGTTGTGACAAGATGTCGGCGTTTGGCAGCATTGTAGGGCTTAACAGGATAGTGGACGAAGCTACTGCCAAGGCCATTGCTACGGCTGGTTTCACAGAGTGCGTGATCGCGCCAGGGTATGATGAAGCTGCATTAAAGGTCCTGAAGGAAAAGAAAAACCTGAGATTAATAGAAGTGGGTGAATTAAGGGGAGTGGAAAAGGATTATGATCTGAAAAAGGTCGTAGGCGGCCTGCTTATTCAGGATAGAGATATCCGCGGCATAGAAGAAAAAGAATTAAAGACAGTCACAAAGAAAAAGCCTACCAGGGAAGAGATGCAGTCTCTTATGTTTGGCTGGAGAATGGTAAAGCACGTTCGGTCAAATGCTATTGTCTTATGTCAGGGCACAAAGATGGTCGGCGTGGGCGCAGGCCAGATGTCCAGGGTGGACTCAATGATAATAGCCATAAGAAAATCCGCCGGTAAGTGCAAGGGCTCTACCTGCGCAAGCGATGCATTTTTCCCAAAGGAAGACGCCATAGAAGAGGCAAGGAAGGCTGGGATCACGAGTATAATCCAGCCAGGCGGTTCTATCTGCGACGAACATGTCATAAAGGCGTGTGACGATGCTGGTATAAGCATGGTCTTTACAGGAGCCCGTCATTTCAAGCATTGATGGATTATAGAAATGCTATCGACTACGTTAATTCCTTCATAGATTTTGAGAAGATCCCGCAATATAGCTATGCCTCAAGTTTTAACCTCGAGAGGATGCATGCCTTTCTAAAAGGCCTGGGTGATCCTCACCAAGCCCTCAAGGTAATACATGTAGCTGGGTCTAAGGGCAAAGGCTCTACATGCGCCATGATGGCCTCTATATTAAAGGAGGCTGGGTACTCTGCGGGGCTCTATACATCGCCGCATCTTGTTGATACAAGGGAGAGAATACGTGTATTGGGTGAAGGGTGTAGGGTGAAGGGTGAAGGCGTAATAGGCGAAGAAGAGTTTATTGGATTGATTGAGAAAATAAAACCAGTTGCTGAGAAATTCAGGGATCATGAAGAATTAGGCAAATTATCTTTTTTTGAAATCCTTACTGCCTGCGCATTTTTGTATTTTAAAGAAAAAAAAGTGGATTTCTCGGTTTTAGAGACAGGGCTTGGCGGAAGGCTTGATGCCACGAATGTCACAGAGCCGGTTGTGTGCGGGATCACAAGTATTAGCATGGAGCATAGAGATAAGCTGGGGAATAGCTTGGAGCTTATTGCAGGGGAGAAGGCGGGAATTATTAAAGGTGAAGGCGTTGTGTTTACTGTTAAGCAAAATAAAGAAGTTATTGATGTGATAAGAGAGGTGTGTAGGGAAAAAAATGCCAGGTTGCATGAAGTCAGTAAAGATTTGCCTTATGATAATATGGAATTAGGTCTTTTGGGCAGACATCAGATAGAGAATGCTGGCCTTGCAATAGCAATGGCAAGATCCGTAGATAATGGAATAGATGAAAAGGTGATACGAAATGGTTTAAAGAATGTAGACTGGCCCGGGAGGCTACAGGTTATTCAGAAGGAGCCTTATGTAGTACTGGATGGCGCGCAGAATGTGGCAAGCATAAATGCAGTTTTATCGTCTATAAAGGAGATATTTGAATACAAAAGACTTATTTGCATATTCGGAATATCAAGCGACAAGGATATAAAAGGTGTTTGTGGAGCGTTAGATAGCGCATGTGATATAATGATCCTGACCAGATCAATGAGCGAACGCGCCAAAGACCCGACTGAACTAAAGAAACATTTTTCCAGGGTAGATGCCCTGGTGACTGGTAGTGTAGAAGAGGCCTTGGGTAAAGGTCTTGGGGCAGCCAACAAGGACGATTTGATATTAGTCACCGGCTCTCTATACCTTGTCGGCGAAGCGTTAACTTTGCACTCTGACCGAGATCACACCACTCCCGGACCCGTCCGCCTAAGGCGGACGGGTCCGGGAGTGGTGTGCGAAGATTATGACTAAGATGAGGTTGGATGATACTATAGTGGCGATTTCTACGCCTGTGGGTGAGGGTGGCATTGGTATAGTGCGCCTCAGCGGCAAGGACTCGCTCAAGATTGCGGATAAGGTCTTTGTTTCGAAGAGCAGGAAGATGCCGTCCAAGTTCAGAACCTATACAGTTAATTATGGCCATATTATAGATAACGGGCAAACGGGCAAACGGGCAAACGGGCAACGGATAATAGATGAAGTGATTCTGACAGTTATGAAGGCGCCGAGGAGTTATACAAAAGAAGATGTGGTGGAGATAAATTGTCACAGTGGCATTGTCCCGCTTAGGAAGACACTGGGTCTGGTGCTAAAGAATGGCGCGCGGCTTGCTGAGCCAGGTGAGTTTACAAAGCGGGCATTCCTGAACGGCCGAATTGACATATCCCAGGCAGAGTCAGTCCTGGATATTATAAGGTCAAAGACTGATCTGAGCCTTAAATTAGCAGTGAATAATTTAGAAGGCCTGTTGTCAAAAAAGATCAATGATATAAGAGATGAACTGATAGACATATTAGCGCGCATTGAGGCCTCTATTGATTTTTCAGAAGAAGAGGATGTCTTTACGAAGAGAAAAGACATCTTTAATAAACTTAACAAGGTCAGCAAGGTCTTAGAAAAACTGATCTCATCGAGAGATCAGGGAAAGATCCTGCGCCAGGGAATAAATACAGTAATATGCGGCAGCCCAAATGTAGGAAAGTCCAGCCTCATGAACGCGCTGTTAAAAGAATCCAGGGCCATTGTCACGCACCTTCCAGGTACGACAAGAGACACTATTGAAGAGGTAATAAATATCAATGGCATACCAGTAGTGCTTGTGGATACAGCAGGTATAACCCGCACAGATCACCCAGTAGAAAAAGAAGGCATTAAGAGGAGCCATTCTTCTATACAAAGGGCAGATCTGATCCTCTTTGTATTAGATCACGCCAGAAAAATAAACAAGCTTGATATAAACATTGCAAAAAATATAAAGGATAAGGATAATGTTATTGTAGTGGTCAATAAAAATGATCTGAAAAAGCGCATAGATCTTGAGCGTGTTAAAAAGTTATTCCCCAAAAAGACAATGGTTTATACATCAGCTATTAATCAATCTGGTATTGAAAAATTAGAAAAGACAATAGAACAGCTTATATTTAAAGGTAAGGCCAAAGCCCCGGATCTGGTAAGTGTATCCAATGACAGGCAAATACAGTCTCTATGTTGCTCATCCCAGGATACAAAAGAAGCAATGGCTTCCCTGAAGAACAGGCTTTCAATGGACTGCATTGCCATATATGTGCGCTCTGCAATAGAGAACATAGGCCATGTAACAGGCCATACCATTACTGAAGAGGCGCTGGACAGGATATTCGAGGAGTTTTGTGTGGGCAAGTGACCGCGACCCGGTCCCGGGTCGACCCGACCCGGGACCGGGGGTGGTCAATAGGAGGGGAACATGGATAAGGTAAAGATTCAGAAGGCAGTGAAGATGATACTCGAGGCAATAGGGGATAAGCCCAGCAGGGCTGATCTCAAGAAGACACCAGAGAGGGTAGCTAATATGTATGAGGAGATCTTTAGCGGCATACAGGAAGATCCTTCCAAGCAACTCGAGGTGCTTTTATCTGAAAAGCATAATGAGATCGTGCTTTTAAAAGGCATACCTCTATACTCTGTCTGCGAACATCACCTCTTGCCATTTGTAGGCAAGGCTCATATAGCATACGTGCCGAAGAATAACAGGGTCACAGGCCTGAGCAAGCTGGCCAGGGTAGTAGAGATACTTTCCAAGAGACTTCAGGTCCAGGAAAGGCTTACCACTGAAATAGCTGACATCCTAATGAAAAAACTGAAACCAATGGGCGTGATGGTGATCATAGAGGCAGAGCATTTATGCATGAGCATGAGAGGAGTAAAAAAGCCAGGCGTCTCAACAGTGACAAGCGCTGTAAGGGGAATTTTTAAGGAAAATTCAAAAACTCGTTCAGAGACAATGGCATTGATAAAGGATTAATCTTCTTTCCAGTTTACAATAAATGGAGGGAGGTCGCTGGGAGAGTAATTAAATGCGTCGCTGATGGCATCACTGTCATAGTTTACCGTAGGATTTCCCGTAAGAGTAGTCTCGAATTCAGCTCCGCTTTCCACAAAGATCGTACCGTTAATAACTGGATTTCCGCTTACCCATAATGTCCCGATCACCCAGATAATCCCTCTGAAAAGGCCGCCTGTAAGTCGCAGGTCGCCATTCACCACCAGTATGCCGCTGCCTTCCCAGTTGGAATCTGAGATTATCATTTCGTCATCATTAACCAGGTCACTCCATGTGATCTCAGCAACAGGCGTGACATTGTTTTCCGGGTCAGTATAGAGGTTTGAGGCATTGTTTTTCATTACTTCCTTAGAAACACCAAATACATCTTCAAAGTCAAATACATCATTGTCGTCTATATCACCATTTACCTCTGCACTTCCTCTGACCACTACATCTCCACTCGCTGTGATAGCTGAAGTGATATCGCCTGCGCTGGCAGCATTTACCGGCTGCTCCACCAGGGCTGTTATTGTGCGGACTATATTATTGGGGTCAGTAGTGTCTAATCCAGGCACGCCACCGCTGGAAGTTATTAAGAATCTCACTGAGGTCGCAACGCTTGTCTGTGTGCTATAAGCGCCTCTTCCCAGTGTGCCGGATAAAGGTGTGTCAGGGAGCTCATTGATCGCCCTGTCCAGGCCTGCCTCTGCCAGCCAGAATGCCTGCACAGAGTCTTTTTCTTTATTGGCCACTCTTTGTTCGCCAATACTCCTTGCACTAAATGCAGCGCTCACTATTAAAAGCACTGCAATAATAATATAAGAGGCGATCAAGGCAATGCCTCTATTGTTCCCAAGACGTATCTTCATCAGTTTCTCACCTTTACCTCAGAATTAAGCGTTATGTTTGACTGAATTATACTGAACCCAGGGAATGTATTCTTCTGGGTCGTGACACTGATATTTATTGTAGATGGAGCTAGTACAGTTCTATTAAAGGTAACTGCTGATATATTGTTTGCAAGCACCCTTTGGCTAGCATCCTGCGTCTTCAATAGCTGCGTCCCGTTCAGCCCGCCCAGTGAATACTGGATATTGCTTGACCATGTAGTGCCTCCTGCAGTAATGCTGGCAGGTATCTGGAATGTTATGGAATTATAATCTGCTCCGTTCGCAGGTACGCCTATGATACCAGAAAGGTTTGCCTGCCTCATCTCCCTTACCATGGCGCTTAGACCCCTGCGCGCTTCCTGCTGCACATTTAGCTGCGAACTGCTGGATGTCCACGAGCTCCTTGCAGTTGCCAGCACACTAAATAAGCATGCAATGATTATGGAGAATAAAAATAAAGCTACAATGGTCTCTATTAATGTAAAACCCTTTGTCTTTTTCATCATCTTCGGCTCATTAAGGTTGTTATCTCAGCTGGCGAATTTAATCTATTATCTGGATTCAAGTCCTCGCCTGGACTTAGTGACCCATCCAGATTTATATCCTCGCCAATTACTCTATTTGAAGTCCCTCTCCATGAAACACTCATGTATATTTCCAGGAGTTCCGGGTTTGCGTTGTTCACGTATATTGCGCCCTTTGCCTCATTTAATGTAAAACCATCAGGGTTAAAGCTAGTGGCATCGTAGTTGGCAAATACAGTGTCAAAGTTTGAATTTCGGATCTCTTCCATTTTGTCCTGACAGGATGTTAGCGCAATAGTAAGGCTCCTGGCATCTTCATTGAGGGCTATAAATTTTGCAAAGGTCGCCAATATGCCTGTAATGGCAACTACCAGAATAGCGACTGCCATGACCAGTTCAAATAGTGTAAAACCAGATTTTTGCCTTAGTTTGATTAACATAAT
>CAZTIQ010000043.1:0-8459 GCA_964613735.1 uncultured Planctomycetia bacterium | reverse complement strand
ATAAAGATTGCAGTATTAGGCGCCGGGGGACTTGGCAAGGCTTGTTTGGAGGTCGTGGCAATGAAAAAAGAGGCAAAGGTGGTTGCGATCTGTGATTCTGGAGGATATTTGTATTCTAAGAAAGGCATAGACTTGAAGGATTTGAATAGATTAAAGCCGTCCAAGGATTCAATAGGTGAGATCATTAAATTAAAGGATGAATTTGAAGGGATATTTGTGGCGCTTCCTAATTTGCCGAACGAATTTATACCCAGCGTAGTAAAACGCTTTATAAAGGCAGGGTATAGCGGCGGATATACCTGTGCATTAAAGCGCACCACTGCAATTAAATTGATGATGAAATTGGATAATAGCCTGAAGAAAAATAAAAGTGTGTATATAGCAGGGTGCGGCGCAACGCCAGGGCTTTTATCAGCTGCAGCAGTGCTTGCTGCCCAGTCATTTACACAGGTCGAGGATGTAAACATAAGGTGGGGAGTTGGTATTTCAAACTGGGATGCATACAGGGCGACTATCAGGGAGGATATTGCGCATTTGCCAGGCTACACAGTTAACAGGGCGAAGAGGATGACAGATAGAGACGTGAATAGATTATTAGATAAGACAGATGGGAAGCTTGTGTTGCGGGATATGGAGCACGCAGATGATATATTGCTCAAAAATACAGGTGTTGTTGATTCTCTGAAACAAGTTTCTGTGGGAGGCGTAATGGATACAAGGCATGCCAAGAAGCCAGTCTCTACCACAATGACACTTACCGGTACGACATTCGAAGGGAAAAAGTCCAGCCACAGGTTTATACTCGGAGATGAAACATCAATGGCAGCCAATGTAGTAGGCCCTGCGCTTGGATACCTAAAGCGAGCCCTGTGGCTAAAGAAGCACAAGATACACGGCATGTTCGGTTCGACAGACTTTATGCCGATGATACTGAAATAGATGTTTGATCTCGACAATATCCTACAGCAGGAGCTCGAGGAGCTTAAGAAGCAGGGGCTCTTCAGAGAGATGAAGCACATTGATAGCGTGCAGGGACCCACTGTGATCATTGATGACAGGGAGTTTGTGCTTCTTTCCTCAAACAATTACCTCGGTCTTGCCAGCCACCCAGAGGTCATTGAGGCGCAAATACATGGAGCTCGGGAATTTGGCGCAGGCTCATCCGCGTCGCGGCTTATCTCCGGAAACATGTCACTGTATGAGAAACTCGAAAGAAAGATAGCTGAGTTTAAAGGCACTGAGGCAAGTATTGTATTTGCAACAGGCTACATGGCAAATGTCGGGACTATAAACGCGCTCGCAGAAGAAGGAGATGTCCTCATATGCGACAAGCTGGATCACGCAAGCATTATTGACGGCGCGAGATTGAGCAGAGCGATATTGAGAGTTTATCCACACAAAAACCTCCAGAGACTGGAAGATATATTAAAAAATAGCGCAGGATACAGGAGAAAACTCATTATTACCGACGGTGTTTTTAGCATGGATGGTGATATTGCGCCGTTACCAGAGTTAGTAAAGATTGCAGAAAGATTTGATGCGGTTTTGATGGTGGATGACGCCCATGCAACAGGCGTTCTCGGAAAAAGCGGTAAAGGCACCTCCGAACATTTTGGAATAAAAAAGGGCGTGCATATTCAGATGGGCACGCTGAGCAAGGCGTTGGGGAACTTAGGAGGATTTATTGCAGGTTCTAAAAATTTAATAGATTATATCAGAAACAAGGCCAGATCTTTCATCTATTCTACTGCATTGCCACCTGCAATACTCGCAGGAAGTTTAAAGGCAATAGAGATAGCTCAAAGATATACAGGACCAAGAGAAAGGCTTTGGTCAAATGCCGAAAAATTCCGGGTCTCATTAAAGGGCCTGGGCTATAATACGCTGGGCTCCGAGACACAGATCATCCCCATATTGACAAAGGATCTCGACTCTACTGTAAATGCATCCAGGTTGCTGTTCGAGATGGGAATATTTGCGCCAGGTATAAGGCCGCCAACTATTTCTAAAAATAAATGCAGGATAAGGACATCTTTGATTGCAACGCATACTGATGAACACATTGATAGAGCTATAAAAACATTTAAGAGGCTAAAACATGAAAGGGTTCTTTGTAACAGCAACTGATACTGGCGTAGGGAAGACAGAAGTAGCAGCCTATCTTGCAAGGGCTTTGTCGAAAAAGGGTCTGAAGGTAGGTGTTATGAAGCCAGTAGCAACAGGCGCCAGTAAAGATGCCGCGATTTTAAAAAGAGAATCATCTTCGCCTGATCCAATAAGATATATAAATCCAGCAAAGCTTGGCTTGCCACTTGCCCCGCTTGTGGCTGCGAGGTTTGAAAGAAAAAAAATAGACATAGGCATTATCCTTCAGAGATTTAGAAGATTAAGTTCGATTAATGACATTATGATAGTAGAGGGTATTGGCGGTTTAATGGTACCTTTATGCAAAAACAGAAAAAAACCATTTTACGTCCTGGATATGATCTTAAAGATGAAACTACCTGTGGTCATAATCGCAAGACCAGGCCTCGGGACAATAAATCACACTATTATGACGATAGATCTGCTCAAGAAAAAAAGCATAAAGATAGCCGGTATCATATTTAATCACGCGTGCCGGGTAAAAAATGATATATCTGTAAGGACAAATCCTTCTGTAATAGAGGAGCTTACCGGAGTCAAGGTCTTAGGCGTAATGCGCTATGGTAGGAATAGAAGAAAAAGAAGGGTGAGATGGTTAAGGAAAATAGAGCTCTAATCATTATTGCAGGACTTATATGAGGAGCTTTACACTCCCGCCTAAGGCGGGTGTAAAGTTATCTACAGATTGACCATAGCTTATTAAAGTGCTAAAATAATTTATTATGAAGATCAAAGAGAAGTTTCTTACAACAGGAATAGGGAGCCTGCCATATCTTGACCCGGTCAAGAGCGCTAGAGAAGTGTGCGCGAAATTTGATATACCATTCTGGCCGCAGCTTCCAAAGAGAAGTTTTAAGGAAAATATGTATGTCCAGTATGCCAGTGGACTGCCTTCGCTTGTCATAGACGAAAACAAGCGAAAGGCTTACATAGACACGACCAAGGATTTAAGTGAGGGCCTTGGCAAGATATTTGAGGCCTATCTCTCAGATGATTATGCATCATTTGGCCTTGGTAAGGATTTTGCGCAGGGTTTTTATGAATTCCTGGATATAGCAGGACAATACAGACCTGATTATATAAAAGGCCACATTATAGGTCCTGTGAGTCTTGGCCTTGGACTTGTCGATGAAAAGGGTAAATCCATTTTATATAACGATGCGCTCAAGGAGGCCTTTATAAAGCTTTTGGAGATAAAGGCTGCATATCAGATAGATAAATTAAAAGAGATCTGCAAAAATATTATTGTCTTTATAGACGAGCCATATCTTACAAGCTTTGGTTCAAGCTATGTAAGTATCCAGAAGCAGGATGTGATAGCAATGCTCAATGCCGTAATAGACAAAATAAGATCTAAGGGCGCATTGAGCGGCATACACTGTTGCGGGAATACAGACTGGTCGCTTCTTACAGAGACAGGGGTGGATATTATAAATTTCGATGCATATTCTTATGCAGGAGGCCTTTCGTTATATCCGAAAGAGATCTCAGGATTTTTAAAAAAAGGAGGGATCTTGGCATGGGGGATCATCCCTACGTCAGAATCAGTGTTAAAAGAGACGGAACAGTCTCTTTTAAATAGGTTGACGCAAGAGATAGGAAAGCTGGAAAAAAAGAAAGTTCCCCGAAATCTACTGCTATCCAACTCTTTACTCACACCGAGTTGCGGAATGGGCACCCTTTCACAGGATCTGACAGAGGACATAATCAAGAAACTTGCCCTTGTTTCCCGCTTAGCAAAAGATAATCTAGTCTAACTTTACACCCGCCTTAGGCGGGAGTGTAAAGTTAGGTTAATTGAGGTGTATGGCTTATATTAAGATTGGGCTGATAAATCGAAGAAAAAAGAAGATCGTTGCCTTAGGCGCGCAGTCTAAGTCCAGCCTTTGTTTTGCTAAAGGGGATGCAGCATATTTTTCAGGATCTGGCGGAGATTTAGCTGATCTGAAGGACCTTAAGATTTTTGAAAACAGAATAAAGGCATTGAAAATAAAACCAGAGATCATTGCATGTGATTTGCACCCAGAGTATGCTTCGACTAAACTGGCGGATAATTGGGTGAAGGGTGAAGGGTTAAAGGTGAAGAGTATCCAGCATCATGAGGCGCATGTGGCTAGTTGTATCGTCGACAATAATATCAAGGGCAAGGTAATAGGCGTAGCATTTGACGGAACTGGATTTGGTAAGGATGGCAATATCTGGGGCGGAGAGTTTTTCACAGGTTCTCTTAAGAAGATGAAAAGGGTCGCGCATTTGAAATATATCCCTATGCCAGGAGGAGAGGCATCAATAAAAAGGCCGTGGCAGATGGCGTTTAGCTATCTTTATACTTCTAACCTGCCGACTCTAACCAGGTTAGATAAGGACAGATCAGGGCTTCTTGCGCAGATGATAGATAAAGGTATAAATTCACCTTTGACTTCAAGCATGGGCAGGCTTTTTGATGCTGTTGCAGCGATTATCGACATACGCAGTGAGGTGGAATATGAAGGGCAGGCTGCGATAGAGTTAGAAAAAGCTATCAGCCGTCAGCCGTCAGCTTTCAGCCGTAAGAAGAGATATAATTTTAAGTCTAAAAATGAAGACGGGGTTATTGTTATAGATTGGAAACCAGTTATTAAAGGTATTGTCAGTGATTTGCAGAATAAGAAGACCAAGGCTGAGATTTCTCTGAAATTCCACAATGCAGTTTGTTATATGATAAAGGATGTCTGCGTTATATTGAGAAAAAAATATAAGATAACCAAGGTCTGTATGAGTGGCGGAGTGTTTCAGAATAAATATTTAGCAAAACACACAAAGCCGCTTTTAGAAGAGCAGGGATTTAAAGTGTATCTGCATAAGAGATTACCAGCGCATGATGGCAATATTGCATTAGGCCAGGCTGCAATAGTCGCAGGGATATGATATGTGCTTAGCAATACCAATGAAAATTGAACGGATAGAGGGTGATAGGGCTCTGGTGAGCGCAGGCAATATAAAGCGCATGGCTGGTATCAACTTTTTGAGCAATCCAAAGATAGGTGAATACGTAATTGTGCATGCAGGTTTTGCAATAGAGAAGATCGACCCCAAGAAGGCAAAAGAGACCTTGAGACTTCTGGAGGAGATCCAGTGAAGTATATAGACGAATTTAGAGATAATAAAATAGCAAATAATATATCAAGGGCAATATTTGACAAGGCCAGGAATCTAGGCCCCATAAATCTAATGGAAGTGTGCGGTACGCATACGATGTCCATATGTAAGTTTGGCATAAGAGGGATGCTGCCTGAGAACATAAATCTTATTTCAGGGCCAGGCTGTCCTGTTTGCGTGACACCGAAATCGTATCTTGATAAGGCAATAGCCATATCAACCCTCCCGGATGTTGTTTTGACAACGTTTGGCGACATGATGCGAGTGCCTGGTTCACGTTCTAGCCTGGAAAAGGAAAAATCTTGCGGAAGATCAATAAAAGTCGTGTATTCTGTCCTGGATGCAGTAGAGATGGCTGAGAAAAATTCTGACAAGAAAATAGTCTTTCTCGGTATAGGTTTTGAAACTACCTCGCCCACTGTGGCTGCGAGCCTGGCTTATGCAAAAAAGAAAAACCTAAAGAATTTCTTTGTATATTCCGGGCATAAAATTATTCCGCCTGCAATGGAGATCCTTGCAAAGGACCCAGCTGTAGCTATAGACGGCTTTTTATGTCCTGCCCATGTAAGCGCTATTATAGGAACAGGGCCTTATAAAATCATTGCAGGAAAATATCGCATACCTTGCGTAATAGCAGGCTTTGAACCGCTTGATGTGCTGCAGGGCATATTGATGCTTATAGAGCAGATCGGATCAAACTCCTCATATGTAGAAAATCAGTATAAAAGAGTTGTAAAGTCCAGTGGCAATAAGAAGGCGACCGCACTTTTAGATAAGGTGTTCTCAGTAGAAGATTCTGAGTGGCGCGGGATCGGCAGATTAGCAAAGAGCGGCCTTAGATTGTCCAGGGATTATTCAAGATTTGATGCCCTAAAGGCCTTTTCGCTGCCTGAAGTAAAGACAACGCCTGATAAGGGATGCAGATGCGGGAGCGTCTTAAAAGGCATAAAGACCCCTATAGAATGTAAATTGTTTTCTAAAAAGTGTACACCTCAGGACCCGCAGGGCGCATGCATGGTGTCCAGTGAAGGCGCGTGCGCGGCTTATCATAGGTATAGACGATGAAAAAGATAACACTTTCCCATGGTAGCGGCGGAAGATTAATGCATGAACTTATAAAGGGATTGTTTATAAAGAATCTCGATAATCCTTATTTAAATAAATTAGGAGATTCTGCCCTGATCCATGCAAAGAATAAAGATCTTGCCTACACCACTGATTCATTCGTGATCAGTCCGATATTTTTCCCTGGCGGAGATATTGGAAAATTATCAGTGTGCGGCACAGTCAATGATCTGTGTGTAAGCGGAGCTAACCCCAGGTATCTATCGTGCGGCATGATAGTAGAAGAGGGATTTGATTACAGTGATCTGGAAAGAATCACATTGTCTATAAAACAGACTTGTAAAAAAGCAGGCGTATATGTTGTTGCAGGTGATTTTAAGGTCGTTGAAAAAGGCGCAGCTGATAGGATCTTTATAAATACCTCCGGGATTGGAGAGCTCTATGATAATGCAAGGATTTCAAGTTCTCGTATAAGACCGGGCGATAAAGTTATTATCAGTGGCACAATAGGAGATCATGGCGCAGCAGTGCTTCTTGCGAGGGAAGAGCTTAAATTTAAATCACGCATTTCAAGTGACTGCGCCTGTCTCAACGATCTTGTGTCATCTATCATCTCCAGCGATGTAAAATTCATGCGTGATCCGACAAGGGGAGGGTTGGCCACGACACTAAATGAGATAGCTCAGGAAATCGGCTATAATATAGGTATAGATGAAAAAACCCTGCCTGTTAAAGAGTCAGTGATGGCGCTGTGTGAGATATTGGGGCTGGAGCCTCTTTATATGGCCAATGAAGGCAAGGTAGTCCTGGTGGTTTCTTCAAAGTCTGCGTCAAGGATATTGTCACGCATTAAGAAGCATGACCTGGGCAGAGGGGCGCGTATTATAGGAGAGATCGATAGAGAAAAGGGCAAGAAGGTTTATTTAAAGACAAAGATTGGCAGTTCTCGGATCTTAGATATGTTGATCGGCGAACACCTCCCAAGGATTTGCTAGTATGCATGAAATAGGGCTTGCGGATGATATGATCTGTGCAATCAGGGCTAAGTTAAAGGCCTCGGGTGAGGGCTCTAAGATCAAAAAAGTCAACATACTTATAGGTGAGCTCGAGCATGTAACACCTGAGCATTTTGAGTTTCACTTCAGAGAGCGCACAAAGGGTACAAATCTTGAAAGGGCCGAGCTTTGTTTTAAAAAGACAAGCGCAAGATTCAAATGCAAGGATTGTAATAATGAATTTTCGCCTGAACAAGCTATGACAGGCTGTCCTAGCTGCAAGAGCAAGGTCAGTGATGTAATTGCAGGCTCTGGCATCTCAGTAGAGTCTATTGAGACTGCTTAACTTTACACTTGAGCATTGCAAGAGATGCTGGGTAGATGCGTAGGCTACCCATATGGGTAGCCTACGCATCTACCCAGTGTAAAGTTAGAGAAAGAGGGTATGGAGAGGTTCTATAGAGAGTGGGTGAAGGATAGTAAGCTTATTACGCAGGAGGTGAAGGTCCAGGAGACTGATCTTTTGATCTCTGCTGAGAAAGATATAAAAGAAATTGCAGGGAAACTTGTCAAGGAGCATAGAGATGAGATAGAGGCATATATAAAGGTGTGTCCTGATTTTAAGACTAGTCTCGAGCCTCTGAGCCTGGATAAGAATGCGCCAGCTATTGTAAAGGAGATGCTGCTTGCATCAGCCAAGGCCAATGTAGGCCCGATGGCAAGCGTTGCAGGCGCAGTTAGTGAATTTGTAGGCAAAAGACTTTTGCCTTATTCAAAGCAAATAATAGTTGAAAATGGAGGGGACATATTTATTGCCTCAGACACAGAAATAAAGGTCGCAATATTTGCAGGTGGATCGCCTTTGACAAACAAATTATTTATAAAGATAAAGCCGGGAGATACGCCACTTGGCATATGCACCTCATCCGGTACAGTGGGGCATTCTTTAAGCTTTGGAAAAGCAGATGCGTGTGTTATAATATCAACTTCTACATCTCTGGCAGATGCAGTTGCGACAGCAGCGTGTAATAGGGTAAAAAAGACCAGAGATATCAAGCCAGCCCTTGATTTTGCCATATCTATTGATGGCATAAAGGGCGCGCTGATAATCCTTGG
>CAZTIQ010000042.1:3530-8479 GCA_964613735.1 uncultured Planctomycetia bacterium | reverse complement strand
ATGAAGGCCTTATGCGCTACGATCAGGAAGATTATACAGGCGCAAGGAAAGAGTTCGAGGCGATACTGGACATTTTGCCTGAATGATTCTCTTAATTGCTTATAGCATGCATCCTTCCGTTTTTAAAGACAATCCCTTGTAAATAATAAAAATAAAGCATGAAAAAGAAGAAGCTTTTTTTGATAGATGGGAATTCCTATTGCTATAGGGCTTATTATGCAATAAAGGAGCTAAGGAATTCTAAGGGCCAGCCCACAAACGCAATATACGGCTTTGTCCTGATGCTGAAAAAATTAATGAGCTCACAGAGTCCTGACTACATGGCTGTTGCATTTGATCTAAAAGGCCCGACATTCAGGCATAAAAAATTCAAGGAATACAAGATAAAGAGAAAGCCGATGCCGGATGACCTGGTCTCGCAGATGCCTCTTATAAAGGATATGGTGCGTGCGTACAACATCCCGATTTTTGAAAAAGAGGGATTTGAGGCAGACGATGTCCTGGCGACCATTGCGAGAAAGGCAGCGAAAAAAGATATTGAGGTGTACATAGTGACCGGCGACAAAGATATTCTGCAGCTCATAGACGAAAACATAAAGGTATGCAGCACTCATAAGGAGGGCCTTGTCTACGACAAAGAGAACGTGAAAGAGAGATTTTCCGGGTTAGGGCCTGAGAGCATAACTGACTTTATGGCGCTTGCAGGTGACCAGAGTGATAATATACCTGGAGTGCGAGGCATAGGCGAGAAGACAGCCATCGAGCTAATAAAAGAATTTCATGATATTGATAACCTGTATAAGAATTTGGACAGTGTAAAGAGTGACTCAAGGAAAAAGATCTTAGCAGATGGCGAAGAGAGTGCCCGCATGTCAAAGGAGCTCGCTATAATAGATGCGGATGTCCCGATAGAAGTAGATATCGAATCCATGCAGATGGAAGCGCCTGACTCAAAAAATCTATTAGGGCTTTTTAAGGCGTTTGAGTTCAGGACTCTTGCGAAAGAGATCGCCGGTAATGACTCTGGCATACGGCGCAAAGCCTCTTACGAAACCATAGTCAATAAAGAAGAGTTTGATAAATTCCTCAAAGAGCTGAAAAAACAAAAGGAATTTGTCCTGGATTTTGAGACGACATCTCCAAACCCGCTTGAGGCAGTGCCTATAGGTATTTCTTTCTGTTGGAAGCCGGGAAGTGCGCATTATGTCGCACTCAATGGTGAAGGTGTGGAGCTGAAGTATGCATTCAAGGCATTGAAATCAATATTAGAAGACGAAAAAATAAGAAAGATCGGCCAGAATATAAAATATGAGAAATTGATCCTTTCTAATTACGGGATTGAATTAAAAGGCATATATTTCGATACAATGATAGCGTCGTATCTATTGAATCCATCAAAGATGAATCATAATCTGGATGACCTTGCCTTCGAGCACCTGGATCACAAGATGATCTCAATGAGTGATCTGGTGGGCACGGGTAAGAAAAAAATAGGAATGGACCAGGTCCCGCTAGAAAAGGTCTCCGAATACTCCTGCGAAGATAGTGACGCGACTCTGAGGCTTAAAGAGATCTTTGAGAAAGAACTTTTTGATAAGGAGCTGGACGAGTTATTTAAAAAAATAGAGCTTCCTTTGGTAGGTGTCCTTTCGGAGATGGAGCGACATGGCGTAAAGATAGATACCAGGCTCTTAAAGAAGACATCCGTGGAAATAGAAAAAGAATTAGAGGACCTAGTGACCAGTATCTATAAGATTGCCGGGAAAGAGTTTAATATAAATTCTCCTAAACAGTTGAGCCAGATCTTATTTGTTGACCTTCAGCTGCCTGTTATAAAAAAGACCAAGACAGGTTATTCAACAGACGTTGGCGTCCTTCAGAGCCTGGCATTGGAGCATCCATTGCCAAAGGAGATACTCCGCTACAGGGAATTGTCTAAATTAAAGTCGACCTATGTGGATGCATTGCCTGAAATGGTAAATCCCAGGACAGGCCGACTGCATACATCATTTAACCAGACAGTAACCGCTACCGGCAGGCTTTCCTCCAGCAATCCAAACCTTCAGAATATACCGATAAAGACAGAGCAGGGCAGGCTGGTAAGAAAGGCGTTCATAGCAGAAAAAGGCAATCTTATACTCTCCTGTGATTATTCTCAGATAGAGTTAAGGATATTGGCGCATTTATCAGGTGACGAGGAACTGGTAAGCGCGTTTGAAAAAGATAAAGACGTGCATGTGCATACTGCGTCATTGATATTTGATGTAGAGGAAAAAGATGTCAGCCCCGAGCAGCGTTCCACTGCAAAGACAGTCAATTTCGGTATAGTATACGGCATAAGCGCGTTCGGGCTTTCAAGGAGCCTGCAGACTGATCCAGCCAGCGCGCAGCTGTTCATCGATTCTTATTTTGAAAGATATCCACGGGTAAAGCTCTATATGGAGGACAAGATAGAAGAGGCGAGAGACGCGGGGTATGTTACAACGCTTTTTAACAGACGCCGGTATATACCTGAGATCAATACAGGGTCTGTTAGGGAGCAGCAGCAGGCTGAGAGGATCGCGATCAATGCGCCTATCCAGGGCTCAGCAGCTGACCTTATAAAGATAGCCATGATCGATATCCATGATGAGATAAAGAAAAAAGGCCTTTCTTCTATCATGACATTGCAGGTGCATGATGAGCTGGTATTTGAAGTGCCTGAAAAAGAGATGAAACTGATGCAGGACCTGGTAAAGACAAGGATGGAGCAGGCCGTGAAGCTGGCTGTGCCAGTAAAGGTAAGCGTGAAGTACGGGAAGAATTGGATGGAGATGAAACAATGAAAGACGAGTTTACTCATATGATTATCGGTCTCACAGGAAGTTTTGGCAGCGGCAAGACAAGCATTGCGAAGATGCTTAAGGGGCTTGGCGCATATGTTATTGATGCTGATGCGGTCTGCCATTCTCTTATGGCCTCAGACAAAGGCGTTCGCAGTAAGGTGTTGCGAAATTTCGGGACGGTTGACAGGGCCAGTCTTGGTAAGATCGTCTTTAAAGACACGGCCAGGCGAAGGCTATTGAACAGGCTTCTGCACCCAGGCGTGATACGCAAGATGGACAAGATGGCAAAGACAAAAAGGAAAAAAATCGTTATTATAGATGCGCCATTATTAATAGAATCAGGGTATTACAAAAAAATGGATAAGGTGATCATTGTAAAAAATAATATAGACGAGCAGGTCAGGCGTGTAGCCCGAGCAAGAGACATATCGCGCAAAGAAATAATACATAGGATCAGGATGCAAATGCCGATTAAAAAAAAGCTGGCATTTGCTGACTTTATTATAGATAATGGTGGGTCAAAGAAAAACACATTAATCCAGGTCAAAGAGGTCTGGAAACAATTAGGGGTGTGATATGGTTGTAAGTCAGAAGTTAGATATTGGGAAATTAAAGTCTTTGAAGATATCAGAATTAAACAAGGTCGCAAGGGACCTGAACGTCAATGACGTTAGCGGCTCGAGAAAACAGGACCTGATATTCAAGGTCTTGCAGGCTCAGACAGAAAAGGCAGGCCTTATATTTGGCGAGGGCGTTCTGGAGGTATTGCCTGATGGTTTTGGATTTCTACGCTCAGTAAATTACAACTATCTTCCGGGGCCCGATGATATATACATATCACCGTCGCAGATCAAAAAGTTCGGACTGCGGACAGGGGACACCGTAAGCGGCCAGATACGTCCGCCGAAGGAAGGCGAAAAATATTTCGCGCTTTTAAAGGTCGAGGCAGTAAACTTCGAGAGTCCTGAATCAGCAAAGGATAAAATACTTTTTGATAACCTCACGCCCCTTTATCCTAATGAGAGATATAAGCTGGAAATAAAGGGAAAAGATCTTACTGTGCGCGTGATGGACCTTTTGACGCCCATAGGCAAAGGCCAGAGGGGCACGATCGTGGCGCCTCCTTATAGCGGCAAGACTATTATCATGCAGAAGATAGCAAATAGCATCTCCCAGAACTATCCAGATGCGATCATCATGGTGCTTCTTATTGATGAGCGGCCTGAAGAGGTGACTGACATGGAGCGCTCTGTTAAGGGCGAGGTAATAAGCTCTACATTTGACGAGCCTGCTGACAGGCATGTTCAGGTAGCAGAGATGGTGCTTGAAAAGGCAAAGCGGCTTGTCGAGCATAAGAAAGACGTGGTAGTGCTTTTAGACAGCATAACGCGTCTGGCAAGGGCGTATAACACAGTCGTCCCGCATTCAGGAAAGATACTTTCTGGAGGCGTTGATTCAAATGCCCTGCACAAGCCAAAGAGGTTTTTTGGCGCAGCGAGAAATATAGAGGAAGGCGGAAGTCTGACTATAATAGGGACTGCGCTGGTCGATACAGGCAGCAGGATGGATGAGGTCATTTTTGAAGAATTTAAAGGCACAGGCAATATGGAACTGCAGCTTGACAGAAACCTTTTCCAGAGAAGGGTGTATCCTGCGATAGACATCAAGAGGTCGAACACCAGAAAAGAAGATCTATTGTTGGATGAAAAAGAGCTTCAGAGGGTCTGGGTATTAAGAAAGGTCTTAAATGAATTAAACACAGTAGAAGCAATGGAGCTTTTGTTGCAAAAGCTCGGCAGGACAAAGACGAACGAAGAATTTCTAGAGAGCATGAACCAATAACAGGAGGTTAACATGAAAGAAAAAATTCACCCACAATACAAGGAGACGACTGTTATCTGCGCTTGCGGAGAAGTGATACACACAAGATCCACCAAGGATAACATACGCGTGGAGATCTGTTCAAAATGCCATCCTTTCTTTACAGGCAAGCAGAAACTACTCGATTCTGCTGGACGCATAGAGAAGTTTAAAAAGAAGTACGGAAAGTAATAATACGAAGTGTCATTGCGAATCGCCGAAGGCGCTGAAGCAATCTCTAGCATGTATGAGATTGCTTTGTCG
>CAZTIQ010000042.1:2353-3430 GCA_964613735.1 uncultured Planctomycetia bacterium | reverse complement strand
TCGCAATGACAGATAGGTAATCATATGTTCACAAAACTAGAATCTCTTTTAAGCCGATACGACGAGATCCAGCATCTGTTGGGTGACAATAAAGTGGCCTCTGACATACAGGCATGTAAGAAGCTGGCAAAAGAGATGTCCTCTATAGAGCGCCTGGCAAAGAAATACAGGGGCTATAAAAAATTGTTGCAGGAGATCCATGACGCCAAAAATATTATTGAAAAAGAAACACACGGGGAGCTCGCGGATATGGCAAAAAGCGAATTGGGCGAGCTGGATAAGAGAAAAAATGACATAGAACTGGAGCTGGAAGAGGCAGTGCTGGAAGAAGACCCGGATGCAAATAAAGATGTGATCATGGAGATAAGGGCAGGGACTGGCGGCGCAGAGGCGTCACTTTTTGCAGGTGATCTGTTCAGGATGTATTCAAGATATTCTGCAAACCAGGGCTGGAAGATCGAGATAATGGATAGCCATGCCGCAGGCGCAGGCGGCTTTAAAGAAGTAATATTTTCTGTCAGGGGCAAGGATGTGCATAGGCGTTTAAAATACGAAAAAGGTGTGCACCGGGTCCAGAGGGTCCCTGCGACAGAGGCGTCTGGCAGGATACACACATCTGCTGTGACAGTGGCTGTGCTGCCTGAGGCGGATGATGTCGAAGTCGAGATCAATCCGCAGGACCTAAAAATAGACACGTATCGGGCAGGCGGGGCAGGCGGCCAGCATGTGAATGTCACGGATTCTGCAGTCAGGATCACGCACATCCCTACAGGCCTTATAGTCCAGTGTCAGAATGAGCGCTCGCAGCATAAAAATAAGGCAGCAGCCATGAAGGTGCTAAAGGCAAGGATCCTGGATCATTTAAGGGCAGAACAGAATAAGAAGACAGCAAGTAACAGGAAACAACAGGTAGGGACGGGCGATCGCAGTGAAAAGATACGGACGTACAATTTTCCAGACAGGCGGGTCACGGATCACAGGATAGGTTTTACCATGCACAAGTTAGACAGGGTCATGGAAGGCGAGATAGGCGAGGTCATTGAGGCGCTCGTCCAGGCAGAACGAAAACTAAAGCTA
>CAZTIQ010000042.1:0-2253 GCA_964613735.1 uncultured Planctomycetia bacterium | reverse complement strand
TTATGGGACAGCCGTTACAGTATATAGCAGGCAGAGAAAAATTCGTAGGCATGGATTTTACAGTGAATGAGAATGTGTTTATCCCGCGGCCTGAAACAGAGATGCTTGTCAAAGGCGTCACAGATATTGCGAAAGGCAGGCCCCTTAGGATCTTGGATATGTGCACTGGTTGCGGGAATATTGCTATAGGCATTGCCAGGTCATTGCCACGGGCAGAGATCGTAGCCGTAGACATATCAGAAAAGGCGCTTGATATAGCAAGGGCAAATGCCATGGCGCACGGAGTAAGCGAAGAAATAAGATTTTACAAAGGCGACCTTTTTGATGCCCTGCCCCATTTAGCCTTTGATATTGAGCATAAATTTGATATAATAGTATGCAACCCGCCTTATGTAAAGACCGATGATATGGCATTTTTGCAGGAAGAGGTCAGGCATGAGCCTAAGATCGCGTTAGACGGCGGTAAAGATGGTTTAAATTTTTATAGACGCATAGAAAAAGAGGCGCATAAATACCTTAATCAGGACGGCCTCCTGCTTTTAGAGATGGGTTTTGATCAGGCCGAAGAAGTCGAAGGCATTTTTTCCTCCAGTGATCTATATAGGATAGACAGGATCCAAAAGGATTTTGCAGAAATAGACAGGGCCATATGGATAAGTTTACTGTAGAAGGCGGAGTAAGATTAAAAGGCACGGTTGAATTAAGCGGCTCAAAAAACGCCGCGCTTCCTATATTGGCTGCAACGCTTTTGACAGATGGAAGATCTGTGATAAAGAATGTGCCGCCATTGCGTGACGTGTATACCATGCTGCGCATAATGCGGACGCTGGGCGTCAAGGCCGACATGGAAGACGGTGTAGTGGTCGTGGAGCCCCACGGGTATAAAAATTCCGTGGCGCCATACAGACTTGTCAGCACGATGAGGGCATCCATATGCGTCCTCGGCCCGCTGCTTGCCAAGTTAAAACATGCTGAGGTCTCAATGCCCGGAGGCTGCGTTATTGGCCCCAGGCCCATCGACCTGCACATAAAAGGCCTGCGCTCAATAGGAGCTGATATAAAGATCGAACATGGTTACATAGCGGCGGAGACAAAGCAGCTAAAGGGTTCCCGTGTCTACCTGGGCGGAAGTTTCGGCTCCAGCGTATTGGCAACCGCCAATCTTATGATGGCTGCGACACTTGCAAAGGGAAAGACTATTATTGAAAGCGCTGCATGTGAGCCAGAGGTGCATGACCTTGCAAATTTTCTAATAAAAATGGGCGCGAAGATAAAAGGCCATGGCACGCACATGGTTGAAATAGAAGGCGTGAAATCCCTTAAAGGCGCAGAGTATTCCATAATAAGCGATCGCATAGAGGCAGGGACATTTATGATAGCAGCGGCAGTAACAGGCGGAGACATAATGATAAAACGCGCAAAGATAGAACACGTCGGCGCATTCGTAGATAAGCTGCAGAGCGCAGGGGTAAAGGTCACGTGCACCAAGGATGGCATTAGGGTCAGAAAGACGCGGTCTTTGAGGCCTGTGAATGTTACGACGCTGCCCTATCCTGGTTTTCCGACTGATATGCAGGCACAGATGATGGCGCTGATGAGCATAACAAAGGGCATAAGTATTATAACAGAGAAGATATACCCTGAGAGGTTCATGCATGTCAGCGAGCTTGCGAGGATGGGAGCTGTGATAGCGCGCGAAGGTCCCAGCGCCATAGTCAAGGGCGTGGCAAGGCTTAGCGGCGCGCCTGTAATGGCGTCAGACCTGCGCGCAAGCGCGGCGCTGGTCCTGGCAGCGCTGGTCTCGAGGGGAAAGACTGAGATATCGAGGATCTATCACCTTGATAGAGGTTATCATAATCTGGAGGAGAAGTTAGAGAGGTTGGGAGCGAAGATAAAGAGGGAAAAGGAGGAGTAATGTCAGTACGAATCAGATTAAAGAGGTTTGGCACAAAGAAGAAGCCGCACCAAAGGATCGTTGTCTGTGATAAAAGGCGCTCAAGAGACGGAAAGACAATAGAGGAGATCGGCTATTATGATCCTTCGAAGAAGCCGCCTCTTATAGTAGTGGACAAAGACAGGGCAAAATACTGGATATCCAATGGAGCGCAGCCAACAGATATAGTTAAGGTTTTGCTGAAGAAGCAGGGCGTAGCTTAACAGGGTACCACTCCCGGTCCCGTCCGCCTAAGGCGGACGGGACCGGGAGTGGTCACGCAATGCAAATTGACGTATTAACAATATTCCCTAGTATGT
>CAZTIQ010000041.1:1185-8494 GCA_964613735.1 uncultured Planctomycetia bacterium | reverse complement strand
GAGCCTGTGATTCATCTGTGAGTTGGAAAATATCCCATCTTGTTTGAACCTTTCCAGCTGTACATTCCTTGCACTCTCTACGCGTTTTTTGATCATCTCTGATTTTTCAGCGCAGGATTCGTCTGTTAACTCCTTGTATCTGAGGGGAGGGACCTCGATGTGCAGGTCTATACGGTCCAATAGCGGCCCGGAGATCCTGGACAGATACTTTTGTATCTTCGGAGGCGTGCAGTGGCACTCTTTTTTTGGATCAGTCAGAAACCCGCACGGGCAGGGGTTCATGGAGCATACGAGCATGAACTTGGACGGGAAGCGGATAGAGCTGGACGCCCTTGAGACAGTTACGCATCCGTCTTCAATGGGTTGCCTGAGCGCCTCCAGAACATTTCTGTGGAATTCAGGGAGCTCGTCCATGAAAAGTACGCCATTGTGGGACAGGCTTACTTCTCCTGGCTTTGGCACAGTGCCGCCGCCTACGAGCGCGACGTCACTGGAAGTGTGGTGCGGCGTTCTGAAAGGCCTTGTGTTTATTATGGGATTTTTTGTAGGCACAAGGCCGCAGACACTGTATATCTTTGTAGTCTCAATAGATTCTTCAAGCGTCATATTGGGCAGGATCGAAGGGAGTCGCTTTGCAAGCATTGTCTTTCCACTGCCTGGAGGCCCTATCATGATGATATTGTGGCCACCTGCAGCTGCTATTTCCAGGGCCCTTTTTGCATAGCCCTGTCCTTTTACATCAGAGAAATCCAGGTCATGACTCATGGGTCTATTTTGCAAGGCCATTGTCTTGTGTTTCAAAGGCTCTAGAGAAACAAGGCCATTTAAAAAATCACACACGCTGCTCAGCGTATTTATAGCATATATTTCCACGCCCTGGATCATGCTGGCCTCATGCGCGCTCTTCTCCGGCAGGATGATCTTTTTAGCAGAGCCCTTCAGTGACATTGCAATGGGCAAGGCGCCTTTTACAGGCCTTATCCTGCCATTCAAGGCCAGCTCACCGAGAAATACAAAATCTTTAATATTCTTGTAGAACAGCTGTCCTGACGCCACAAGCACGCCTATTGCTATAGGCAGGTCAAAGCAGGGGCCTTCTTTTTTAACATTGCCAGGCGCCAGATTCACAGTGATCTTTTGAGAAGGGTACTCAAACTGGCTGTTTTTTATAGCTGAACGCACCCTGTCTCTGGACTCACGAATAGCAGCATCAGGCAGGCCCACTATTACAATGGCTGGCAGGCCTTTTGTTATATCTACTTCGATTTCAATGGGCCAGGCCTCAATTCCTATGGTTGTGGCTGACTGGATCTTGGATAGCATGCCTAATCACCTCCCTATATATATTAGACACATGAGGGGGCTGATTTATTGCACTCGCCTTGACAATATATATATCGTGATGTATACTTCCTAATAACATAAAATAAAACATTATAATTTATCATAACGAAAGGGTATAAACAGTGAAGAAGTGGTGTTTCTGTCTCTTTTTGATTTTAACTATATTAATTTATAGAGGTTTAGCCTTTGCATCGACCGTGGGAAATCCTTTGGACCTGGACTTGCCGCCCAGGTCTGCTGCGCTCAGGGAAGATGCTATGGATAGGGCGCTGGATGATTACGAACAGGTGTTTAATATAAAGGCAGCAGCAGATTTGGAATTTCTATTTAGTAAAGACCTTAGCACGACGAGCGAGGTCAAAGGTGCTGAGATAAAGGGCAAGTATTTAATGGCAAAGCTCGGCGTAGATATATTCAATAGATTTGAACCATACGTGAAATTCGGCTTGTCTGATCTGGAGGCAAAGTGGAGACAGAATAATCAGTTTGACATAGAGGTAGATGCTGATATGAGTTTTGCATGGGGCATAGGTTTGAAGGGAATTATACATGAATTCGAAGACTGGGGCCTGAGGATAACAGGTGACATGCAATATAGAACGACAGAACCTGAAGTTAGTGAGATATCCTACGGGGGAAACACAGTGATTGATCCGGGTCCAGATTTCAAAATAGAGGAATGGCAGGCAGCATTTGTTTTGAGCAAGAAAGTAGAGCTGCCATTAAAATGGCAGAGTGTATATCTGGTGCCTTACACTGGGTTTACTGTTTCTGATTCGATCGTAGATATTGACTTCAAGGATTCTGACAACGCTCCAGGTACAGATTTTTCAGTCTTTGATGCAAGTAATGATAAGATATACGGATTTTTATTTGGTTGCGACATAATGCCCAGTCTGACTAGCTCATTTATATATAATTTTGAGCTGAAGCTTGTCAACGAAGCGTCCTTAAGTCTTGGCGGGGCTGTTAAGTTTTAAAGAAGAGGAGATGCAAAATGAAAAAACTTATAATAATTTTATTTCTTTTAGGTTTTGCAGCGCCTTCATTTGCTGCAACAATAGGATCCCCTGATATTAACCTGCCAGAAGAAGCCTTTTCCACGAGGGACTATGCAATCAATAGGGCCCTTGCTCAACATGAGTCCAGCATTAATATTAAGGCCAATGCAGAGATAGAGTTCGTTATTGACAGAGAGCTTGACACATCACACGAGACAACAGGCGCAGAGATGGAAGGCCAGAATTATATGGTCAAAGTCTCCACCAGCTATAAAGAAATATTCGAGCCGTACATAAGGATAGGTACGTCTAACCTTAAACTGAAATGGAAGCAGAATGGACGTAACATCACTGTAGAATCAGACCCTGGTTTTATGTGGGGCGCGGGCATAAAGGCAAAATTGTGGGAGTTTAAAGACCAGGGAATTAAATTGGCGCTGGATTTTCAGTACAGGACAATGGATCTGGATGTGGGCTCTGTGTCGTTATCGCCTGCCACCAGCCCGCAATTCAATATAAAGGAATTCCAGACAAGTATTTTGGCTTCAAAGAGATATATCCTTCCTATAGGGATGAGGGATTACTATATTACTCCTTACACTGGCCTTTACCATACTTCAGCAACGGTTGATGTAAGGTTTGATAGTAGTTTTGGCCTGGAATATTCAACATATGACGCAGATGATGCAAATCCTGTTGGTCTTGTGTTCGGTCTTGATGTTATGCCGTCTCTTTTAAGCTGGTATTTATTTAATTTTGAGCTCAGGCTTTTTAATGAGACTGCTTTTACCTTCGGCGGAAAGATGAAGTTCTGAAGAACCGCGGAAACACGCGGAATGTAACGCGGAACTAAGCTGAAGCTCGGATTGAACTTCAGCGCGTTTCCGCGATTTTCATTTTTCGCTTGCCATAGGTCATATCTGTTATATAATAATATATCAAAAATAAGGAGATGTTATGGGATTTTTTGTCAGCTTAGGCGAGAATCATATATTTCTTACTGTCTTGATGACATGGCTGTTGGCCCAGACCGTAAAGGTCGCAATAGGCGTCGTGCGCGAGAAAAGGTTTAATTTCAAGTGGTTTGTAGGCACAGGCGGGATGCCTAGTTCGCACGCCGCGACTGTGTCAGCCCTTGCTACATGCACTGGGTTCACATATGGTTTTTCCTCGCCATTGTTTGCAATAGCATTTTTCTTTGCCTTTATAATAATGTTTGATGCGCAGGGCGTGAGGAGGCAAAGCGGCCAGCAGGCAGAGATACTCAACAAGATCATAGAAGATATATATTTACAAAAAGGCGTAAAGCAAGAAAGACTTATTGAACTTTTAGGCCACACACCGATTCAGGTATTTATAGGCGCTGCGCTGGGCGTCATAGTGGCCATAATCAGCTACAGGTAGGGATAGGGGGTCAGTAGTGAAGAACAGGTTAGTTGGCGCAGGCGTTGTTGTTTTGTTCATAGTCATTCTGGGACTGATGATAGTCTTTGGGAGTAAGAAGGAGAAAAAGACAGGGTTTAGCCCAGGTTTAAAATCTGTGAGAGAACTAATATCGCAGGATAAATTAGACGAGGCAAGGACGGAACTCGACGAGAAAGCAGATAAGATCAATAATTCAGGAGCAGCAGGCAAGGCCTATTTTGATCTGGCAAGTGGTTATGAAAAAAACAAAGAGACAGTAAAGGCCAGGGATGTCTATCAGGTCGTGATGGAGAAGTATCAAAATGTGGACAATATACTTGATATCCAGGATAAAGTCGGTCAGCTTAACGTAGAGATACTTTTTTCTTCCTTGGTCACTGATAGTGATGTGCGGTATGATATAGAGCCAGGCGACACGCTTTCTAAGATCGCAAAAAAATTTGGGACCACAGTAGACCTCTTAAAGGCCTCAAACTCACTCGAGAGCGATGTTATCAGAGCGCATACAAAGATAAAGGTCTCTCATTTAAAATACAAGATGCTGGTCGATAAATCACAGAACCTGCTTACGCTATTCACTGACGACGGGGCAATATTTAAGGTCTACCCTGTCTCGACAGGAGAAAATAATTCCTCGCCAGTGGGCACCTTCGGGATAGTAAACAGGATAAAGGATCCGGTGTGGTACACACAGGGCGCGATCGTGCCGGCAGAGAGCCCTGATAATATACTGGGTTCCAGGTGGCTTGGGATCTCTGAACCAGGCTATGGTATCCATGGGACAGTGGATCCTGATAGCGTAGGTCAGCAGGCAACGCAGGGTTGCGTAAGGATGTACAATAAAGACGTGGAAGAGCTTTTTGCAATAGTGCCTGTGGGGACTGAAGTGACGATAGTAAATTAATTATGGCCAACGGACTTGATTTTGAAAAACCAATATTGGAATTAGAGCTCAAGATCGCTGAGTTAAAATCTCTTGCGGCAGATGGCAGTATTGATTTGTCTGGCGAGATCAAGACGCTTGAGGCGCGGCTTGAAAAGGTAAGACGCGAGGTGTTTGAATCACTTACGCCGTGGCAAAAGGTCCAGATCGCAAGGCACCCGCAGCGGCCGTACACCATGGACTATGTGCGCATGATCATGCTGGATTTTGTTGAACTGCATGGGGACAGGATGTTCCAGGATGACAAGGCAATGGTGGGAGGCCTGGCAAAGATAGATGGGGATAAGGTGATCGTGATAGGGCACCAAAAGGGCAAGGATACAAAAGAAAATTTAATGAGAAATTTTGGCAGCGCCCATCCAGAGGGCTATCGCAAGGCAATGAGGCTCATGGAGATGGCTGAGAAATTCAAGGTGCCTATAGTTGCGTTTGTGGATACGCCAGGCGCATATCCTGGTATTGGCGCTGAAGAAAGGGGCCAGGCAAATTCTATTGCGCATAATCTAAGGGAGATGGTCGGGTTGAAGACGCCGATAATCGTCGTAGTGATAGGCGAAGGCGGCTCAGGAGGAGCGTTGGGTATTGGCATAGGAGACAGGGTGTATGTAATGGAGAATGCGTATTATTCTGTGATATCTCCTGAGGGATGCGCAGCGATTTTATGGAAGGACAGGCTGAAGGCGCCTGAAGCAGCAGAGGTCCTGAAGCTCACTGCAAAGGACTTGATAGGGCTTAATATTATTGACGGCGAGATAGAAGAACCGCTGGGAGGCGCTCACAGGGATCCTGAAAAGGCAGCGCAGGCAGTTAAGAAGTGCATAAAAAAGGCATTAAAGGAACTTAAGGCAATTCCTTTAGATAGATTATTAGAGAGTCGTTACAGGAAGTTCAGAAAGATGGGAAGTGCGTAACTTTACACTCCCGCCTAAGGCGGGTGTAAAGTTATGGTGCCGGAGGTGGGAGTCGAACCCACACGAGGGGTTACCTCACACGATTTTGAATCGTGCGCGTCAGCCAATTCCGCCACTCCGGCGATCGTGGTGGAGCTGACGGGGATCGAACCCGTGATGCGACAATGCCATTGTCGTGTGATCCCGCTTCACTACAGCCCCACAACGCGGGATGATTTTAACATTTTAGGCAATGTTTGTCAAATTTAACTTTACACTTGAGCATTGCACAAGTGTAAAGTTAGTGAGCTATGACTCAAGAATTTTACCCCTTTAAGAAGATCGAAGCGAAGTGGCAGAAGAAATGGGATAAGCAGGGCCTGTTTAAGATGGATCCTGTTTCTCCCAAAGAAAAATACTACTGCCTCATGATGTTTCCGTACCCTTCGTCAGCCCTCCACGTGGGCCATGGCAGAAACTACATCATAGGAGATGTGGTCGCCCGATACAAGATCATGCGAAAATTCAACGTGCTTGCCCCGATGGGCTGGGACGCATTTGGCCTGCCAGCTGAAAACGCTGCAATAAAAAGCGGCATACATCCAAAGACCTCGACCTTAAGCAATATCAAGACAATGAAAAAACAGCTGGATGCCTGGGGCGTGGGCTATGACTGGGACAGGGAGATCGCTTCCTGTATGCCCGACTATTACAAATGGACGCAGTGGATATTCCTCAAGCTCTACGAAAAAGGCCTGGCATACAAGAAAAAGGCGGCAGTAAACTGGTGCCCGTCCTGTCAGACTGTTTTGGCAAATGAGCAGGTCGTGGATGGTGGTTGCGAGAGGTGCTCCACTGAGGTAGAGCAGCGAAAATTAGAGCAGTGGTTTTTTAAGACTACAGACTATAGCCAGAGGCTCCTGGATGATCTTTCCCTTTTAAAGGATTGGCCTGAGAGGGTAAGATTAATGCAGAAGAATTGGATCGGCAGGAGTGAAGGCGTGGAAATAGATTTTAAAGTCGTTGATAGCGATATTGTCCTGCCGTGTTTTACCACAAGGGTAGATACTATTTACGGCGCCACTTACATGGTGCTTGCAGCAGAACATCAGATGGTGGATGAATTGATAAAAGGATCCAATAATGAAAGAGAGATAAAGACGTTTATCAGCGAGGTTAAAAAAGAGAGCGTTATTGACAGAGTCTCTGCAGCGACTGAGAAAAAAGGCATTTTTACAAATAGATACGTTATAAACCCTGTTAACAATAAAAAAATACCGCTATGGATCGCAAATTATGTATTGATGGAATACGGCACTGGCGCTGTCATGGCAGTGCCTGCGCATGATGAGAGGGATTTTGATTTTGCAAAAAGATATGGATTGTCAATAGAGGTGGTAATAGACGATCCAAAAGCCTCGCTTGATGCAAAGATAATGAAAGAGGCGTATATTGAAGAAGGCGTAATGGTAAATTCTGATCCATTTAATGGTATGTCGAGCCTCGATGCTATAGAAAAGATAGCAGACTACATGGAAAAAGAGAGTATTGGCAGGCGAAAGACTCACTATAAACTGAGGGACTGGCTTATTTCCCGTCAGAGATACTGGGGCGCGCCAATACCGATCGTCTACTGTGACAAGTGCGGCATACAACCTGTGGATGAGAAAGACCTGCCAGTGCTTTTGCCTGAGAAAGTCGAATTT
>CAZTIQ010000041.1:0-1085 GCA_964613735.1 uncultured Planctomycetia bacterium | reverse complement strand
CGAATCACCTCTAAAGCATGCAAAGTCATTTGTAAATACAAAGTGTCCGAAGTGTAAAGGCAACTCTACCCGCGAAATAGATACAATGGACACATTTGTGGACTCGAGCTGGTATTTTCTGAGATATCTCTCACCGAAAGACAGGAAAAAGCCCTTTGATAAAAAAGTCGTTGATAAGTGGCTGCCGGTCGACCAGTATATCGGCGGCGTAGAGCATGCAATATTGCATCTGATGTATTCCAGATTTATCGTAAAGGTGCTTTATGACATGGGACATATTGGTTTTAAAGAGCCGTTCGCAAGGCTCTTTACCCAGGGCATGATCGTTAAAGATGGGGCAAAGATGTCCAAGTCAAAAGGCAATACGGTCAGCCCTGACAAGCTTATTGATAAATACGGCGCAGACACAGTCAGATTTTATACATTGTTTATTGGTCCGCCTGAGAAGGACGCTGAATGGAATGACAGGGGCGTGGAAGGCGCGTGGAGGTTTTTAAATAGGGTGTGGAGACTTGTGGGTGAAGGGTGTAGGGTGAAGGGTGTAGGGGGCAAGGGATCAGATGATACCGCTAAATCTTTAAAGCGCAAGACTCATCTTACTATTAAAAAAGTCACAGAAGACATGGAGGGCGCGTTTCATTTCAATACTGCCCTTAGCGCGATTATGGAGCTGGTTAATGAAATATACTCATATATGAGTATTCACCCTTCACCCTACACCCTTCACCTAAAAGAGGCTGTTGATACAGTAGTGATTCTTCTCGCTCCATTTGTTCCGCATATTGCAGAAGAGATGTGGGGCAAACTGGGCAATAAAACAAGCGTGTTTGAGGCAGAGTGGCCAGGCTATGATAAGGATGCATTGGTAGAGGATAGCGTCACAATACCTGTGCAGATCAATGGCAAGTTCAGGACAAAGATCGAGGTCGCATCAGGCACGACAGAGGATGAGATAAAAAGCATAGTTTTAGGAAACACAGTCGTCAATAAATGGACACAAGGCAAGCCACCCAAGAAGGTCATCGTCGTAAAGGGGAGACTGGTGAACCTGGTGTTCTAGCTTTACACTTGAAGATTGCAAGAGT
>CAZTIQ010000040.1:0-8925 GCA_964613735.1 uncultured Planctomycetia bacterium | reverse complement strand
CGGTTCAGGCTTTCACAAACACATTCCTGATTACAACGCTTGCACCACCCAATGCAACTGCTTCTTTTCCCAGCTGCGCAGGTATTATCTTTACGACATTGGCTGGCTCTTCAAATGCCCATTTTCTTACAGTCCTTCTTAGCGGTTCCAGGAATAGACTGCCTGATTTTTCAATACCTCCGCCTATAATGACTATCTCAGGATTAAATAGATTTACCAGATATGCGACCCTGACGCCCAGATTCACAGCAGCGTCCTCTAATAATTCTATGGCAAGCGTGTCACCGGACTTGGCTGCCTCGATTATGTTGTCGACTGTCAGCGTATCCAGGCTCTTGTCTGAAAACTCTGATATCCTGGACGCCACCTTTTCCGTATTTATCAGTCTCTTTGCCTGGCTTATAAGTCCCAGGTCAAGGCCCATTGGCAGGAACAGGGACATATTCTTAGAAAGCTTCATGTAGTCGCCGTTCCTTGGATAATTAATGCGTATCTCCCCTGCGCTTCCACTAGCCCCGCAATATATGCCTCCCTTTATTATGATACCACTGCCGACATCAGAATACATATATATGACATCCTCGACATCCATTGGAAGGGCATGCATCTTCTCGCCAAACGCGGCAAATGTCGCATCGTTTCCAAGGAAGCTTGGCATATTAAATTTCTCCTGGATCATACCCTTTAAAGATATATAGCTTGTGCGTATGCCATTCTTCGTAGAATCCCTTACAGTACCAAGGTTCTCGTCTATGACTCCTCCCAGGCCGATCCCAACGCCTTTGACCTTTTCCTTGACACCCTTCTTATTCATCAATTCACTTATCATATCAATGGATTTGTCAATGATCTTATCCATAGAGTCTTTTTCTCTTTTTTTCTCGATCCTGTGCAGTACCCTGCCGGAAAGGTCAGTGACAACGCCTATCATGGTGGCGCCGCCCAAACCAGTGTGGCCGAGGTCAACGCCCATGGCATAAGAATGCCCATCATGCAACTTAACAAGCGTAGGTTTTCTTCCACCGCTCGAGGACTCCATGCCGCTCTCAACCACCATATTTGCACTGATATATGCATTTATATAATTAGATACCGTCACTATATTCAGATCTGTTATCTTGGAAATATCAGCCCTGGTAATAGGCCCATTCCTGCGGATAAGCTCAAGTATGGAAAAATTCTTCTTTTCGTGGTCTGAAAGTAAACTACTTTCTAATATCCTGTTTTCCCTCATAGCTACCATAACAGCCTCCCTCTTTTTTAACTATTGTTAAAATCGTCCGTTATAATAAACTCGCAGCATGTGCTGTGTGTCGAGTGTAGGATAAAAATCTCCGTAAGGACTGGCTGTCGCTCCCCATACAGGAGAAATAACGCTTCCTTCTCCAAACTGTATCACCAAAAGACCGTGCTCTGTCACATCATAATCAAATTCTACAAATACATTGTGGTGGTCTTCGTATTTCAGGTCACCGCTCGTATTCAACCTGTATAGATTGTAGGCCTTTGAATATGTGTACTTTAAAAATCCCAGAAGCCTATTGTTAAATTTATACCGCATGCCTGCCCCAAAATGGTTCATATTATCATCTATGGTCTGCGCAAACTTAAAATCATTCTTTGTAAAATCAAGGTCTAAGATAAGGCCCTCAAAAGGTTTTAGTGAAACTCCTACTCGGAAAATATTAAAACGCTCATAAGGCGGCAGGTCAAACCACCCCTGACTGTATAGCTGTGGCACTTCTTTCCTGTATACGTCACTGCCTATGACCTCAGTCGTAAAATAAGCGCTGTTTAACAAACCATTTGGATAATCGCCTGTAGAAAACTTATAGTCGTTTGTGTTTTCAACCACACCAAAAATGCTTATCCAGTCTTCAGGCGCGTATTCGACACCCAGTGAAACAGTAGATACGGACGGGTCTTCTCCATCTTCAACAGCAGCATTCTTCAGGAACTCGCCTGTATCTGCATCATACTTTATCGGGTCTATGCCGCCTTTTGTCTTGGGCAGGTCATGATATATAAATAAAAACTTTGATGTCCACTCTGGATTGACCCTGAAGGTGTTCTCTTCCCTGAAAACACCTTCTATATATTTATTATCCTCAGTATCTTTTACATATCTATAGTCGATAAAGTTATCTACTTTCCCGCCAAAGATCTCTTTTGTATCCAGCCTGACGTTAAATGCATTCCTTCCTATATCCACTCCATCGCCTATCCTGAACGGCTCGATGTCTTCATATTTCATAGAAGTGCCAAGCCAGCTATTGTATTCAAGGGGCTTTTTGAAATGGAGATGCCTTGACCAGAACTGGTCCTTTCTTGTCTCTCTGTAATTTGCAAGGCCTGGGTCAAAGTCTTCGCCCATATGCGTAAACCTGGCGCTCATCTTGCCAAGATTTGTCTCTTTTTTAACGCCTAGATGAGCAGTTATCCCGTCCTTATCTCTTTTGTAGGTCGAGTTTGATTTATCGCTCTCGCTATTACTAAAAGCAAACTCTCCTACTATATTGGTCGCATGATCAAAGTCATAGCTAAAGTCAACACCAAGCACGTTATTGTAAGAATCAAGTTTGTCGTCATCATCATATCCCAGCCTAAAGGTGTCAATAAGTCCTATCATCAAATCATCATTCAGGTATGTCCTTGTCCTGACTGCGCCAGGGACCTCATTTATGCTGTCATAATCCTGCCACAACCCCTTAGGCGTGGCCACTGTCATTGCAAGGTCAGTATTAGCTAAAAATGGACCTTCAAAAGAAGCTCCTCTGAGCGCAGTAAGCCGTTTTAATTCACTGTCCCTTGTGAAAAATGAAAGGCTATTTGACCACTCACCTCTCCAGAAATCATTAGGAGCAACGCCTGTGTTTACATGGCCCTGTTTCCACTCATCAAGCCATGGACTTGACTCCCAGTATATGTGGTGATTTGAGAGGCCCAATGGGTCATCAGAAGAAAGCGCCTGGTCCTGTAGCGCCCATGGGAAAAACTTAAACTTATAATCATCTGTCTCATAATCCAGCCATAGTTCCCTCAGCGGCTGGAATGTATAATCTATCTCTTTCTCAGGCACGGTGAAAGTATTTCCATAAAGATCTGTCATGGTAAAGGCTGGGATCTTGCCATCAGTGACCTTATATTCAGATGTGGCTATAGAAGAGCCTGTATCCAAGGTATAAAGCGTCTCGTTTATAGTGCTCCTTGTCCCTGACCAGTATTTTAACTCTGCTTCGACACTGTCTCCGCTGCCATCTCTGGTAATCGTGAATTTATCAGTCTTTCCGACAAAGCTCCACGGATCCACTGTGATATCAGTATGAAAATTCAGGCCCTGATACTCTTTATTCGTATCAAACACCACAGTTAATCTATCATACACCCTTGTATCAAATGTATTTGTCTTTGGAAACTGGTGGTCTATCATCCTGAAATTGCGTTCGTTGTAATCCCCGTTTGCCTTTTTCCAGATAAGGTCTTGGCTTGTAGCGCCGAATGACATCTTGTATTCGCCTCTTATCTCGCCAGCGTCAATGTTTTCATTCAATGCATCTGTGATCGCCTTTATCCTGTCTTCAGGAAGGCCCTGTGGATCGCTGCGACGAGGCCTGGAATCCATATCTTCTTTGTATTCATGCTCATAGTCTTCATATTCAGATCCTGGCGCGCTCTCTATTTCAGCATAGACCCTTTTTTCTTCTTGGAAATCTGACTCTCTCTTGATCTTATCAGCTCCTTGATAAAATCCCAGCTGGCCCTTCTGGCGCATCCTAAGCTCTGAATTTACAAGGTCCAGATATCCTAATGCCTCATCATTCCTGGGGTCAAGCTTGGCTGCCCTCTCCAGGATCTCTCTTGCCTCGTGAAGTTTGCCATGGTGATAATAGTCCACACCTTTACTATATAGCCCAAAGCTCTCTGCAATATGCTGCTCCTGGCCATAGCACGGCGCCACGCACCAAAGCATAATGGTAAGTACCAGCAGCAACCTAATTGTATAAAATAATTTAATCATAATATTCCTCAAACGATCTTTTTCAAACCCGTCCGCCTTAGGCGGACGGGTTTGAAAAGTCGTTAACTTTACACTTAAGTATTGCAAGACTGTAAAGTTACTTCCTCCATAATTCCTTCAACCTAAAGTATGCCTTGGTGGGCTTGCGCTCGTCAAGTCCATTAGTCCTTTTCTCCAATGAACATACCCCCCACCATTCCTCATTTATATTCAGATTCTGTGGCGCCTTTATATCAAAATAATATGCACCATTGGACCAGCTCGAGACAGTATCATGCACATACCATCCAGTGCCCATCTCTTCATTATACTTCCACCACTCATCTGTCCATTCAAATACAAAACCACCCAGACAGTTTCCAACACCATTTCCATTGACAGTATTTTTTTTAATCTCATTCCATTCAGCTTCTATAAATTCAGCCTGGATGCCCTGATCCTCTTCATTCAAAAATGCATTATATCTATCACAGCCAAATTCAGTCATGACAACAGGCTTTTTAAACTTCATGGCAGCCTCTCTGAAAAAACTTCCAAATGCCTTACCTCTATATATAGAGCACCCCAGGATATCCACATCTGGCGTGACCTGAGCTGCCACATCTATATCTGTAAGCTCTGCATTTGCCAAAACAGTAGGATGGTTAGGATCTATCTTATGGATCTCTCTCGCAACCTCGTTTACAAAAGAATAATAAATACTTGCCCTGGCCTGTCTTTGTAGATAGGGGTCTTCTAAAGCGTCTATCTCAGGAGTTGTCCAGAGGTTCAATGTCTGCGGGCCATATGAAAAAGAGACATTGTTCTCATTCCCAAGTATCCAGAAAAGGATGCCCTTTTCATCCTTGTAAGTCATGACCATATCCAGGACATCTTTTTTGACCCTTTCCCGGAAGGCCTTATTTGCGTAATTCGGATTTTCCCAGAACCCAAACCAGTGGCCCATGGCTGTATATATATCAAACTTATTGTAAAGATCACCTATGATCTCTTTTGTCTTCATAGGGTCCTTGCCTGCGCTATAAACCCTTATTGCATTTACGCCAAGCTCCTTCATGAGTTTTCCATCACGAAGGTGTGGCTTTAAGGCGTCACTCCAAAAATTATACGTGTGATTTTTTCCGATTGGAACAGGGCTATAGACCATTCCCTTGAGAATAAATGGCCTGCCGCCTACCATAAACTGAAAGCGGTTACTTTCAAGGGTTTTTATATAAACATTCGTCGGCCCAGTCTTCATTGACTTGAAGAAAGAGACAAACCCTATCAGCACTAAAACCCCAATACCTATAATTACACCAATCTGTGTCTTTTTCATAGTGTTTTTCAATTTCAAACCCGTCCGCCTTAGGCGGACGGGTTTGAAAAAAGGTTATTCGTACCTAAGGTCATCCAGATAAAATGTTGCGCCTTCTGGATTTACATCAACATTAGTTGCCCAGGCAAAACCTCCGCTTATATAACTGAGGTCTTTCCCCCTTAGATCTATTTCATACTGTGTCCACTCAGTTGACAAAAGCACTGGGCCTATGCCGGCAATATCCGAATCTGGATAAAGTCCTGTAAGACCTCCGATTTTGAATTCCTCTACCCTTTCGCCGCCTTTTTCTCCTCTTGCCCAGAATGTAAGCTTTGTGGCTCCTGTAAGGTCAAAACCCCCTTGCCTGTCTCCCCAGTTATTCGCCGGGTTCTGCCAGTAGAGCCCAGCCCATCTTGCACCCTGGCTGACATTATTAGAATAGGTGATCTTTATGCAGGTAGTGCCTGAATGCGGGCTCTCAAAAGAGGATCTATCAATACCTATGTCAGAATAATCACCCATGTATCCTGATGGGATATAGTGATTATCTGGAGACCTGCCGTCAGAATAAATAGGAAATGTCTTAAAACTGGTTACAGTAGCCTCTAACTCATCATATGTATCATAGGGGTCCTCTTCGTAGTCGTATGAATAGTCTGCCTGTGCATATTCATCAGACGCCTCTTCTTGTGCAGTATCTGCACTAGAACCACCACAACTTGCAATGCTAAAAAGCATCAAACCCGCAATCAATAATAATGTTAAACTTAAACTTTTCTTCATTTCTTATTCCTCCTTTTATATATTTTTTAACTTTTCGTTTTTCATTTTTCATTTTTAACTTTTCATTCCCGGTCGTACCTCCTTCCTATTTCGTCCACAAACCCTGATACACGAAATATGCCTTTCTGAGTTGCCTCAAAAAAGGGCTATCTGTTCCATCGCCCTGGCCAGTAACCCCCAACCATTCCTCATAATTCCATCCATCTGGAAAAGGACCTGCCCAGTTGCTCTCTGTATCATGCAGGGTTGGCTCATATGACTTCCACCATTCATCGACCCATTCGAAAAGAACTCCTCCTATGGCATTCCCGACACCCCTGTTGCCAGCGGAATTATAAAAAATATCTTCCCATGCATTCTTCAAATACTCTGCCTGCTCTTCCTCTGCAACCTCTCTTGATTTACCTTTCATAAAACCAGGGCACCCGTATTCAGTTACTATGACAGGCTTGTCGCTTATATCTTTGACATTCTGCCAGAAACTATTTCTTCCAAAACCATGTTTTCCCCTGTATACATTAGAGCCGTATATATCAATATCAGGCGCATTGTCCCTGAACTTGTCTAAAAATAATAGATCTCCACTGCATATTGCAACAGGGTGGTCCCTGTCTATTTCCTTTATCATCTTTGCTACTTCGTTTGCAAATACGTAATAACTTGCGGGTTTTTGTTTGGCGTTATTCGCGACCCCGTAATTATTTTCATTGCCCAGCATCCAGAATAAAATAAACTCCTCATCTTTAAACTCTTCAACCATCCTGCGCACACTCTGCATCATATTCTTCCTATGCTCAGGGTTTTCATAGTCTGTGCCCTCATACCAGCTGGCTTCAGAGCCTACTGTGTAGGCGCCCAAAAGATCTCCCATGATGACCATGATCCCATATCTATTATATAAATCCCTCAAGAGCGCCTTGTTTGAAGCGTGATGATAAAGACGGATGGCATTACAGCCCATCTGCTTCAATAATTCAAAATCTCCCACTGCCTCTTCATCAGGGTCTTTTTTATTATTCAAATTCTTGTCCACCCATGCATCATAAGGCCCGTCTATCTTTCCATTGTTATTGTAATCTGCCTGCATCCAGTCATCTAGGTTGCCCTCGTCAGGGCTCTGGCCGATCTTATTTGGAGAATACGCGACTGCCTTGACTATGTATGGCTTTCCTTCCAGCCTCAGCTGCCAGTGTCCATTAGCATACTTTACCAGATCTATCCTGCCATCCCCTATCTGAGCCACGACCTTCCCTGTATCTACGCGCCTGTTTTTAAAAAATCTGTTCTTCAGGTCTTCCCATGAACTTGTCTTCTTCAACCTCCCGGGATTTACAAAAAATTTGTCATTTGCAACGTTATTATCAAATCCGTTTTCAACCGAGATCCTGGCCCCTTGTAATTCCATCTTTAGTTCAGGGTGACGCCTTAGCAAATATTCAATCCTGTCTATTGCCACCTGCGCAATGTACCATGGCGTGCGAAAATAAGTCCAGCCAACTGACTTCGGAAAATGTACGACTATTGCATAATATGCCTTTATGGCGTGGTTAAAGAGGCCCGACCGCTCAAGTGCCAGAGCAGTATAAAACTGTCTTACGCCTGGCGTCTCTGGCGCCTGTGACCATTTATAAAAATTTGCCTCCAGGTCATCTGTATTTACAAATCCCCAGTGATTACCTTCCAATCTACCCTCTTTCTTAAGCGTCTGATATCGTGGATCCCATGTAATGCCAGATGTATTTGGATAGACACCTTCGCCTGCTGCCCTTGCAAGGCCCTCTGGGTCCTTTGCAACAAATCTATATTTATCAGTCGCTATGCCTTTAAAATGCCCATACTTTGAGTAATCTATTACATCTTCCGTGCCAGCATTATAAAGTGTGATCCATGTCCTTGGCCTTATAAATTCCTGTTTTTCCTCTTTGTCCTCTTCCTCCCCGTCTGTAATCTTGTCAAGGCTTGTCTGGCTCTTTTCTTTTACGCTCCAGAACCATCCTCGGGGATCCCAGTTTTGCGCAAATGAATATTCCTCAATAGCGGTCATGAAAACTTTCTTGGCATCCTCCAGCCTGCCCTGCGAAAGATACGCCTCTCCCTGGATAAAATAACTAGCGCCTACAGCATTGAGCGCTTCAAAGTGATCGATAGTGTCAGTCGACGGAAACCCCTTTAAAGATACCTGTTCTGTCTTTGCCTCCTCTGAATAGGACTTAATGCATTTGTCTGTATAATAAAATGTCCTCTCAATATCCTTGGCTCCCCATGACTCCCATGCGCGGATAATCAGCTCTTTAGGGGATAAAAATCCTTCTGTGTCCTCTATAGCGAATAGCGGAACGCTTAAAAAAACACTTAAAAAAACAATGAACGAAGACAACATAAAAAAAAGATAAATTTTCCTGTAGAGATAATTCATCCTTGCTCTATCCTTCCTCTTTCTGAAAAACGACTAATTTGCAACAAAGAGTCGCGATACCTCATCACCAAATTCAAGCGCCACGCCTTCTTTATCTACCCTCACCACCTTTGCCTTGCCAATAACACGTGAGAACGGAAAATCCCTTGCATCATCCCTCGGCACTGATAGGGAAATATTTATCTTATCTTTAGGACTTATGTCCTTAAGACTGATATCTACTAAATATGCCCCATTATAACTAACATTAATAGTGAGTCCTTCTTGTGTCTTTTCTTTTCCGTTATCTGATTTGTGCCTTATTGACATAGGAATAGATAAGTCCAGTCTCCTGCTCTTTCTCTTTTCATTAAAATCTACGCCCCTCATCTTCACCTCCTCTTTTTGGCGTTAATATATTTTATTATT
>CAZTIQ010000039.1:6850-9430 GCA_964613735.1 uncultured Planctomycetia bacterium | reverse complement strand
CAGGAAAAATTTGATTTGAAATTGATAGGCGAACCAAAAAAAGATTTGGAGAGTATATTACATGGATCCAAATGTACTGCATAATATAGGCTATGGCATGTATGTGGTCTCTTCGAACAAGCTAGACCAGCTAAATGGCCAGATAGTAAACACCTTGTTTCAGATAACAAGTCAGCCAGTGACTATAGCTGTCAGTATTAATAAGACGAACCTGACGCATGAATATATTGAGACTAGCGGTCGTTTTACTGCGTCTATCCTGGCCGAAGAAACGCCTTTGATTTTTATAGGAAAATTCGGTTTTAATTCAGGCAGAAAATCAGATAAGTTTAAAGATATCAAATTTAAGAAATTAGATTCTGGATGTCCGGTGGTATTGGATCATAGCATTGGTTATATCGAGGCAAAAGTCGTAAATAAGCTCGATTGCGGCAGTCATACGCTTTTTATTGGCGAAATGACAGAGTCAGAGCTTTTAAAGACAGATAGGGCGATGACTTACGATTATTACCACCAGGTAAAACGCGGCACGACCCCAAAGACAGCGCCGACTTTTATTAAAGAAGAGGGCGTCACTACAGGAGGTCCAGAAATGGATAAATACAGGTGTGAAGTTTGTAATTATGTGTATGACCCAACTGCAGGTGATCCTGACAATGGAGTGCAGCCAGGCGTAAAATTTGAAGACCTGCCGGAAGGTTGGGTGTGCCCAGTCTGCGGAGCAGGAAAAGACCAGTTCGTAAAATCCTCCTAACTTTACACTCCCGCCTAAGGCGGGTGTAAAGTTACAGAGAAAGATAGAGATATGAAAGCGTTAGAGATCAAGAAAGGCATATATTGGGTAGGTGGGATTGACTGGGATCTGAGGAATTTCCATGGATATCTCACACAGAGAGGCTCTACATATAATGCATATCTCATAATAGACGAGAAGATAGTGCTTGTAGATACAGTAAAGCATTATCTGTATGATGAGATGCTTAAAAGGATCAAAGAGATAGTCGATCCTTCCAGGATAGATTATGTTGTTTCAAATCATACTGAGATGGATCATTCTGGAGGACTCCCAAAGATATTAGAGATTGCAAAAAATGCAACCATCATATGTTCTCCAAATGGCGAAAAGGGCCTGAAAAGGCATTTCAAAAAGGATTGGAGATTTAAAGTAGTCAATTCAGACGATAGCGTAAATATAGGCAAGAGAAATCTGGTATTTGCTTTGGCGCCAATGGTACACTGGCCTGATTCAATGGTTACTTACGTGCCTGAGGAGAAATTACTTTTATCAAATGACGCATTTGGCCAGCATATTGCATCAAATGAGAGGTTTGTTGATGAAGTCGAATGGGATATAGTAAGACAAGAGGCCGCCAAGTATTATGCGAATATAGTTTTGCCTTATGGCGCGCAGGTTCAAAAGGCATTAGAGGCGGTTTCGTCGCTTGATATTGATATGATAGGACCAAGCCATGGTCTTATCTGGAGGACAAAGTTAAAAGATATTATTGGATTTTATAAAAAATGGTCTACCAACACATGCGAAAATAAGGCAGTTATTGTATATGATACTATGTGGCATACAACAGAGAAAATGGCAAAGGCTATCAGCGAATCTTTTAAAGAGAAGGGGGTAAACTGCGCTACGTTTGATCTTACCAGCGAACATATGTCAGATGCGATGACAGAAGTTTTAGAGTCAAAATATATATGCGTGGGGTCACCTACTTTAAACAATGGTATGCTGCCGACTGTTTCGGCATTTTTGACTTATATGAAGGGCCTTGCGCCTAAGAATCGAATAGGCATAGCATTTGGTTCGTATGGATGGGGCGGTCAGAGCATAGGCGAGATAGAAAAGATCTTTGAATCATGCAAATTTGAGTTACCAGTAAAAGGGTTAAAGATACAGTATATCCCTGATGAAGCAGAATTAGCAGAGTTTAAGAAAAAAGTCACCAATGCAATAAAATAACTTTACACTCCCGCCTAAGGCGGGTGTAAAGTTACAACAAAGGAGGATGGCATGCAGATGAAAGGAAGCAAGACAGAAAAGAATCTTTTAGCGTCGTTTGCAGGTGAGTCACAGGCAAGGAATAGGTACACATATTTTGCAGGCGTTGCGAAAAAGGCAGGATATGAGCAGATAGCAGGGATATTTCTTGAGACGGCTGACAATGAAAAAGAGCATGCAAAGAGATTTTTTAAGCTGCTTGAAGGCGGAGAAGTAGAGATCACAGCAGCGTATCCAGCCGGCGTAATAGGAGAGACTGCTCAGAATTTAGAAGGGTCTGCATCTGGAGAAAACTTAGAGTGGACAAAGCTATACAAAGAAGCAGAAGATACAGCGCGAAAAGAAGGATTTGAAGAGGCTGCAAGACAGTTTAAAGAAATAGCAGAGGTCGAGGAAGAGCATGAAAAAAGATACAGAAAACTTCTTAATAATATAAAAGACGGCACAGTGTTCAAAAAGGACAAGGTAGTCAAATGGAGATGCCGTAATTGTGGATATGTGCACGAGGGCAAAGCCGCGCCAGGAGAATGCCCTGCATGTGCGCATCCAATGGCGTATTACGAGCTTCT